>JAHDEN010000097.1:0-16399 GCA_020628815.1 Chloroflexota bacterium | reverse complement strand
ATAAAACCGGCTCTGACCCCTTGAATAACGGCCGGAAAAACAACGGGGCCAAACCCAAAGGCGATAAAGCCGATAAATGTGAGATTGTAAATCCAGAAGATGAGGTAGCCTAAGATGGGACCCAGACTAACTAACCTTTGCCTGATACTGCTATTTGTTGGTTCATTCATATTATTTCTCCGTGTGTTCGCCGGTTAAATTAAGGGCCACGGTATTGTTTATTTCTAAATAAAATTCTTGGATGGCAGGGTCATCGGCCGGATACCCTTCGTCAAACAAAACGGTCACCAACATCCAGCGGGTGTTGGGTGCGCTTAAGTCTGACCACATCCGGCTGCCATAATCGTCCGTTATGGTGTCGGCCGATTGGAACCAATAGGCGGCTGTGTAATCGACTTCGCCAGCTGTGTTTGCCAGGTCCACCTGCCGGATCGGCATCATGTGATTGACTAGATGGGTTCCGTTGTCTTGCACATCAAGTCCATAGACTTCAAAACAGCGTTCTGGCCGGTGATGGGCCCGCCATGATCGACTGCTGACAAAGATCATCGAGCCGGTGCGTGTGCCATGCTCGCTGTGCCACTCAAAGCGATAACGGTCGGCCGATTCAGCCCCATCCCGTGTGAGCCACGCTTTAATTTCAGGGGTTAACGGAACTTCTGTTAGCGTTAATTGATCTGAAAATGTGAGATTTGTCGGTTCGTCAGCAAAAACTGAGATCGGTTTGGCCACATACAGCAATGTGGACATTAAGATGACGAGTAGAACAAATCCATAATTTAGATTGCTATCGGCAAATGAAAATAGCTGACTAAATCTGCTTGAAGAGGTCGTTTGCGCATCAGCTGACGGATTGGTTTTTGTGTTGTGTACAAACTGACGGAGCAAAAATAGTGCCACTGCACAGGCCCCTACAAAGCCGAGAACGCCTAAGGGGACATGCAGCATTTCGGCCAGTAAGTGCCAGCCGAGCGCTTCGCCCACAGTGACTAGAACCGCAACCCGAAAGGTGTTGGCAACAATGAGCATGATGACAAACAGCAGCAGCACAAGCAGCCAGCGGAACCCGATTTTTTTGTCTTCTAACCATGATGCGGTTAAGAAAAATAGGGAGCCGGTCCATAGGCTCTGAACCCCAGAACAGGGCAGATCTACTTTTGAAATACCATTTTCAAAGATGAGGATCGTATCAACTCCGATAGAAGCATATCCGGCCGTTGCCAGCATATCGCCCACTAATTTTGCGGTGGCGATGCGTAGTGGATACCCCAAAAAGGTTTCGATGTGTGCCCCAAACGGGAGCGTGCCAATCACCAGAACGGCGGCCGGTAATCCCCGTCGCCAACGTTGAGAATCAAGGGTAAGCCCCAGCAGCCCGTAGCTGCCGATCCCAAACAGCGTGGCTGAAATCGTATTGATTGCCAGCCAGCGCTCAACCGCCAACCACAGATAGGTTGAGCCCACAACAAGCAACAACGGAAATAACCGAGATTGCCCCCGTTCATCCTGCTCATCTGTTTGATCATTTAGCGGAGATTCGATCCATCGATAAACCAGCAGCCCGACAATGCCTACCAACAAAATTTGGTTGGTCCGAAAATCTTCGATGGTGAAAATATGACGGAGATGAACCAATGTTGGGGTGTAGAGCCACAGCCATGCTGACCAGACAACAAGGGTGAGCAAGAGTCGGCCGGGATGTGAGATTAGTTTTTCAGATTGTCTGCGAAAGATTTGAACGGTTGCCATATGCTTAGTTTGGAGCTAAATATGTATCCACTGCTCCGTTTATGGTTTTAACCAGGCTGGAGCAAAAGGTTCTTCAGAATCCTTTATTTGTCAGATTTGCTTGTTTGATGCTATAAGATCAAGCGTTGTGTTGTACGGTTTAAATCGTACCTGAATTAATAGGCGGGTTCATCCGTCTTAAGACCCATTTGGCTGGGTAAAAAGGGTGTAAGGCCACTATTTCCTATTTAAGTGTTAGACAAAATGGTGGTTTTGGTAATTTGAGATGGAAAAGATTGAAATAGAAGAAAAAGAACACTTTTGGATTCCGCTGCCAGATGGGACCCGGCTAGCGGCCCGTATGTGGCGGCCGGTAACGGCCGAAAAGCAACCGGTTCCAGCGATTCTTGAATATATTCCGTATCGGAAAAACGACGGCACCGCCACGCGTGATGCCCTGCGCCAGCCGATTTTGGCCGAAGCCGGATATGCGGTTGTGCGGGTAGATGTGCGGGGGACGGGAGAGTCTGACGGCTTTATCACCGATGAATATACGGCTCAAGAATTGCAAGATGGGTGTGACACAATCGCTTGGATTGCCGATCAGCCATGGTGTACCGGCAGCGTGGGGATGACGGGCAAATCGTGGGGTGGATTTAACTGTCTGCAAATTGCTGCCCTACGGCCGCCTGCGCTCAAAGCGGTAATCGCTGTGGCTTTTACTGACAATCGCTACACAGACGATGTGCATTATTTGGGCGGATGCGTGTGCGCGAGCGAAATGCTTTCGTGGGCATCAATCATGTTGGCCGACCTACCCATCCCGCCGGACCCACGCCTGGTTGGCGACGGGTGGCGCGAGAGTTGGTTGGCCCGACTTGAACAACAAACCCCATGGGTTGAACGCTGGCTAGAGCACCAAACATTTGATGCGTTTTGGAAACATGGGTCGATTAGTGTCGATTACGATGCGATTGAGATTCCGGTTTACGCCGTGTGCGGGTTGTCAGATGGGTATCCCAATTCTGTTATTCGTGTGCTTGAAAATCTAAAGGGGCCGCGCAAAGGGTTGCTTGGCCCTTGGGGACATGTGTATCCGGCCCAAGGGTATCCTGCGCCTGCCATCGGCTTTTTGCAAGAAAGTGTGCGTTGGTGGGATCGATGGCTAAAGGATGACCCAAATGGGATCGAAGATGAGCCGATGTTGACCACGTGGATGCTCGATTCGATGCCGCCCCAGTCGGGGTATGACGAGCGGTACGGCCGGTGGGTGGCTGATCAGACTTGGCCTTCGGCCGCGGTTGATATGGTTGACTACGCTGTGTTTAAAGACCCGCCCAATGACCCGATGAGAGATGATATTGAGCCGGAAAGTAATGATAAGTTCTGGCTCGGCAGCGTGGCTACCAAACAATCGTTTGGGGCTGATGGCGGCCAATGGTGGGGATACGGCGGTACAGGGCAGCTGCCGGGTAACCAGCAATCGGCCGATGGTGAGGCGTTATCGTTTACGAGCGATATGCTTGAGCACCCGCTTGATATTCTGGGCTTTCCAGAGGTGCAGCTAAAGTTAAAAAGCGACAGCGAGACCGGCTTTGTCGCGGTGCGGCTGTGTGACGTTCGGCCGGATGGTGAGTCGGTGCTGATTAGCTACGGGGTGCTGAACCTGACTCATCGCAACGGGTATGAACGGCCGGAGCCATTGATTCCGGGTGAGGAAATTGATGTGGCGCTTAAATTAAATGTGGCCGCATACAGCATCCCGGCCGGGCATCGCTTGCGCCTGTCGATATCGAACAGCTATTGGCCATTGGTGTGGCCATCGCCCCAAAATTCGATGCTCAAAATTTACAGGTACGATTGCAACTTGAGCCTCCCTTTGCGCACACCACAGGACAGCGACTTAGACTTTTTGATTGATGATCCTTTTGAACCTGTCAAATTGGCTCCACCAATTCCGCACGAGTTTTTACGCGAGCCATCCCATCCTAGAGAATGGAGCACAGATTTACGCGGCCGTAGCTTTTACACCCGCACAGACGACGAGGGGCGGATTAAATATTTGAACCACGGGCTTGAGGTTGATTCAAAAGCGGTCGAGATCTATTCGATTTTGCCAGATGATCCACTATCGGCCCGAGTCGAAATTTCTCACCAAGAAGAAGTCAATCGGGACAATTGGCGCATTCAAATCAAGACCAACAGTCGAATGCACTGTGACGCGGCTCATTTTTATGTCGAGAACCAGCTTAGCGTGTCTGAAAACGGCAAAACGGTTTTTGAACGGAAGTGGGAAAAAGCGATTAAGCGCCATCTTGTTTAAGTTGGTGCACCCGCAACCTTTCAAAGTCCCCCAAGACACAGCGGCAAACGGGATAAATATTAGCTGAGAATGTAGGGTAGTTAATGGTCGTGAGCCGAGTAGCTGAAATAATCGGCTCACAAATGAGGGAGGCTGTGCATATTTAACACCAAATGTATTTAGAGAGGAATTGGTTTATGAAAAAAAATATCTATTTCATGTTGGCGGGGCTTATTGCGCTTTTTAGTGTGGCCACAGTTAGCTTTGCTTCAACGAGTTATGATGAAGTAATAGATGGCGATTTGGCCGACGCGGGGACCAGCCCAACTGCGTTAACATTTACGGCCGGTGACAATTTATTGGCTGGATCAGCCGGTAATGGAGACCGTGACTATTTTTCTGTTGAAATCCCGGCCGGACATGAACTGTCTAGCATCACGCTGACAAGCTATTCAGGCAGCTCCGTGTCGTTTATTGGGGTAGTAAGCGGTACCCAAATGACGATCGATCCCGATGCGCCAGATCAAGCTGATCTGCTCGGCTACTACCTGTTTGGCAGTGGGGACTTTAACTTAGACATTTTGCCCAGCATTGGGCAGGGGGCTGGGGCGATGGGGTTCACCCCGCCGCTAGCCGCCGGAACATACACATTTTGGATTCAAGATACCGGTGGGGAAGAAGATTACAGCTTTACCTTTAGTGTAGCAGCTGTCACCATAACCCCCTCAAACGGGCATACTGAATCTGCTGATGGTGACCTGTCCAATGACGGTATGGCACCCACCGAGGTTACTGTCGCAGCCGGTGACAACACGGTTGCTGGGTCAACGGGTGCTGGGGATCGGGACTACCTGACCCTAGAAGTTCCGGCCGGACACCAGCTCACCGCGGTTAATTTAGACAGCTACGACGGGATTTCAGTTTCGTTTATCGCGGTGGTTAACGGCACTCAAATGGACGTTGATCCCGATGATGCGGATCCCGCGCTGCTAAACGGTTATTACCTGTTTGGCGGAAGCGATGTTGGGATCGATATGTTGGCCTCGATGGGTGATGCTCCCGATGCGATCGGTTTTACCGGGCCGCTGGGCCCTGGCGCATACACATTTTGGATTCAAGAGACTGGTGGCGGCGTGAGTTACGAAATGACCTTTGCCATCAACCCATTCCCAAGCGTGCATGATGAAAGCAGCAGCGGTGATTTGTCCGATGATGGGGCTATGCCAACCGTCGGGACACTGGCTGTGGGTGGCAATCGGATCGCAGGCAATACCGGCCCCGGAGATCGTGACTTTGTGACGTTTACCGTTCCGGCCGGACATCAGCTGTCAGAAATGGTGTTGCAAACCTACACGGGTGAAGGCATTCAATCGTTTGCAGGTATTGTGAACGGGAACGAGTTGGGCGTAGACCCTGACGTGGCACAAGAAAGTGATTTGTTGGGCTATTACCTAATGAACGCTGCGGCCGTTGGCACAGACATTCTGCCCAGCATGGGGCAAGGTTCTGGGGCACAAGGCTTTACGCCCCCATTGCCGGCCGGTGAGTACACCATGTGGCTGCAAGAATTGGGTGGCCCCAATGTCGATTACGAGCTGCATTTAATGATTGATGAAGCGTCGACTACATTTGTTCCAACCGACTTTATCTATTTGCCGGTAGTGGTCCGGTAGTCATGAGGCCAGTGGCTAGAGATGACGCTTTTTCGGCTTGTTAGGCCGCAGGTCGTCATTTCTAGCCGCAGGATTTCTGCCCCTATAATGGGCTAAATTGATGATTAAAATTCGTGATTACACCCCGGCCGACTTACCCGCCATTATCGATTTGATGGTGCCTGCTTTTCAGCCGATTTTTGAATCATTCGAAGCTGTTTTGGGACATGCGCTGTACGCTGCCATGTTCCCTCAGGGGGTTGAGGTGCAAAAAAGCGTGGCACAAGATGCCTGCACGGCCGAGGGTAACCATACCTTAGTGGGTGAAGTGGATGGGGCGGTTGCCGGTTTTCTGGTCTACAAATTTCATGACGATGGGGAGACGGGCGAGATTTATTTGCTGGCGGTTGATCCAGCTTTTCAAAAGATGGGCATTGGCTCCCGATTAAATGAAACGGCATTGGACCGCATGCGCGGGGCCGGAATGAAGGTTGCTTTTGTGGGGACGGGTGGGGATGACGGCCATGCTCCCGCTAGACGGGCTTATGAAAAAGCAGGTTTTACAGCCTTTCCTCAAGTTCAATATTATCAACGGCTCGATTTAGCCGACAATAATGGGTCAAACTGAACGACTTTAGCTAAAATAAACCAATGACCAATCAAACCAACTGCTGTGCTGTCTCCCGAGGGACGGCTGGGGCGCAAGCCATCCAACAAAAACCTGAGCAAAAAGGATCAACGGCCGGGATGGTCAGGCTGGATGGTGGATCGTTTTTGATGGGGAGCGAGTACAAACGTGGCTTTCCGGCCGATGGTGAGGGGCCGGTGCGCGAAGTGACTGTTGATCCATTTTGGATCGCACCGCATACGGTGACCAATCAGCAGTTCTCTGAGTTTGTCGAGGCAACCGGCTATAAAACCGAAGCTGAAACGTTTGAATGGTCGTTTGTATTCCACCTGTTCTTGCCAGAAAATTTTCCTCCAACACGCTCCGTTCCGGGAGCAGAATGGTGGCGGCAGGTGTTTGGGGCGAACTGGCGCAAGCCTGAAGGGCCAACGTCTAATCTGAACGGCCGCGATAACCACCCTGTGGTCCATGTCTCTTGGAACGATGCGGTCGCTTATGCCGCTTGGCGCGGTATGCGTCTGCCGACAGAGGCTGAATGGGAGTTTGCTGCGCGTGGGGGGAAAGTGCAGAAAAAATATCCTTGGGGGGATACTCTGCTGCCTAAGGGGAAACATCAGTGCAATATTTGGCAAGGGAATTTCCCAACGAAAAACACCAATAAAGACGGCTTTTTAGGCACTTGTCCGGTTGATCAGTTCCGGCCGAACGGCTATGGGCTGTACAACATGAGCGGCAATGTGTGGGAGTGGTGCGCAGACTGGTTTCATCCTACGTTTCATACACAGGCTCCGCGTCAAAATCCGGCCGGGCCACCCCAAGGCGAGGCCAAAGTCATGAAAGGTGGCTCTTATCTATGCCACAAATCCTACTGCAATCGCTACCGTGTGGGGGCAAGGACACATAACACCCCTGATAGTTCAACCGGACACATGGGCTTCCGGCTTGTGATGAGTGTGTAGGCATAAAAAAAGACGCCACGATGGGCGTCTTTGCGTTAGTGTGAAATTAGTAGAGACGTGCCGTTGGCGCGTCTAAGTATGAGTTATTTATTCTCACACAAAAACGGTTCACGTGTTGGGCCGCTGTGGTAATTGTAGATTTTTCCATCCATTTCTAATTGGATCAGCATCCCATCTTCTACCAAAACCTGCATATACATCATCCCTTCTTGAGGACAACCCATACTAGAATCGGGCCAAGTTTTAGCCTCGACCGCCACAATTTGAATCGCATCAGCCGCAACACCTAGTCGCGTGCTTAAGTCTTCAAGTGCCATAGCCACTTTGGGCTGATTACGGAAAATAGACATGTCGGTGTCCTCCATCGAATCGGTGTCTGCTGGGATAGGGGTGCTTGTTGCAGGGAAATTTACATCTTCAGTTGGTGTCGGCAATGCGGCCGTTGGCTCAGCCATTTCAACCGCTTCTTCCTCAGAATCTTGCTGTGCCGGAAGAGCTTCTGGGGTTGGAGCCGCTGTTTCTGTTTCAACAGTTGGTTGACAGGCAACCATAAAAAGGCTGGCCAATAATAACGTGGCTATAAAAAGTTTATGCTGCATTTGTTTGTTCCTCTCTCTCTCTCTAAATCTTCCAATCGTCGTGAAACAGACACCGCTAAGGTTTGATGTCATCGATCATGAAATTATCGATCAGGCGTGTGTCTCCCACTAAAACGGCCAAAGAGATCAAAATGTTCCCGCTGATCCGATCGAGTTCGGACAAATCTAGGGCGCTTGCGACTGACGCATAAATTAATTCTGCGTGGGGCGTTGTGTTGACTGTGTTTGCGATCATCTGTCGTACAGTTTCACCATCTCGTTCTCCATCTTCAATCATTTTTGCCGCTTGGCTTAAGGATTGGTAGAGCACGGTGGCACGTTGCCGCTCTTCGGCCGAAAGATACCGATTGCGCGAACTCATCGCCAATCCATCCGGCTCACGAACGGTGGGGCAGACGATTAAATCTAGATTAAAATTGAGATCCCGTACCAGTTTTTTGAGTACAACCGTCTGCTGAGCATCCTTCTGCCCAAAATAGGCCCGGTTCGGTTGAACGATGTTGAACAACTTGCTAACAACCTGAGTTACCCCATCAAAATGACCCGGCCGATGTTCACCCTCTAGCCGAGCTGTGACCCCATCGACCAATACGCGTGTGCCGAAGCCGTCTGGATACATAACGGCCGGTGTTGGTGTGAATACCATGTCGATTCCGGCCGCATCCAACATTTCTAAATCCCGTTCAAGCGTACGTGGATATTTGTCCAAGTCATCAGTGGGGGCAAATTGGGTGGGATTAACAAAGATCGTGGCACAACTTTTATCGTTTTCTGCCGCAGCCCGTTCTGCTAACGAAATATGCCCAGCATGCAGAGCACCCATCGTCGGGACCAATCCCCATGATAGTGCGGGATCTGCCCAACGTGCCTGCCGTATTTCAGAAATGTTTTTAGAAACTATCAAAGCTGTTTGAGTACCAAGTAATAAGTGCAAAGCAGAACTGCTAACTTTGCACTTATTGCTTGATACAAAATACTCTCTACATCAGGGCTAACTTTTCTAGACCTAGCCCATCGTTTGCATTGGCACTGTCAATGTTGTCGCTAGAGCCAACAACCACGATCCGGCCGTTTTGGCTGATCGCGTCGAGCACATCGCCGAAAGCGCGTAGGTCGGCCAACGTGGTTCCTAAAACTTCGTCACGAATCCGTTGACGATAATCGTTGGTTGTGCCATACAGGTAGCGCATCAAAGCGGTATGCCCTTTGGCATCCGGCAATTGATACGAATCAAAGCTACCGATCACACCGATAATCGCTTTGTCGATTTCGCTCTGGGGCAACTCTAAATTGCGGAAATAGTCGGCCGCTTGGCGGTACACGTCTAACGTATTGGTCAGATTTGGATCACGATACGAACAGAACGCCATTGTCCCAGAATGCACGCTGTACGGAATAAATGCGCCGTAAGCGCCACCCTGCATCCGAACCCGATCCCACAAATAGCTGGTCCGGGTAATATTCAACGCGACGTTCCACGCCCCATGATAGGTAAATCCAGCTTCGTGCACATTGGCGCCGAGTGCCACATAGTTTACTTGGGCCGGAATGGTCAGCCCCTCGTGGGCGGGGAATTCGCCCCGTTCCCAAACTTGAAATTCCGGTTCGGCCGCAGGCATCGCATCTAAAAATGCTTTGAGCTTGCCTTCAAAACCGGCGTAGCTTTCATCATCCAATGTCGTATCTGTCAGCATGATGTTTCGGTTCACGACTAATTTGTGAATCGCTTGGAGCTTGTTAAGCACGCCGCCCCAATCGTTTTCAACTTCATCAACCAGTTTGCGCAAGAAGAAGAGGTAGCTAACACCCCCCATTGATTCTGAAATGTAGCTAGCTTCAGAGAATGCGGCCTTTAACCGGCCGAGGGCAACCGAATGCCCGCTCGGAACCAATCCCGCTTCTTCGCCCGCTTTTTCTTCTAGCAGAATCTGTTTAAAGCGTTCCTGATTGTCGAGGTTAACGGTCAGCAAAATGTCCCGCATTAGGTCTAGTAGCTCGTCGCTTTTATCGAGCGTTGCTTTGCCACGCAGCCACAGCCACGCAATCGATTCTTCGCTCTCACGTTTGCTGCTGATCATCCGGCTGGCACCCACGCCCCCGGTGTTCATCCCAATGCGTTGAGACAGTTTGATGTAATCTTCCCCCTGTAGCCCAAGATCAGTTAGCGCGTAGCTGAAAAGCGGGACATACGGGAGTAAATCTTGAGGCACAACTCGCAGGTTCATGCCGACGCGGGTGTAAATGATCCGATTGGTAAACAGGTTGTGGTTCAGCATCACGGCGGAGCCATGATCGCTTATGTTAATCGGAATCGTGCTAATCTCTTTTTCTAAATCTGACAGAGCCAAAGAGGGGAGTTTGGCTAAATCTTCCGGCCGGTTAGGGGCCTCTTGCAGCTGTTTGAGCGTTTTTGTATTTTCGATAATCGCTTCAAGATCTGCTTGGCTCATGCCTGCTTTGGCTTCTGCTAAGCGTGATTCTTCCGCTTCTTCCAATTTGGTTTTTAAGCCGCTATCCGGTTCCAAAACCAATGTGGTGCGATGGTTATTATCGATCAAAAATCGTTGGATTAGTGATTCTAGGTAGCCACCGGCCGCAATTTTTTCTTTCACACTGGCAAGGGCCTCTTCATAGCGCAACGCTTCGATCGGGTCACCATCGTGTAGCCATTCGCTCAAGCTGCCCAGCATGTATGCCAGCCCGCGTGGGAAGCCGCCTGTGTTGTTTTCACGCATGCGGAACTCGATTGTATTGACGGCCGAAGCGATTTCATCTGGATCAAACCCGTCTGTCGCTAGTGATTTGAGAATATCAAGCACCAGCTCTTCAACCTTGTCGATATTTTCGCTCGTTACCCCTTTCAGCCCGCTGCGAAACATCGGTTGGCGCATACTCGTTCCGATGCCACCGCCCAAGGTATCTTCGCCCAAGCCCGATTCGATCAAGCGCCGTTGCAACGGTGCACCTGATGATGCTGACATCGCATAAGAGAGAACTGACAGCCCCATCAATGTTTCTTGATCAGTTACCTCTGGCAAAAGCCAGTTCAGGCTCACATAGTTTTTCGCATCCCCTTCTTGTGACTCTTCAATCGAGTAGGGGTAAACGTGGCGGGAGGATTCATCACGCAGAGGGTAGAGTGGGATTTCAGCATCGACTTCAATCTGGTCAAAATCTTGGAGAACGTTGTCTAAAATTTGTAATCGGGTTTCAAGATTATCGTCCCCATACATGTAAATGCGGCTGTTTGATGGATGATAATAGGTTTCATGGAACGCTTTGAATTCAGCATAGGTTAGGTCCAGAATGACGGCCGGATCTCCCCCTGAATCAACCCCATAAGGATGAGACTCATCGAACAAAGTTTCAGACACGTACCGATGCAAAACCCCTTCAGGTGACGAGTAGGCACCTTTCATCTCGTTATAAACAACCCCTTTAAATTTCAGGTCGTCCTCTAAATTTTCAAGCTCCAAGTGCCATCCTTCTTGTTCCAGATGGTGTTCTTCGATCAGGGGATGAAATACAGCGTCTAAATAGACATCAATCAAATTGTAAAAATCTTGGGTGTTTGTGCTGGCAACCGGATAACAGGTTTTGTCAGGATACGTGAACGCATTCAGAAATGTTTTTAGCGATCCTTTGATCAATTCCACAAACGGCTCTTTAAGCGGATATTTTTTTGATCCACACAAAACAGAATGCTCCATGATGTGAGCGATACCGTTTGAAGTTTTTGGCGGGGTTTTAAAGGTGACCCCGAACACTTTGTTTTCATCACTATTGCTGAGTGATAAAAGTTCAGCACCGCTTTTTACGTGGCGGTAAAGTTTTGCGTGACTGTCTACTTCCTCTATGAATTCGTCCCGAATGAGCTCAAAACCGTGGGTGATTGTCATTTATTCTTTCTCCAAAATGATTGATTTAGTAGGATTTGCTGGTATTTATAAAAACATAAACACTCTAGGCTTCGCCATCTAAAAGCAACTTTTGTTAAGGAAATTTTGGCGAAACACAAGTTTAGCATATCGGCCAAAGTTGGGTAGCGATTGTTAATGACTTTTGAATCGTGAGTTTTGGATCTTTTTGATAGAATAGGCGTTTCCCACGGGCAGTTGCTGGCTTTAAATCTAGCATTCTGTCCGTTCGAGCAATTATTTCCGATATCCGAACACTATTTTCCAGGAGACTTGTCCATGCGTAAGTACTACCATATTAATTTAACTGAAAAAACTATTGATTTTGAAGAACAAGATGGGATGGACTTAATAAAAGTCGGCCGTCATTTGATCGCTAAAACGTTGCTCGAAAAAAATGCAGCAACCGTTGACCCGCTGGGGCCAGATAATCCGCTTATTTTCTCGGCCGGGCCGTTTGCTGGATCTAGTTTTTCAAACGCAAACCGTACCAGTGTGGGGTGTAAAAGCCCACTGACCGGCGGGATCAAAGAAGCAAATGGAGGCGGTACATTTAGCTATGGACTGGGACAGCAAGAAATCTCCGGCGTGAATTTGTACGGCCAATCAGACGAGTGGGTTGTGATCCACTTTGCAAAAGATGGGACTGTTAGCTTCGATCCGGCCGATGATTACCTAAAAATGGGTGCGTTCGCCTCGGCCGACAAACTGCGCGAAAAATATGGCAAGAAGATCGCAATCGCCCTATGTGGCCCTGTGGGTGAGTACAAAGGGTTAATGGCTGGGGTATCGATCACAGACAGCGACGGCCGGCCGTCACGATTGGCCGCACGCGGTGGCGTTGGGGCCGTCATGGGCAGTAAACGTGTCAAAGCCATTGTGGTTGACACCGTTAAGATGCCAGGCTTCTACGATCGCAAATCTGTTGTAAAAGACGTACGCGACTACTCAAAAATGTTGCTGGCTGATCCGGTTATTACCGGCTTTTTCCAAAAAATTGGCACCATGGGCATGGGTGACTATACCAACATGATCGGCGGAATCCCGACCAATAACTTTAGCCTGGGTCAACAGGTTGATCCTGATAAAGAGACATTTACGATGGGGGGCGAATACATCACCGACTTGAATAATTCTCGTGGTGGAAATCACACCCATGCGTGTATGCCCGGCTGTGTCATCCAATGTTCAAACGTGTATGTTGACAAAGAAGGGAACGAAGTGGCATCACCCATCGAATATGAAACGCTAGGCTTATTGGGCACCAATTGTGGCATCAAAGACCCAGATGCGCTGGCCGCTTTAAATTATTTAGCCAATGATCTTGGTATCGACACGATTGAGGCCGGTGCGATGTTGGCCGTCTGTATGGAAGCGGGTGAGGCTGAATTTGGCGATGTTGAGTTTATGACTCAGGCGATGGCTGAAATGATGGCGGGCACCGAGAAAGGTAAGCTTTATGCATCCGGCACCTATCGTGTGGGCAAGCATTTTGGTGTTGAGCGGATTCCGGTTATTAAAAAGCAAGCGATTAGCGCGTATGACCCTCGTGTCATCGAAGTGACCGGGATTAGTATGCAAACGACGGCTCAGGGGGCAGACCATACGGCCGGTAATGTGGCCCGCTTTAACTCTCGTGATAAAGATGCACCTCCTTTGATGGAAGCCAGCTTGGATGCTCAAAAAGTAATGGCTCAGACAGACTCACTTGGTTTGTGTATCTTCGGCCGGTCAGTTACCCATAAAAATCTCGACTTCTTGAAAAACGCCCTGCGTGACGCAACAGGTGAAGAAGTAGACGATGAGTTTTTCGAAACGCTGGGTGTTGAAGTGCTGAAGATGGAGAAAGAGTTCAATGTGCTGGCTGGGTTTGAAGCGGCCGACGATGATCTTCCAGAATTCTTCTATTCAGAAGGACTTCCCCCAACCAATCAAGAGGCTCGTTTCCGTGGCGAAGAGCTACACGGGATTTACGATAATCTGTAGGATTTTGGATAAACCAAAAAAAAGTGCAAGAGTCATCGAGAACGTTGACTCAAACGAAGGCTCAACCAGTTGGTTGGGCCTTTTTGTTTGCAAAAAACCGGTTTTATTTAGACCTATAAAATCTGGGCTCTCGATAACCTGAGCTTTGGATAAGAACCAAGACGCAAGTTGTCTTCCAAAAGAACGGTGTCATCTAAGGCCTAAAGGCCCGATGACACCGTTCTAGTTGATTTCAAGTTAGATATTTTGGCTCAAATAATTTGTAAAGACTATTTTCATACGTTCTGAGCTTAAGAAAAACTCAGGTTAGAAAAGTTTTACCAGCTGTTTTAGCCATGAATTTACACGGATTAGTTTTTATTATCCGCGAAAATCAGCCTTTATCTGCTGCTAAATTCTTAAATAGAATTGAGGCTATAAAACAAAAAAGCGGCAACGAATTGCTTCGCTGCCGCTTAAAATCAAATTAAATCGGCCGATTAGCCGCCAACTTTCAGACCCGTGGGTCCAACATAATTAGCGCGCGGCCGGATCAGGCGATTGTTCTCCATTTGCTCAAGAACGTGTGAAGTCCAACCAACTACCCGGCTCATCGTAAACATCGATGTAAAGGTGTCCATTGGAATTCCTAGCATGTAAAGTGCTGGAGCAGAATAGTAGTCAACATTTGGGAACAAGTTGCGGTCGATAAAGTATGCATCAGCCCGTGCTGCATTCTCTACGCCGACAGCAACGTCGAACCAATACCCTTGTTCATGCCCTTCAGCCAACTTTTGCGCAAGCGGCCGCAAGATTTTCGCACGTGGGTCTTCAACCTTGTACACACGGTGACCAATACCCATCACACGTTTGCCAGATGAGCGTGCATCATCAAACCATGCTTGCGCACCCATTTTTTGTGCGTCGATGAATTGAGCCATCGCTGCTTGGGTTGCACCACCATGCGCTGGTCCTTTCAAGGTGCCAATCGCTGTGGTGATTGCAGAGTACATGTCTGACAGTGTGCCTGTTGTTACCCGTGCCGAGAAAGTTGAGGCGTTAAAGCCATGATCGGCCAAAAGCACCAAATATTTGTCGATTGCGTCAACCGCTTCAGGAGCAGCTTCTTGGCCGGTAAACATATACAGGAAGTTAGCTGCATGGCCCAAGTTGTCGTTTGGCTCAATCGGCTCTAATCCGTTCCGTAGCCGTTCCCACGCGGCAACGATGGTTGGAATAGAAGCGGCTAATTTTTTAGCGATAGCCAACGAGTTTTCAAGATTTACATTGTCTGCGTTTGGATCTGTTAGGCTCATGGCGCTCACGGCCGTGCGTAAAGCCGCAACCGGATGCCCATCTTTTGGCAATGCTTTTAAAACAGTCATAACCGCTTCTGGAAGCGACCGTAAAGACTTTAACTCAGCATCGAATTCTTTTAGTTGTTCTGCTGTGGGGTAGGCATTGTTCCAAAGTAAATAAGCTACTTCTTCAAAATCTGCATTTTCCCCTAAATCCAGAATGTTGTAGCCGTGATAGATCAGCTCACCGGCTTGTCCATCTACACGACTTTTCTGGGTATCGGCAATTGTTTCACCTTCTAAACCACTCATTGTATCTAATCTCCAATAATGTTATCTATGTGCTTAATTCTGCACGTGCCCATCAACACAGTTGATGAGCACGGTTACACCATAAGCCAATACGGAGATTAGGGGTAATTTAGGATGATGAATTTATATCAATCAAACAAACAGGTCTAATCAACCGTATGTTAAATTTTTAACCGTTCGCCATATTGGCGTTCGTAATATTTGTCAAAGTCCTCGTTCCGAACTTTTCTCCACCACCATTCGTTATCCCGATACCACTCTACCGTTAGGCGAATCGCATCTTCTGGATCGTGACGAGGTGTCCAGCCCAATGATTTGATCTTGTCAATATTTAAGCTGTAACGGCGGTCATGCCCAGCACGATCTTTTACGTGTTGGATGAGATCGGTCGAAACCCCTAGAGTTTCGATTAAAATCTCGACCATGCGCATGTTCTCAACTTCGACACCTGTACCGATGTTGTAGATTTCGCCGATATTTCCTTTATGTAAAACCGCATCAATCGCTTCGCAATGATCAGTAACAAACTGATATTCCCGTTTTTGTTTTCCATCGCCATAAACTGGAAGAGGCTTTCCATCAACCGCATTTGTGGTGAAGAGCGGAATAACTTTTTCAGGATATTGATACGGGCCAATGTTGTTTGAGCCGCGGGTGACCGTTGTTGGTAAGCCAAACGTGGTGTGATACGCCTGTACCATCAGGTCTGCGCTGGCTTTGCTGGCCGCATATGGGCTGCGTGGTTCAAGTGGATCACCTTCTAACGAAGATTTACCTTCTGGGATGTCACCATAAACCTCGTCGGTTGAGATTTGATGATATCTCTCGATTTGATGCTTTTTAGCCGCCTCGAGTAACACCCAAGTTCCGTTTACGCTTGTGCGAACAAACGCATCAGGGTCAAGAATCGATCTGTCAACGTGAGTTTCTGCAGCGAAATTGACGATCGTGTCGATTTTGTGCTCAGAAAGTGTTTTATCAACTATCTCAGCATCACAAATGTCCCCTTGTACAAAGGTGTAATTTGGAAGAGAAGAAA
>JAHDEN010000096.1 GCA_020628815.1 Chloroflexota bacterium | reverse complement strand
GATAAAATCTTCCCAACCGTTTTTGTTCCTAGCGGATACTAGAACTTTTTAAGTAACCAAAAAATAATTAAAAGAGAATGGGTTTTAAGCTCATTCTCTTTTTTTTTTGCCAGATTTCCGAACAGTTGAAACTGGTGCCTTTTTTTGAATCGTCATACCCGCGTAGGCGGGTATCCAGCGGCAAACTTAGCACTAGATTCCTGTGCCTGTCTTCACAGTGACAGCATGTGCTGTTGTTCCAATAAATTTTTGTTCTTCGAACGACCTAAGTTCCCTTCTCCCCATGGGAGAAGGTGGCCCGATAGGGGCGGATGAGGGGTTTTAAAACCACTGTGGTTACTTGGTCTATGTACTCCAGTCAAAATTGACAGATGCGGTCAAATCACCCTGTAACGGAGTAATTGCCGCGTAACCATCCTCTAAAGCACCGATATCTGTCTCTGGATCATATTCCCCTGTAGGGACATCCCCGCCAATCCAATAGTAGGTGCCACCGCGCGGATCCGCCTTTTTATCCAGGCGGTCGTGATAGATCCGTTTTCCCTGCCGCGTCATTTTGATCCCTTTTAATTGATCCGGCCGCAAGTCTGGCACGTTCACGTTCAGAAAAACACCGTCTGGCAACCCATCTTTTTTAAATGCTGTAAGCAGATGTTTGACCACCGTGGCTGTCACACTGAAATCTTGCTGCCCTGTTTTCGGCCGATCTTGTGAAAATGCGATAGCTGGAACACCGTGCACCATTCCTTCCATCGCCGCCATAACCGTCCCTGAATAGGTGGCATCATCCCCTAAGTTAGCCGAGGTGTTAATGCCGCTCAAAACTAAATCAGGCTTGTGTGGGAAGATACCCAGCATGGCCAAGGCAACACAGTCAGAGGGGGCACCGTCACTTGCCAAAGCCGGAGTCCCATCAAGCAGAGTAGTTTCAACCACTCGCAACGGCCTTTCTAGCGTTTTTACATGGCCGCATCCTGACCAGTTACGTTCAGGAGCCAGGACATTGACCTGCCCAAATTCAGCCGCCGCATGGTATAGCGCCAGCAAACCGGGGCCGCGTACCCCATCGTCATTGGTGATTAAAATTTTCATGATTTTTGTTTGATCTAACGGCCGCTTTTAGGCAGGGATGCGACCTCAAGGGCGGCCATGCCACCCTCTAGATGATAGACATTATTAATCCCTTGATTTTGTAGATACCAAGTTAATTGATTGCTGCGTCGGCCGTTGCGGCAAATAAATACCACATCCTCTTCGTCATCAAATTGAACCGGCTTTTCGTTGATAAAGCGGTGCATGGGAATAGACTCGGCCAAGCGTAAATGCCCTTGAGAAAATTCTTCAGGTTCACGAATATCGATAATTCGGGGAGTTTTGGAGCCGGTGACGAAGGTCGAAAATGCGGATGGCTGAATGGCTGGCACATCGATATCGGCCGGAACCGCCATGATTTCGGGCAGGTTAAGTAGCTCTTTGCTTTTCGGCAGGCTTTGGCACTCGCGCCATATTTTTTGGCGACAGGTATACACACATTCGGCCGGATTGAGGATGTTATGGAAAATATGCACAATGGCCGTATCTTGATCCAAGATATTGTCCTGACCGATTGTGTCAACAAAGCCAGACTTCTGCATAAAAGCCAACACTTCTTCACGCACACCGGTCAAAAACAAATCCCCATCTTTATCACGATAAAGCCGGACCAGCGTGTCTAACATATGGATTCCGCTGATATCCATGTGGTTTACCCGATGGAATCGAAGCAGTAAAAACTGTTGATCAGGATGGTTGTATTGATGTTCCCGAATAATATTTTCGATGTATGGGGCTGCACCAAAATAGATCGATCCCATAATCGTGAGTACGCCTAGTTGAGGGCAGCCAGCTTTATCGGGCTGATGTGCAAAGTGTCTAAAATCATCTTCGGGTAAAACCGTTTCAACCGTTGGCATCGAGGTTTGGGCGATGTGACGGGCTAGGGAGACTAGGATTCCGGTTAAAACGGCAAACTGCAGCTCTAAAGTGAGCGTGGCGATAAAAGTGATCAGCATCACCACGGTGTCACCGGCTGAGGTGCGGAAAATTTGCCGTGCTCCAGTGATGTTAACCATGCGTGCCCCCGTCACAATCAAAATGGCTGACAAGATGACGCGGGGTAAGAAGGCGGCGGCCGGTGCTAGCACGAACATGGCTAATAGGATCCACAGGGCGGAGAAAACGGCCGCTATTTGAGTTTTCGCCCCATTCTCGTAATTGACGGCCGAGCGTGTCAACGAGCCTGCTACCGGGTAGCCAGAGAATAATCCCGTGGCGATGTTCGCCAGCCCTTGCCCGATAAACTCTTGATCCGAGTCGAGATATTGACCACTGCGTGATGCGATTGCCCGTGATATCGAGGAGGCTTCGATCAGCCCAATCAGCGCAACCGCAATAATGTAAGGCATAAGTTCCGCGACAAGCGCAAAATCAAAAATAGGGATGCTGGCTAGGCGGGGGAATTCCCGAGGAATTTCGCCCAATACACGGACCCCTTGATCATCAAGCCCCAAAGCCCAAACCATCAGCGTTCCGGCGACCATTGTAATCAGCGGACCCGGTAGTTTGGGGGCAAATCGGCGGAAAAGGAGCAGGGCTACGATGCCCGCTATGCCTAAATAAAATGTGAGCAGATGGGTGTCCCCGATTTGGGAAAACACGTTGGTCAGGACCACATAAAAATTTGGCGAGCTGACCCCCTGCACACCAAAAAGATGGGCCAATTGCTTGTCGACAATGAGCAATCCGGCACCACCCGTGAACCCGATGATGACTGAATCTGAAACGAAATTAACTAAGACGCCAAGCTTGGCGATCCCCATAATCAGCCGAATGACTCCGGCCCAGAAAGCGATGACCCCCGCAATAGCGATATATTCGGCCATCGGGGTTTCGGCCGTGGTAACCGCAACCAATCCGGTTAATACCAATAAAGAGTTTGTGTTAGTGGGCCCTGTGTGTAAATGAAAAGACGACCCCCACAGCGCCCCGATCATACCGGCCATAATGGCAGCAAACAGCCCCGTTTGTGGGGGTAATTGGGCGATAAGGGCATAAGCGATGGCTTGAGGAAGTAAAACGACGGCAACTGTTAGGCTTGCAACTAAATCTCCCCGCAGGTTCTCTCTATTATAATTGCTTATGATGTTGTACGGATTTGCGAAATAACTAGGTATTTTTTGGAACCAGTCTTTTGTCTGGTCTAAAATCTCCTGTGAAGAAGAATTTTGTATCATGTTTTATGTATCCTAAGCCTTGTGGCTACATGATAGAGTTACCGCTCCGATTAATCAATTGAAAGTAATGGGAGAATTAGAATAGGAGCAAAAGATTAAATTGAGATAGTTTTTAATCTTTTGATGGGCAGGAACGCCAAAAAACTATCAAGTTCACGTTCCATAGGTGGTGGAAAATTAGCGATTCAAAAGGTGCATGGCATCTACTTTTACAAAATCATGCAGATGCGTGGATTGTAACTCTAATTATAGCTTTGGGTGTCCTGCTTTTGCATGACACTTTTTCAGCGTCGGCCGTGCTGCTTGTTTTCTCGTTAGCGGGGGGGTATTGGCTTGCGTTTGCGCTAAACGATTATTTTGACCAAGAGGTTGATCGGTTAGATGAACGCAAAAAGGGGCGGAATTTTTTCTCCATCACCGACGTGACTGTTGGGTCGGCCGCTCGTGGCTTTTTGGCCGCTTCTCTCATCATCGCCCCGGGCATGCTGCAATTTGGTTGGCAAGGGTTTTGGGCATCTGCGTTATGCGTGTTTGTCATGTGGGCCTACTCGGCACCCCCCCTAAGATTTAAGTCACGCCCTGGTCTGGATCTGCCGATTCATGCGCTTTTTGTCGAAACATTCCCGTATGTGCTGGTGATGTATTTGCTAAATTTGGGTTGGGACCAGCTCGACTATGTGATTTTAGGGCTGGGTGTGATGGCATCGGTAACTGCGCAGTTAGAACAGCAGCTGCGGGATGTTGAAATTGACCAACAGCATGGCGAAGTCACGTTTACCCTGTGGCTGGGTGCGGACAAAGCCCTGATTCTTCTTAAAGCGGTGAGCGTCCTGATGGTTGTTTATGGGGTTGGTTTTATGTTTGCTGGTGTGATCCCATTGTGGATTGCGCCGATCGGACTGGCGGCTGTACCGGCCGTATTGTCCCGTTTGTTTCGGCGGCCGGGTCAGCCTCGGCCGGAGCATTTAATTCGGCCGGTCGCATATTTTGGCATTGTCTACATCGCTATTTTAATTGGATGGAGAGTCTTCGCATGATCAAAGCCCCGTTACTCGTGATTCTTGGCCCAACGGCCGTGGGTAAAACTGAACTGTCTCTGTCCTTGGCCGAACAATTTAATGGCGAAATAATTTCGGCCGATTCTCGCCTCTTTTATCGGGGGATGGATATCGGCACCGCCAAACCATCCCCAGAAGAACAGGCTCGCGTACCCCACCATATGATCGATTTGTGCGCGGTTGATGAAACCTTGACCCTTGGCGAATATCAAGACCGGGTCAAAGCGTTGATTGCAGATTGCCATCAGCGGGGAAAATTGCCGATGTTAGTGGGTGGAACAGGGCAATACATTAAAGCGGTTGTTGAGGGATGGGGCATTCCGCGTGTAGGTCCGCATCCAGAATTGCGGGCCGTATTAGGGAAAATGCCTGTTGCTGAACTCGCCCGTTGGCTAGACGAATTAGATCCGGCCGCTGGGCAGCGGGTTGATAAGCAAAATCCACGCAGAGTCATTCGAGCACTTGAAGTAATCTTAGTTTCTGGTCGGCTTTTGTCGGAGCTACAGGCCAAAACGCCACCTGACTGGTCAATCTTCAAATTGGGACTGTTTCGAGATCGAGAAGCGCTGTATCAGCGCATTGATGATCGGGTTGACCTAATGCTTGAAAACGGGCTAGAGCAAGAGGTGAGACGGCTACATGAGGCGGGCTATGGTTGGAACTTACCTGCGATGAGCGGACTAGGTTATCGACAATTTGCTCCCTATTTTGCAGGTGAATCAACCTTGGCAGAGGCGGTTGAGCGGATTAAGTTTGAGACCCACCGTTTTGTGCGCCATCAGAACAACTGGTTTCAACCGAGTGACGAAACAATTAATTGGACAGACGCTGCGGCCGACGATTTATTAGCTACTGCGCAGGCAACCGTGAGTAATTGGCTCTATTCAGCTAAAACTGACGCGTAAAAGTCTAACGTCTGTTTGGCGATATTGGGCCACGAAAAAGAATCGGCTGTCGATTTGGCCCGCTCTCCCAAACGTTGGGCTAAGTCTGAATCATCCGCTAGCTGCTTCACTTTTTCCACCAATCCGCCCGTATCACCAACTGGGGCCAATAGCATATTTTCAGCATCTTTGAGCAATGGGTTGATCAACTCCGCTTCAGTCGAAATAATCGGCATCCCATGCGCCATGGCGGTCATCAAACTGCCTCGACGGGTTGAAACCCCATCTTGATAAGGCAAAACCAGCATGTCGGTAGTCTTAATCCATGCAGAAACCCGATTGGGTTGCAAATAGCCGGTCCAGTGAACCCTGTGCCCCAACCCTTTGGCAGCGATCATTTCTTTTATTTCTTCGATATAGAGCTCGTTGTTGATCGTGTCGCTGGCTCCAGCGGTGCCACCCACTATTAATAGATGGTATTGATCATCCAGTTGTTCCAGCATTTCGATCAAATGCTCGCACCCTTTACTTTTGTTTAAAAATCCGAAAAAGCCTAAAAGTTTTACAGATGGGTCTATTCCCAGTTCGTTTCGGTTGGCTTCAATTTCGACGTGATTAACAAGGGTGGCTGGGGTGTTATTGCCGATGGGGATTAGGGTCTGGCTCTTGGTCCCGTATCCCATTTGGTTTAGCTCGTGCTGGTTTGCCGGATTGGTCAGAATGACCCCATGGCTGCGTTGGGCCAGTTTATAAACGACCCGCTTGCGTAAACCGCCCGCTTTGGGAAACAAAAACGGGGTTCGTAAATCATGAAAGGTCGTTACTAACTTGATGATTGAATTAACACGGAGCGGGAGAAAGTTGACGGCCGGGTTGCGCATATTAAAAGCGGCCGGTTGATATTGAAGATTGAGCAAATCTAGATTTTCACGGATCGCAACATCTGCAATGGTAGACATCTCGCTCCAGTTCCAACGGCGAAAACGCGGGTGGATCGTTGCAAATTCTAGGGACTGAGGCTCCCACACATTTCCAAGCCGTTGAAAGGCTTCGCCAACCGATTTAGAGGGTTCACGTTTGATTGGCTGCTTGGCTTTACGGTGGGTCAGGATATGAATATCATGCCCCTGGTTCGCCATTTCTTGTGCAAGATGCAGTGTAAAATCCCCGATCCCCCCCTGCATGGGGGGAAACTCCCCTGTGATTAATCCGATTTTTAGCTTTTTTTCCTCAGTCATCTAGACCGATTATATCGGGCCTGCATAAATTGGGTGATTTTGTAAAGGGGTAAATATTAATCAACTCAATTCACTATTTCATAAGCTCATCTTTTTTTTCCGACGCTGAGTCACAAAGCTGTGAGCTTTAGACGGTTTTCTGCAAAAGTTGTAGAAGATTGAGTTGATTGGCCCCGATAAACAAAAACGGCCGCTGATTTAAAAATCAGCGGCCGTTCAAAACAAAAAGGTTAGAGATTAGTTGAAAATAAACTCAGCAGGCGATGGGATCGGATGTCCGCGCCATTTTAAAAGAGAAAAAGCATATGCCCGGCGCATGCTGCCAAAATGCTCAAGCTCCGAAGCATCTTCTTTTTCTTTTTTACTTTTAACTTTTTTCTGGGGTTCTGCGATCACATCCCATAGCTCTAAATCGCCAAGAGCATTGAGGGAAAGCAAGTCGTTGTGGAATTTGCCAGGAATCTCCTTGAGCGAGGGGGGCATCCCTTGACGCAATGTTTGTAGAATCACCTCGTCAATCTTAGACTCAGACGCCTTCGCAATCGCTTCTAGCTGGTTCATAAGTCTTTCGGGAATCTCTAATGTAAAAGATTTTTTTTTCATGATAGTTTTCCTGATAAGCGTCTGTATTTTGTGGTTGGAACCAGAATTGTAAAATAGTTTACACAGGCCAACTTGGTGCCGTTACGCTTTTCAACTTAACTTGTAAACGGATTTTATTTCGATCTCTCTTACGAGGCTGTCACCTAGTAAACAAAAAAGGTCCTTTTCTCGGTAAATTTACTAAGAAAAGGACCTTTTGGGAATTTTGTTTAGATTGTCGTAATCTTTTGGCGCCGATTACATCTTAACTGATTTTGGATCGATACCTGCTGCTTTAAGTGCTTTTTTGTATGCTGACTTCGCTTTAGAGTTAGCGATTCGAGCGGCACGTTTTTCAGATGGATCCATATCGTCAGTCATTTCGATTAGGTCCGGTTTTGGAATATCGTCTAAACCTGCAGGTGCTTCTTCAGCTACTGGGGCAGGTGCGGCTGCTGGGGCTGCGGCTTCTGCCGGTGGTGCCGCTGCTGCGGCCGAGGCTGAAATACCTGCTGCTTTAAGCGCTTTTTTGTACGCTGACTTCGCTTTAGAGTTAGCGATACGAGCGGCACGTTTTTCGGCCGGTTCCATATCGTCGGTCAACTCGATCAATACCGGCTCTTCGATACCAGCTGCTGCGGCTTGGTCACCAGCTGATGGTGCTGCCGCGGCCGGAGCTGCTGCGACTGGTGCGGCTGCAACCGCCATATCTGCGCCTGAAGCTTTGGCTGCTTTGTAAGCCGCATATTTCGCCTTACCGTTAGAAGCCCGCGCACTGCGACGTTCTGGGCCAGACATTCCGGCCGTAATTTCAATCACTTCAAAGTCTTTGCCAGGAACCAGTTTGCGCTTAACCATTTTGGTTGCACCGGCTGCTGCCACAGGGGCTGCAGATGCACCAACGGCCGAAGCCTGAGCTTTTGCAAAATCTCCTAGACCTTTCCAGCCTTGGGTGGTTGCGATTTTGAACGCAGAGATCGGATCGATGGTTAATTCATCGCTTGCGGTTTTGCCATGCTCGGCACCTTTACGGCCGATGCGCATGTTGGATCCACGGGCTGATCGTGCCGCAGCTTTTGCAGCTTCTTGGCGCGCATCTAAAAATTGGCCGGTTTTGTCGGCGTCTTGCGCAATGTTGAAGCCCATTGTGTTGGCTGGACGATAGCGAGTTTTGCCCGCATCCATATCTTCATTGTTTTGGATGACGGCGGCATCTAGGCGGGTAACCAACAGAGCAAATAGACCTGTGAAAATTACCATTCCTACGCCGACGAGTCCGATAACTGTGAATAAGTTCATGGAAAAATTCCTTTTGAAGCAGTTTTATGTCTAATAACTAACCCAAATATTATAGCGATTTGCACTCAATTACTCAAAGAAAATAGGCCGATTTTGCGTAATGGGATAGTAAGAAGGATCAAGGAAAAGGGGGAGATTTAGGCTAGAAAATAAAAAAGTCCGGAGGTAAAACCGGAGCTTTTCATCTGGTTTGTGTGCCGAAGGTGGGAGTCGAACCCACACGGGATAAATCCCACTACGCCCTGAACGTAGCGCGTCTGCCGATTCCGCCACTTCGGCTAATTGTTCCTGAATCGGATCGGAATTTTACCTACTATTAAGAGCTTGTCAAAGATTCTTGTGGCGGTTGTGGTGAGAGAAATGCGAGCAGCCCGAGGGCTAAAATGAGGCAGAGAAATGCGGTGAGTTGATTGATCTGCCATCCACCCAAAACGGTAGCACTGCCACCGCGAAAGTTAAGGGTGATCAGGAAACCAAATGCCAAAACTGAGATGCTTACTAAGGTGAGCCAGCCATCAAACTGGCTTTGCGGCCGACTGCGCCGGTAGACCCAAAATGCAAGAGCCACAACTAGCAGTTCGTAAACCTGCACCGGGTGGCTGGCCAGCCAATTTAGGGTGGATGGGGCACCAAATCCCGGCCCGCCCAAAAAATCCCCCACAATCCAGGCGGCCAAAATGGCCAATAGCGGGGTGAGGAAGGCGTCGATCATCTGAACCGGGTTGACGCCTTCCTGGCGACTGTAAAAGGCCAACGCCAGCAGGCCGATTAGAACACTGCCCCACAAGCTGTAGCCGATGGTGATTGGCCAGACGATTGAAGCGGGATTGGCCAACGTAGCTTCCCAATGGGAGATGGCAAAAATAAGACGGCCGCCGATCAGTCCTGCGATAAGCGCGTTAAACCCAACCCCACGCACCCATTCTGGCTCTGCATCAATTTGGTCTAAAACTTGATCAACCAGCCATAGCGCCACGTAGATGCCGATAATAAAGACAAACGGTTTGGATGGGATGGCAAACGGGCCGATGGAGATAAAAGGGAACATGTTTTGATTGACGATTTTTGATTGAGGATTTTAGATTGAAGAACCTGCGAGCGAACGGATATTTTTTTCAACGACTGATCGGGGTTTAAATTATTCTAGGCTCCGCTGAAATTGATCTTCTAAAAAAGCGGATGTGATACCGCCCGGCGCAACAGAGACAAGCACCCCGTCAGGGTTGACAAACCAAGTGGTGGGCAGCCCAAAGACCTGATAGTCGTTATAAACTCGGCCGTTTTCATCTAGCAAGACGGGGTAAGTCATGCCGAACTCTTCAACAAACCCATTGATCTGGGTTAAAGATTCTTTTTGATTGATGCCCAGCATCACGACGTCATCCTGATGCTTTTCGTAAAACTCTTGGAAATGGGGTGTTTCTTGGCGGCAAGGGCCGCACCAAGTGGCCCAAAAGTTAACGATAACCGGCTGACCACGCAGCTCAGACAGGGTGATTTCGCCCCCATCTAAGGTGGTAAGGGTGAAGTCTGGGGCCAAGGCGCCGGGGAGTGGTGCGGTGGCGAGCGTGCTGGTATCGGCCGGAGCTGTGTCACGTGAGTACGCCATCCAGCCGATGCCTAAAACGGCCGCTACAATCAGCACCTTTAGCCAGCCCTGTTGGGTTTGAGGAATTTGATATCTGTTCATCGTAATTCTTTAGCCGGTATTGTATGATGACGCTATCAAATCGAAAATGCTTTCGGGAGAGATTGAATGGATAGATACACGATATTAATCAGCCAGTCATCATGGGATGATTTTTTAGAAACCTATCGATTGGAGATTGCACAGGGTGGCCAGCCGGGCAGTTTGCTGAGAAATCGGTTGATATCAAAACCAGATGCAACAGAAACGGGCCTAGATTTTTTGAGAGAGCTAGTCAACACAAAAAAGCCACAAATTTTTGCTGAAAGCGCAGTCATTGGGGATGGGTCTGACTGGACGATGAGCGAGCTGGCGATTTTGGGGGATGTGAGCATTGCGACCCCTGCGACTATTTTTGACAACGGCCGACATCAGCGACCAAATGTACATGCAGACCCATTTTTAGGTACGCTGCTTTTTACCGCAGGCGCACTGTTGCGGAACGGATACGGGGAGCCTCCGGCCGACTATTTGGCGGTGACGACGGACCACAAAATTGATCCTGAAAAATATTATCAGCTGTATGAACGACGACTGCTACCCCCTTTGAAACATGCAAACGACATTTGCGCTAAAAGAAACAAAAAAGGCTTTGTCACGATTCCCGGTTTAGGCTGCGGCGTTTTTGCGGGCCCTTTTCAATATCAACTTGGTGAGTTTCTGAACCAATCTTTGCGCAGATTGATTGAAACCCACGGTCAGTCGCTCAGCCATATTCGAGCGATTTATTTTGACCCTTATAGCGAATGTCAAAATGAAAGACACGAGATTGGGCATTTAAGTTATATGGTTCGGCCGCTGTTGCAAGGGAACGAGAGTAAACCACAATTGTGTAGACCGGCTATCTATGAAGAAGATGGGGATGATTTTGCAGAATGTGAGTTTTTTAGCTTTGTGGCGTGGGATCATGTGTCGTGGCCGGGCAATGATTTTTATATCGGGTCCAGGGCAACGGACGATGGGGTAAAAGGAGCTGCGACCGATGCGATTCGAGCGATGACGGGGATAGACGGCCGATACAATGCGCAAACAAATAAATATTTGCCCCCTAGTCGGTTTTCGAACTGGTATAAAGTTGTGAACGAATACGGATTAGAGATTGAAGTGAGTGATGTAAACTTGCAAATCTTTTGATAGTTGGCGGAGACTCGTCATTCTAAAATCGCAAATCGTTATTTAACAGCCCGAATGTGTCCCGGCCGGAGCAGACCTTGATCAACCACCTGTTTTTTGAGCCTTGAGCTTCTGAGCCGTTTTACAGCTCCATCTTTGCCTAAAAGAGCCTCTGCTTTTGAGTAATTTTCCCCCTCCAGCGTCGCCAATTCTTCGAGCATGTTTTGCGCGTACCATGCGTTTCGGTCCTCATAATCGATGTGGGTAAAGCCGATGTCGTGCAAAAGTTTGGCCGCACCGTCAACCGTACCCAAGTCAAACGTGAGTCCGACGGTGATCAGCCACTCTTCTAATTTAGGCGTGCTGGGCAGATGGGAGCCGTACCAATCTGAAAAGGCGAGTTGCCCACCTGGTTTTAGCACCCGATAAACTTCTTCGTAGATGCCCCGTTTGTCAGGAATGTGGATGATTGAATCCTTGCTAAAAACGATGTCAAATGAGCCATCTTCAAATGGCAACGGCCCCGGCTCAACCAGCTGGATGGTGACTTGATCCTCAATTCCTTCTTGCGCCATAAGTTGGGTGGCTCGCTGTGCCAAGGGGGCTTCAACATCGATGCCGATAACGTGGGCGGCACCGTATTCTTTCACCAGCAACAGGTCTATACCCCCAATGCCACAGCCGATGTCGAGCACGGTTTTGCCCCGACAATCGACCCCTTTCAGGATGGTGGCAACTTCGGCCGGGCCACCGGGTGACATGAAGCCTGCCCCCCACATCCATTCAAGCCCGGCGACAAAATCTTCTGGATATTCTTCGTGATGATCAGTCATAATTTCTGCTGGCAACTAACATGATTTATCATGTTTCGTTTATTAGCAGCAGGATTCATCCTGCCCAGCATGGGTGTTGCGGCAAAAACAGGATGACGTGACCTGCACATCGGCCGCCTGTTGCGCCTGTTCTAGCTTTTTCCGGTACACAGCCGCCTCAGCCTCGTTCCCCTGTTTTTCCAAACACTCAACAAAGCCGTGCAAGGCCCAAATGTTGTCAGGATGTTGAGCCGCTCGAACCAACGTGTCATCAACACCTAGGTCGGCCCGATAGACGGCCGCCGCCTCATCGATATGACCTTGCTCCATGAGCAAAGCGCCCAATGCGTGGCGCGGTGGCTGCATCCAAGCCCACGGTTCGGTGTACTTCAACCCGTCATAGCGGGCTACACATTCGCGTAAATGAGTAAACGCCTCATCATAATTTCCCCGCCGATACTCTAGCTCCCCTGCTAACATCGCCTCGCCGACGCTCAAAATGTCGAGGGCGGTGTTATTAAAGATGCGCCGCTCCTCAGGCACCTTTTTAAGCGCAAGGGCAAACTTCTCTTGTTGATCGATGGCATTTTCGATGTCGCCGCTGGCTGCGTAAGCGACCCCTTTGCCATAATGCCACATCGGTGTGGTGACGCAGTAAAAATCAGGGTCGGGCGGGAGCTGTGTATCGATAATTTCTTGCCATTTGCCAAAGCGAATGTAAACGTGGACCTTCATCCCGCTAAAGGCTTCAAGGTAGTTGACCAAAAACTGATGGTCATGGGACAACCCCTCTTCAGGGATCATGTTGTCCATGAGCTCGGCAACTCTTAGGGCTGGTTCATATCGTCCTTGAAACAGGGCCGAATAGACTTGGAATTGGAGATTGTGCAGTTTGTAGAGGGCGAAAATGCTGATGGTATCGTCGTAGGCGCTGTACCGCTCGTCGGCCGCGCTGGCGTCGATGTTCGACTGCAACGATTTTTCGTACATGCCGCACAGCACGTAAATGTGTGACGGCATATGGATCAGATGGCCCGCATCTGGAACGAGATTAATGAGGGTGTCGGCCGCTTTGAGTGCCAGGCTGGGGTGGGGGGACATCTCTTGTGCATGGATATAAAAGTGAAGCATGCCAGGGTGGGGGATGGCGTTTGTCGCTTCGATACGGGCCAGCCCTTTTTCCAAGATGTCGAGCGCTTCTTGGGTGCTGCTTCCTTCGGCCGGGACGGCGTTCTCAAGGTCCCATAATAGCCACGGGGTGCGGCACATAAAGGCTTCGGCCGTCAGGGCGCACACATCGTTATCATCAGGAAATTGCGCATAGACTTTGCGCATCGCATCTGCATAGGCGTCATCCCACTGGCCAAAAGTTTCTTCAGCTTTGTCTTTAGGTGGCGCAGTTGGGGTTGGAAAACGAGCCATCAGCCCTTTGATTAATGCTTTTTCAGCCGGGAACTCGTCCGAGCATCGCTCAAGCGCTTTACGGGTGTAATCATGGGCCTGATTAATCCCTTCTTTTTGACCCGCTTCTGAATAAGACGCCCAATCCAAGTTGTAGTAGGGGCCAATGGCGTACGCCATCCCCCAATACCCCATCGGGCAATCTGGGTCTAGATCGATGACCCGCTGGTAGCAGTTTTTCGCCTCGGTGTGGTGGAACGCATAGCTCCAGTTTAAGCCCCGATCAAACCAGATTTGTGCTTCGGCCGATCGGGTCGAAATCGGCCGACTGTATTTGCCTAAATCAAAATAGCTGTCTTTCATTTTTTATATTTCGCCTCGGTTTAGATGGGGTATTATCGGCCGAATTTTTGCTTTGTCGAGCTAAGTTGTTTAGGATCAATTGCACGGTTTCAGCGTCTTATAGAAGTTCCTTAAAGATGTCTTTATATTTGTGCATATAATGTGAATGGCTCAAGATCAAACCCCCTGCTTGCTTGAAAATTCCCGGTTCTAACGTTTTTTCTGGGATGGGTATAAAAGCCAACCCAATTATATGCTAAGGCGCAGAGGCGCGAAGGATTTGAGCATTCTCTTGGCATCTAATAAATGGGCAACATTTGATTGATCCCACAAATTCCAGCAGAACCAGGAAAATTAATGGTATCTGAAGCGAATCAAAGGAGGACGTGAATGACTTATCTCAACAACCCCTTAATTAAAAAAGTCCTTTTAGGCACCTTGGCTGTCATGGTCGTCGCGATTTTGATCGCGACTTATCTCTTTTTTGTGCCGGTTGTTAATCGCGGGGTCGTTTTTGAAAACAAACTGCATATCCCCGTACTTTTAGAACCAACCGATCTAGATGGGCAGAAGGTGTTTGAATTGGCCGCGCAACATGGGGAGATGGAATTTTTCACGGGGCAAATGAGCGAAACGATGGGGTTTAACGGTGATTACCTTGGCCCAGTTATCCGCTTTAACAAGGGGGACAATGTGGCCATTCATGTGACAAACGAGCTTGATGAGGCGACGGCCGTTCATTGGCACGGCATGCACGTACCGGCCGAAATGGATGGGACACCGCATCAGATGATTCCTCCCGGTCAAGTTTGGCGTGCGGAGTATCCGGTCTTAAACGAAGCGGCGACGATGTGGTATCACCCACATCCGCACGGAGATACGGCAACTCAGGTCTCGGCCGGGCTGGCAGGCTTAATTATTATTGATGATGAAAACAGCGACAGTCTTGAGCTGCCCAAAACGTATGGAATTGATGACATTCCGCTGGTTGTGCAAGATCGTTTGTTTAACGACGACGGTGAGATGATTTATCAGATTAATAACGGTTCTTATTATGGGGATACGATTTTAGTGAACGGGACGGTTGGTCCATTTGTGGAAGTCCCGGCCGCGATGGTGCGACTGCGCATTCTTAATGGCTCGAACGGCCGAATTTATACGTTTGGCTTTGAAGACGGCCGGGAGTTCTATCAAATCGCATCTGACGGCGGTTTGCTGGAGGCACCCGTTCCGATGACCGGCTTAAAATTGTCTACCGGAGAGCGTGCGGAAATTGTAGTTGATTTATCTGATGGTGAAGATGTTTTGCTCAAAAGTCTGCCTGACTTGAGCTTTTTTGCCGTAGAAGATTTTGTAACAAACCTTGGCGCACGACACAGTCATTTTAATTTGTTGAAGCTTGTACCAACTCTCGACCCTGCTTCTGGTGAGTTTGTGACTGAACTGCCTGCAAAGCTAAACACGATTGAACGCTGGTCGGCCGAGGATGCTGATAACATACGCTCATTGCAAATGGCAGGGGGCGGCGCTGGTGGTGGGGGTGCCGCACAAGGAATACCGATCAATGGGCAAATTATGGATATGGGGACAATCAACGAAGTGGTAATGCTGGGCGATGTTGAAATTTGGGAGATCACCAATGCTGGCGGACAGCCTCACCCTTTCCATATTCATGATATCCAGTTTCTGATTTTAGACCGGGATGGTGATCCCCCTTTACCCGGTGAATCGGGTTGGAAAGATACGGTTCGCGTTGATCCGGGTGAAACAGTTCGTTTTATGACCCAATTTACGACGTATGCAAACTCGACTATCCCATACATGTATCACTGTCATATTTTGGAGCATGAAGACGGGGGGATGATGGGGCAGTTTGTGGTGGCTGACCCGGCCGTTGAGCTCAATCAAAAACAAAGTTTGGTAGCTAGAGATAATCTGGCAAATACTACTCTTCCTCTGTTGCCGGATAATTTCTTTTTGCAGTCATCGGCTTATACCTGTGACCCGAACAACAATGTGAGCCTGCTCCCTGTAAATTAAGCTGTCTTAAAAGGTTGTTCCTCTTTGTATAAATCGCTACCATTCACCCATGACAGATACCCGTACAAAAATTATCGACGTGGCCGAGCGGATGGTCCGCGTTGGCGGCTACAACGGCTTTAGTTTCCGCGAAATTGCGGCCGAAGTGGATATCAAAAGTTCTTCGGTGCATTATCACTTCCCCAATAAAGAAGATTTGGCTTTAGCTGTTGCGAACCGATATATGCAAAATATTTTGGATGCTTTGGGTGATCCGGCTCCGGTTGACGCGACGGCCGAGATGCAGGCTGGTCGATATTGTCAGGTGTTTCAACACTCTTTTGTTGAGTCTGGGAGTGCGTGTTTATGCGGGATGTTGTCGAGCGAAACGGCTCTGCTACCGTCATCTGTTAAACAAGTTTTGATCGAATTTGTAGATGCCAATGTAAGCTGGCTTGAGCAGGGGCTTGGGGTGCCAACGAGCGATGCCCGCTTGATTTATACAGCGATGGAAGGGGCGATGAGCACGGCCGCGCTTAAGCAGGATGTTCAATGGGTGGCGTCAGTTTCTGAGTCTGTGAAACGGTTTGTGGAGCTTGCGCAAGCGGCCACGTAGATTGGAAATTTTTTCGTAGGGGTCGACGCCGTCGGAGCATAGATGGATCGAAGAAACCCACAGCCACACCGACGGCGTCGACCCCTACCTTTCGGTTTTTACTCTTACGTCAGTTAGATCTTTGGCATTTCTGCAAACCTCAAATGGCGCGTCTTCATCCAAACTTTGGCACCATGCTCGCCAGCAACCGCTTTTAACCGGCCGCCTTGCGGAACACGTAACCAAGAATGTTTTCGCAGATTGTCGCCGTTCTCAGCAAACCCGCCGTCTAAAACGAGAAATTCTGCCCCTTCAGGCGTATCAATTTCAACCGATGCGCCCGCTTCCCACGTTTCAACTTGCACCGTTTCCCGCTCATCTTGAAACAGAGGCATCACAGAAACACCCGGCCGATTTGCTGCATCCACGCTCCCCATCTTGTTCATGTCGATCATGACAGGGGTGCGGTCATCTAAATCATACTGCCACAGCTTCACAAAAATCACACAGCCTGGTTCTGATCCGGGGGTGTGGCTAGATGTGGGTGGATTACGCACATATGATCCCACAGGAAAGTCACCGTGTTCATCCTGAAAAACCCCTTCCAGCACGATAAATTCCTCGCCGCCGGTGTGGGTGTGGGCCGAAAAGTGGCTCCCGGGCGCATAGCGCACAATGGTCGTGGCGCGGGCTACTTCGCTCCCGATCCGGTCTAACATGCGCCGGTCAACGCCCGGCATGGGGGATGCTACCCATTCAATTTCGTCACTGTGCAGTAGGACCCGCTTTGAAAAATTACTGTTTAATTCCATAAGTTTTGTCTATTGGCCTCCGCCAAAACTTAGCCTGCCCAACAGAGTTGAGCCGTTCGGCTTAAGCCCAACCTCGTTGGTCTATCCGTTCTTGCCAGCTAGTCAAATTTGTTAATTCAGAAGGTATATCAAGTTTAGCAAATCCTGCAAAAGCAAGCCCTGCAAATGTGGTGATGTCTGCCATTGAAAACTGATCGCCCGCGATATATTCAGAATTTACTAGAACACCGTCTAGATAGCCCATGGTTGCCAAGGCGGTTTCTTTTTTCTTTAGACCCCATTCTTCATTTTGGTACGTTTCGATTTCTGGCCCCAAGCCCGTGGTAGCGTGATGAAAGTACGCACCGACCGCATCGAGCAATCCCGCTTCAGCTCTCAGGTTCATCATTTGGGTTACGGCACGCTGTTTGGGGGTGTCCCCGATTAATGATGGCCCTTCAAACGCACCATCGATGTATTCGATGATGGCGTTGCACTGTGAAATGCAGGTGCCACAGTCTAGTTCTGCATAGGGAACGGTGGCATCTGGGTTTTTGCTTTTAAACTCGGCCGAGCGATGTTCTAAGCCCATCACATCCACATCGATGAATTCGGCCTGATCAGTTGCCCCTTTTTCTGCTAAAGCTGCCCGAACGCGGAGCGGGTTTGGCCAACCATCTTTGTCGTAAATTTTAATTGTCATTTTTTGCCTCAAGTGATTGTTAATACATATCTATCTACTGATAGGTAGATAAGATTCTACTCTCCATAAATCGGTTTGTCAATTCAAATTTAGGTCAAGCTTTGCAACTGATGAACAATCAGCTATAACGGCCGAATCAATCAATTTACGATTAAACAAGGAGATCAAAAATGACTTGGATAAAAACTGTCTTGCCGCAAGATGCAACCGGCGAGTTAAAAGAGATTTACGAAAAAACGAAATCACCCCATGGAACGTATGACAATGTGTACATCTCAAAAAGCCTGCGGCCGAAGGCGATTCTGGGCCATGACACCCTGTATCGCGGTGTGCTGCATAACGACGATGTGACGTTGCCTTTGTGGTTTCTTGAACTGGTGGCAACCTATACCAGCGTTTTGAACGATTGTTTATACGCGGCTACCCATCACGGGCACAACTACCGCTCTTTATTGGGGGATGAGGCTCGTATAGCTGAAATAGATGCAGGGATGGAGAAAGATGATTTTAGTGGGGTGTTTGACGGTAAGGAGTTGGAGTTTTTACGCTACACGCGCAAGCTGACCAAAACGCCAGGCGCCATCATAAAAGAAGATATTGAGGCGATGCGTGCGGCCGGGGCTGATGACGGCGAAATTCTGGAAGTGTGCCAATGTTGTGCGTTGTTCAACTATTCAAACCGCTCGCTGTCAGGGTTGGGCGTTGACATCGGTGAAGACCGAGTTGGGTTTTATTAATCGTTAGGGGCCGCATCTGATGGATCAATTATTCCAGCTTCGCCTAAAGACAATCTCGGCCGATCAGTTGCCTAACGGGGTTCGCAATCGGGTCATTGAGCTGTGTACGCACGCTTTTGAAGAGGATTATCGCCCTTTCATCGACTCGTTTGATGGGGCAATCCATGTCTTAGGCTACTTAGAGAACCATCTAGTTACCCATGCGCTTTGGGTAACTAGATGGCTACAGGTCGATGACGGCCGCCTGTTGCGTACTGCATATGTTGAGGGGGTCGCTACTCAGAAAGAACTTCGACAGCGGGGGTTTGCACAGGCTGTTATGGAAGAATTGGTTCGTGGGGTTGAGGATTATGAGCTTGCCGCGCTTTCTCCATTCGATGTGACTTATTACGCCCGTCTTGGTTGGGAGCTTTGGCGTGGCCCTCTTTTTATTCGTCATGGGGAAGCTGTTGAATCGTCTCCGGCCGATGAGGAGGTGATGATTTATCGGTTGCCCAAAACGCCAAAATTAGATTTACACGCGGCACTTTCGGCCGAGTGGCGGATTGGGGAGCCATGGTAAATAGATTTCATCTACCCACGCATGACTAAGCCTCACGCCAATCTAACGTTCGGCCGACCACAGCGATGATGATGGCAGAGATTAGAGCGAGGATGCCCAAATCGAGCCAAAATGTGGGGGTGAGCGTGCCGTTTAATGCCGCCCGCAATGCTGATGCGGCATAAGTGGCGGGCGAAAAGCGGCCTAAAGTTAGCATGAAGTTTGGGATGACATCGGGCGGAACGAGTACAGGACCAATAGCCAGCATAACAAACATTACGATAAGGTCTGTCGCCCCTGCGTCGTTGTAATTGCGCGCTCGACTGCCTATAAGCGCTCCGATTCCGGCCATGGGAAGGGCACAAAGCGGAATAACTAAAATCAATATCGGGCTAGGGGTGATGGTTAATCCTAAAATCCAAGCTCCCACAAAAATTGTAGCTAGGGTCGAAGGGAGCGCAATCAAAAAGAAGGCCAAGATAATGGCTAAAATCAATGCCGATTTTTTAATTGGCAAGGTAGCGAAATAGTTGAGCATCCCTTCTAGACGCAAGTAGACAAAATGGCTGGTGAGGCGACTTTGCAACCCGAACATCAGGCTAATTAAAACATTGCCAGACCAGATAAATTGGAGCGCTTCTGGGCCACTGTCACGTGCAAAAATCGAGAAGGCAAGCATGCTAAGCAAGGGTGTGATGGTTCCCACCACGATTAAATATTGCCATGTCCAGCGCCAATTGGTCATTTCAATCCAAAACAGATCCCAGACTTGTGATAAAAACGGCTGGGGGCGGCGTTTGTTATTCAGCATGGTGGTCCCCTCCGGCCGACTCTTCAACCGTGTAGTGCAAATACAGATCTTCAAGCGAGGCTGAATTCAGCCGTAAATCATCAATCTCATCTAGATTAAGCTGTGCCATAATTTCAGGGATTGCGTCCCATGCAACCATGTAACGCCGATGTCCATCCTGATCAATGACCGGGGCAAGTGAGCCTGGCACTGTGGGGGGCTTGCTTGGCTCGAAAAACAGATCGAGCCGCAAGGACTGATCGACCTGCTTTTTTAGCTCTTTGGGGTTGCCAACAGCGGTTAACCGGCCGTCTCGCATGATGCCGACCCGCTGAATGATTTTTTCAGCTTCGAGCGCATCGTGCGTGATGAAAATAATCGTCGTTCCTTCCTCTTTATTTAGCTTTCTTAGGTTGTCCCAAGCCAGCTTTCTGCGCATTGGGTCCAGATCATTGGTCGGTTCATCCAAGACTAAAACCGGCAGTCGGCCGGCCATCGCCACAGCCAGCCTCAATAGCCGCTGTTGCCCGCCTGAAAGTTTCCGATTGTTTTTTTCTTTTAGCTCCTCGATTTGCCACAGCTTGAGCAGGCGATCAACTTCAAGGTTTGCATCATGCCGAGATAAGCCGCGCAGATGGGCGGTGTAGTAGAGAGACTCTTTGACCGTCATCACGTTTAGGCTTGTCGCTTTTTGCGGCATGTATCCGATGTTTAAAGCAACCTGACTTTGATTGTTGACTATATTTTGGCCACAGAATAGCACGGTCCCTTCAGTCGGTTTTAAAAGCCCCACAAGCTGTTTGACCAAGGTGCTTTTCCCGGCACCATTTTCCCCAAGCAAGCCGAATATCTCTCCCTGTGGAATCGTTAAATCGACATTTTTCAACGCCCAATCGTTAGCTTTCGGGTATTGTTTTCCAAGGTTTGTAAGTTCAAAAATAGGGTTAGGCATTCCTCAAGATTAGCACAAAATCTGTTTGCGGACTTGATGCTTATCCTCTGTGATTTAGGCGTTTTGAATAGGGAAGACGTCAACTTCGACGCCGGGGGAGAAGAGCGCATGGTCCGGCCGTCGATTGGGCGGCTCAAAACCGGCTAACTCAATCAACCCGGTGTCATATTCAAAAATATCGGCCGAATAAAGCGGATACGGGGTGTGAATTACCTGTCCTGAGTAAAGTTGCCCGCTGTTGCGATACGCAAAAAGCAAGTAGCGTTCGGCCAAAAAGAATTCAAACGATCCCGGCTCGGCCATGCCGATTGACTGCCCAATCTGGTAATCAAACATCGACGGTTTGGTTTGCGCGTTTTTACGCTGGGATTTGTAGCAGATCCGGCCGCTGCTCGTTTTAATGTGGCTCATTTGCGCATCAAAATAAGGGAGCTGGAACAGGGTGCGGGCTGTGCGAACGGCCAGCCACTGGTTGGCATCGAGTGAGTAGAACCAGACTCCCGGCCGACCGTGCTGATCATACACATACGTGCGCAAATTGATTTCGTGAAAGTTTGATACTCCAGGTACTGCTGGGCAGAACCTCGGCCGGATATTGCGCATTAAAAACGGGACAATGCCCAAATAGGCTTTGCCTTCCCATGTGTCAACGGTCAGGCCGGGTGGCAGGCTGGATTGGATGATTGCGGGGTCAAAGGCCCAGTGTAGAAATAGCAGATCGTGCCATGTCTGGAACATGACTTGCCATTGGTCGGTCGGCCGTTGACGTGCGGCTAAGCGTTGCTCAAGGGTGGGTTGCATGGCTCTAACTATATCAAGTGATTAGGTTCCTAAACAGTGTCTTTCGTCACTGAATGAAAAGGGTAGACGCCCCAGCAGGGCGTCTCTACAAGGTATGCGATTGTGGAGACGTGCCGGTGGCGCGTCTAAAATAGATCAATTTTTAATGCTGTCGAAAAGCTCAAAGTAGGTTGGGAATGTTTTTGATGTGCAACCGGGATCATTAATCGTGATCGGGCTGTTGCCAAACGCGGCAAGTGAAAAGCACATTGCCATCCGATGGTCGTCGTAGGTGTCGATGGCGGCCGACTGCACTTCGGCCGGAGGAGTAACGGTGATGTAATCCTCACCCTCGTCGACCGTAGCACCCAGCTTGCGCAACTCGGCTGTCATGGCCGCAATCCGATCAGTTTCTTTTACCCGCCAGTTGTAAATGTTGCGGATCGAAGTGGTCCCTTTGGCAAACAGGGCGGCCGTGGCAATC
>JAHDEN010000095.1:20675-22089 GCA_020628815.1 Chloroflexota bacterium | reverse complement strand
AAATCCACCAAATGCTTGTAATCTTTCTCTCATTTTGTCTCTCCTTTCTTCTATATTTGAGCTTGAGAAAAGTAGTGTGGTCTTCGTTTTTCGCATTGAAGAACTTTCGAAGAACTCACATTGATATAAATTTGCCTTTTAGTTTGGTTGCAAAATACCAGTCTAAAAAGCTTCACAGGTTTGACCTCATAAAAATTCGGCCGGTCTGTGGGATTCACACGTTTGGGAACGGTGCTCGTTCCTATCTGTCTGAAGAATTAACTTCATTTGCTAAAGCGTAAGCTTCAGCCGTTATCTCGCCAACCAATTGGTTATGGTAGCTACATCTTCTGGCAACAACAGCGGATGAACTTGTATCACCGCGGCCGGAAGGTTGAGATCTGTTAAAGGTACCGTTGTTAGGATTAGATCATCCTCACTCAGGTTTTTCGCTGCGATTTCTCGCATGGATACGACATTAAGATTTTCGAGACGTGGGAAACGGGCTTTGAGCCGAGCCACAAGCAGTTGAGCCGTTGCCATACCGCTGGGGCAAACAACAATCACGTCTCGTTGCTGATGGGGGCGTTCCCGAATCCACGCTGCACGTAAGAGCATTGCCAAATTGCTTACTTCATGTTCTGGCAGATCATACGTTGTGTATTCTTTCACCTTTGCAGCTAGATCGGCCGCAATTTCATGCTCGAACGCATATTGTTGGGGTGAAAGTTGTTCAGTTTGGCGGGTGGTGGGTGACCAAAGATCATATTGCCTGCGAATACAGGCAGGAATCACGTTGGCGATTAACCCATCCCGCAATGTTGAATCATGTGATAACCCGGGCAGCTCATACGCCTCTTCCGCCAGAGCCAACAAACGAGATATCAATAACTCAAATTCGCTTTCAGTTTCAATGTCACCGGGCCAGCGCTCATTTTTAGCACCGGCAAGGAGCAAAATGGTGAAAGCATTAAACTCATTTACGCCACCAGCTGCTGATTCTAGTGATGGATAATTAGTTTTTATAAGATGATGCGCAATTTCCCAGATCGGATTGTTCCGAAGCTGTTCCGCTTCTTCTTTACTTAAAATCGCTTCTGTAATTAGCTGATTTTCTTGAATTCGCTGTAATTGCATGGCACAGGCCAAGGAGAGGTGTAAAACCTCATGATCTGTGAATCGGCCACCCATATCAGCTTCGGCCGTTGCTATTAAAGCGGTCGCCTGCTCGATGGGTAATTGATTCACGTAACTCAGCGTGTTGTTTAGGATTGGCAACAGCAGCGCATCAGATTCTAGAGAAAAAACCAGTCCGTGAACGTGGTTCATCAAGAAAATCGGATCATCAAAGTAATTTTCACCCCAAAAGAGTGCTGTTAACGCTTGGCGAATCTTCCATTCGCCACCTTCTATCCATGTCCCCAAGTTAGGGCGT
>JAHDEN010000095.1:0-20665 GCA_020628815.1 Chloroflexota bacterium | reverse complement strand
AATTTCAATGTTGAACCGTTGTAACCAGTTCTCAACATCCTCAATATCTTTAAGGATGGTTGTTCTTGAAACTTGAATGACTGATTGGAAATCATTTAGTACGGTTGGTTCGTTTTTAGTGAGCAGCTGCAGCGCAATAAGCTGACGACGTTGCCCGGCCGATAAGACCAGCTCGTATATTTCACCAAACTGCAATTCTTCTAATAATGAATCCCGTTTACTCGATGTACATATCAGCTCAATCCCAATCCCCGGCGTAATCCGGATGGGAATCCCACGTTGCTCCAACCACGTCCGCACACCCTTCATCCCATAAGTCACCTGACGTGGGGACAAGCCCATATCAGCCGCTAATTCAGCAATAACAACTGTCCCCTCACTTTCAAGAAGTTGACGCAATAAATCGCGTTGACGAGTTGTCAAAGAAATCATAGTGGGTTGATGGAAAATTTGTGGAGTAATGGGGTGCCTCCAAGTATTTTTTGAAACAAATTCAAATTCCAATCAAATTGAATTATTAATACAAAGTTAACAATCTCAGGTATTGTAGTCAAATTAATTGACAATGAAAGGTTAACGTGATTTTCATTTTTGTATTTGACTTATGACAAAAGTGTATTTATCTTGTTCAATCCACCTAAACAAACTTAGATTTATTATCAATTATGACTAAAAGTTTAGGGTTAGAGAGTGGTTGAAACGTGCAAAATTGTCATTTATATCAAAAAAATTGTTAAGGGAGCCGATGATTTAGATGCGCATCAAACCAAGCTAACAATGTTTTTAGAGCGCCTTTTCGAGCACCAAACATCAACTTATTCCCGATTGCGTCTAGCGGGTAAGCGGTTAACTCAAGGCTTGAACTATTCTCATCTGCGGCCGAAATGACGACTTGAACCCACGCGCGATCACCTAAAACTTTGCCTAGTACTGTTTTGTGAAACTTTGCCACAAGGGTGTGTGTCTCTGGACTTTCAGTCTCAAATTTCCCTTCTAAGCCTTCAATCGCCCCTTTTGCGGCTTGGTAAAGGGTGTCTGCATCAACAGAATATTCATTGGTTTTATTTACGGTATACGGCATTGGGTATTTATTATCCTTTCTAAAAAAAACTGAAATTGTGGAGAACGACTTTAGACAATTTGGTGATGTTTAACAGTTACAACACGGTATTCTTTGTAAAGTTTTGATATTTTCCAAAATTCGTTTTTGATTGTAGGGGTCGCATCTCCAATTTACTATTACTTATTATGTAAAACGGGTTATGACAAAAGTTGACTAATTTTGAGCAATAATCGGATTGAGTCGAGGGTTAACTTTACATATTCTTGTGATGAGTCGAATTAAGGCCGAACTAAATTCGACAATTTGTTATATTTATGACCCGATGTTTAAGGAGATTGCTCAAAAATGACCGCAAGCGACGTAGAAAAAGATCAAATCACCCATGAAGATTACGAGCGAATTGCCCAAGCGATTCGTTATTTGGAGGCGAACTTTCAAGCTCAACCCACCCTTGAAGAGTTGGCCGACCACCTTTATTTAAGTCCGTTTTATACGCAGCGGCTGTTTAAACGATGGGCCGGAATAAGCCCCAAACGCTTTTTGCAATACTTAACTTTGAAACATGCTCGGCAATTATTGGAAGAGTCTCATTCTGTATTGGATGCGGCGTTAGATTCTGGCTTGTCTGGTACGAGTCGTTTACACGATCTATTTGTCAATATAGAAGCGGTAACTCCGGCCGAATATAAGCGGATGGGCGCTGGTTTAAAAATCACCTATGGGTTTCACCCAACACCATTTGGCGAATGTTTGCTCGCAAGCACCGATCGGGGCATATGTGGACTATGGTTTACAGATACCCTCGGCCGAGATGGGACGTTGACGGAGTTGGAAGCGAAGTGGCCGGGTGCGAAACTGGTACGCAATGAAGATGTGACCAGCGGCTTTGTGGCTCGTATCTTTGCACACACTCAGCCTGATTTTGAGCCAACATCACCGCCAGAGCAGCCCTTGAATTTGCTGATACGTGGCACAAACTTTCAGCTGCAAGTGTGGCAAGCTTTGCTCAAGATTCCGGCTGGGACGGTGTGTACTTATGGTCAGATTGCAGAAATGATTGATCAGCCTAAAGCGGTTCGGGCGGTAGGGACAGCGATTGGCAAAAACGGGATTGCTTGGCTCATTCCGTGCCATCGTGTCATTCGCAAAAATGGGGAAACTCAGAACTATCGCTGGGGTGGAGTGCGCAAAAAAGCGATTTTGATTCATGAATGGGGAAAAGTTGATCAGTTGGTTAGCTGATTAGCTAGTCAGCCTGACTTTGCAAACTCATGAGCGATCATTTGCTGACCACCAACGCGTAAGCGAACCGACACTGGCCAACTCAATACTAAACACCGCGTAAGGAGGGGGTGACATCAACTCATCCCCCCTTTACACTACGTTGCATGGTTGCAGATTGGAACATACTACTCACCGCATGGACTTTCCGGCCGGTACCGATTCTTTTAATCGGGTTGGCCCTGTGGCTGTACCATCGTGGAGCCCGATCTGATTACCAATTTGAGAAAGAGCCGCGGCCGAAACTGTTCAACTTTAGCATGATCGTGGTTTTCATCGCCCTATGCTCGTCCGTACACTTTTTGGCGACCTATTTTTTCTTTATGCGGGTGGCCCAACATATCCTGCTGATCAGCGTTTTTGTCTCTAGCTTTATGAATAGCGATCCGTTTGTGGTGATGTATGCGGGCTTACCGAGCCGGTTCCAGCCACGTGCAGATCGATTGACCGATCGGCTTTATCCGATATTGCAGACATATTTTACAAAAGGGACCTGTTGGTTTCTGTTTCTGATGTTTGTTTGGATTTGGTACGATTTTAACCTTGTGAATCTCTCTTTGACCCGGCCGTGGTTACGCCATGTTGAAAACGGCACCATGATTGTTGGGGCGATGATGCACTGGTGGCATGTGGCGGCCGCGACGCCGAAACTTCATCCTCGATTACCCTCTTTCGCCCACATGGGTTACACACTGGCCGGAGCTGGCCCCCTCAAAATCCCCGGCCTATTTTTCCTTTTTTCAATCAGCGTGCTTTACAACTATCCAGAAGCAACATTTTTAGGATGGGAACTCTCGTCCCTTGCTAGTCAACGCATTGGTGGTTCGATAATTTGGATGATTGGCGGCACCGTCTACACCATAAACTCAGCCCGCTACTTTGGCTCTTGGCTTGATGTTGAAACGGCTAAGCCACCTCGCCCAAGATCTGATTGGGATACTGAGGAAGTCTTCAAAGCACCCCATCTTGAGTAGAAAACAAAAGATCTAGTTGTAAACGGTGAATTATCAATTTTGAATGGTAAATGGGGCTTTGCCAGTTCCCAGACTGTTGAGATGGGGAGATTGTCTTTGCTGATAAAGATCATGTGTTCTAAAATCCCTATATGCTTCAACTAACCCCCAAACAGGTACAACAAACGGCCGTTTATGCCCAGCGATTGGGTGAGAACCTGCCACCTTCTTCAGCTGAGCGGATGCTTGACATCATGCAATCGATCCGCTGTCTGCAACTAGACCCGATCAGGGCGGTAGAACGCACCCAGTTCACCGTTTTATGGAGTCGCTTGGGCAGTTACGATCGCCAATGGCTGAACCAACTAACACACAAAGAGCGCCATCTGTTTGAGTATTGGGCCCATGCTGCCTCGATTGTGCTGTGTGAGGATTATCAAATTCATCAATATATGATGAACAAGTATGCTACTGACTCCAAACGGAAAATCACCCAGTGGGTAGCGAAAAATCAAAACTTTAAAAATTATGTATTGGCGGAGCTAGATCAGAAAGGGGAACGGCTGACCCAAGAGTTTGAGGATATCGCCGATGTCCCGTGGGGTTCAAGCGGCTGGACCAATGATCGTAGCCTGCCTTATATGCTCGATTATTTATGGACGAAGGGGGAAATTTGGGTCAGCAATCGGGATGGGTTAAAGCGTTGGTGGCATTTGGCCGAAGAGGTCCGGCCGGATCATGTTGTGACCGATCTGCTTGACCCTGACGAGGTCACTTTGCGAGCGGCCGAACTGTCGCTACGTGCGTTAGGCATCGGCCGGGTGCGAGACATCAATAACCATTTCACCCGCAAACGATATCCGAAATTAAAACAGCTGGTCCCCCGATTGGTCGAGAACGGCACCTTTGTCGAAGCGCAAGTAAACGGTTGGAAGGATGAACCGTGGTACATTCACAAAGATTTTGTCGCTTTTGTAAATAATCCCGAAGCAAACGGATGGCATCCACGCACGACGCTGCTTTCGCCGTTCGACAACCTGATTTGTGACCGGGATCGGACTGAATTGATCTGGGATTTTTATTATCGGATCGAAATTTATGTGCCAGAGAAAAAACGACAGTATGGTTACTATGTGCTGCCGATTTTGCACGGGGAAAAATTGATCGGCCGAGTAGATTCACGCATGGATCGCAAAACGGGCGTTTATACGGTAAATGCGGTTTACGCTGAACCAAACGCGCCAGATAGTGAAGCGGTTGGGCTAGACGTCCATGAGGCTTTGGTTGAGTTCGGCCGATTCTTGGGGGCAGAGCGGCTGAAATACGGCCGGAAGAAACCGACCGGCTGGCGGCCGGCTCTCCAATCCCAACGGATCAAAATATGAACAGCTACGACGACCAATATTCAATAGAAGACAATCTTTTTGGGCAACCGTACGTGGAGTTTGACGCGTTTGTTGAGGAGCATGGCAAGCGGGGTGGCACCGCCTTAGACTTGGGCTGCGGGCAAGGGCGTGACGCGCTGATGTTGGCCAAGCACGGGTATGCGGTTACCGGGGTCGATTCGTCTGAAGTGGGGATTGAGCAAATGGTTGAACGGGCAAAGGCTGCCGATTTGAATGTAGCCGGTGTTGTGGCGGACATTTATGCGTATCAGCCAGATACAAAGTTTGATGCGATCGTTCTCGATTCGATATTGCATTTTGGCAAAGCTGAAAAGAAAAATGAACTGGCTTTGCTTGATAAGTTGGTTGGCTATTTAAACGCAGACGGCTACTTTTTCATTTTTGTGCACAAATCTGCATCAAAAGAAAAGGAGCTAAAGCTGTGGCTCGGCCGGGTAAAATCGGAATTTGAAATTGCTCATGAAGGATATATCGACTACACCTATCAAGAAACGGCTACCGATTTTAAATCGACTTTCCAATACCACATGCTTGTGTTGAGAAAAACGTGACGATCACGCAAGCGTTAAACTCCCTACAAAATTAGATATGACTGATAAAGAGACTAAAAAAATCAGCAAGTTCCTGTCGCTCATTTTGCGCCACAATCCTGCGGCCGTTGGGATAGAGCTTGATCATGAAGGTTGGGCCAATGTGGCGGAATTGATCACCAAAATCAATGCTAAAAAAGGGTGGGGCTTAACTGTAGAGCAATTGGATCATGTTGTGGCGACGAACAACAAAAAGCGATTTGCATACAGCCAAGACGGCCGACGAATTCGAGCCAATCAAGGCCATTCGATTCAAGTTGATTTGGGATTAGAAGCGGTCGATCCCCCGGCCATTTTGTATCACGGGACGGCAACTCGATTTTTAGACTCGATCATGGAGCAGGGCTTGATCTCTAAATCCCGCCAGCACGTGCACCTGTCATGGGATATTGAGACAGCCACCACTGTGGGAAAGCGGCATGGGAAAGTGGTAATTTTGCAGATTGATTGCGCCAACATGCTGGCTGATGGTCACCTTTTTTATCTATCTGAAAATAATGTATGGCTTACTGACCATGTACCGGTAAAATACATAGCATTAAATGATAAAGGTAGTTGAGACCCCCACACTCATCCTGCTGGAATCACTCTTAGAATCCCTGAATGGACGAATACAACGATTTTTTTGACGACCTAGACGACTACTTTGTTTGCCCAAATTGCTATGCAGACGTGCCTTGGAATGCGGCCGCCTGCCCAGAATGTGGATCTGACGAAGAGACCGGCTGGGCCGAAGATGCTGAAAGTGTCATTTACGAAGACGATGATGAGGCTCCTGAGACCCCCGGAGCACCATTATGGCAAAAAATCGTTCTAATCGTTCTCGCCTACGTACTTGCTTCTCCACTTACCGCTTTTTTTGAACCGAGCTCAACCGGCTTTGTTCTGCTGACCATTCTTTTGGTAATCGCCATCGCTTATTTGTTGGTTGCTGAATATTTGGGCGCAGATATTAGTCTGTCAACGCGTAAATCCCGTACCGCACGGGCGATGTCTGAATATGACAGTTTGATGTTACGGGCACGGCACGATCAGCCTCTTGTTGAACGGTTGATTTCGTTTGAGCAATCACGCAACCCGGAAGGGGATCGTGAACAGTGGATCAGCGATGCTTTGGCGCGCTGGAAAAGAGATTCTCGCTCTTAATTTAACATCCTCGCTTCCCATCTATTAATTTGTCCCGCCTTCCGCCATTGGTGCCTGTGTGCATCATAGTTTTAGGCTTGAACTGAGTAAACGTGTATGACAACCAAGAATAAAATTAGCCAAGAAAAATTATCTGAAGACATTAATCTGTTGGGCCGTTTGTTGGGTCGTGTGATCCGTCGCCAAGCCGGATTGCCGGTTTACGAACTTGAAGAGAAGTTTCGTACTCTGTCTCGATTGCGTCGTTCAGATTCAGAGATGGCGGCCGAAGTGACCGCCAGGTTAACTGAGCTTGTGGCTGATTTGAGCGTGCATGATCAACAAGAAGTCGCTCGTGCGTTCACGATTTACTTCCAACTGGTCAATGTGGCGGAAGACCAAAACCGTGCTCGGGTGATCCGCCAACGGACCCGTGATACCCATCCAGAGCCATTGCGAGGCTCGATTGAAGCGGCCGTGCGGAACTTGCGCACCTCTGGGGCAGATGATTTTCAGGTGGCGAAACTAATCGAGCGATTGCATATCGAGCCGGTGTTTACCGCCCATCCTACCGAAGCTAAACGACGTACATCGATTACGAAACTGCGCAGGATTGCTGATTGGCTTTACGAATTAGAAAACCGTGATCTGCTACCGGACGAAGTTGCGGACATTAAAGATCGTCTTTTAGGAGAAATTACAATTTTGTGGCTGACGGCTCAGAGCCGGGTCGAGAAACCACAGGTGACTGATGAGGTCAAAACCGGCCTGCACTACATGGATACGACGATTTGGGACGTTATCCCGCAAATTTATCGCAGTTTAGAACACGCCCTAAAAGAACATTATGAAACGGTGCCGATGCCGGAGAAGTTTTTGACGTTCGGTTCATGGATTGGGGGGGATCGTGACGGAAATCCAAACGTGACGGCGTTTGTGACGGCCGAAACCTTCCGGCTGCATCGTGGATTGGCGCTGACCAAACACAGCCAAAAAACACGCACGCTCAACCGCTCGCTCAGTTTGTCTGAACGGCTACACCGGCCGGACCCTGACATGTTGGCGCTGCTGGAGGAAGAGCGTGAAGAAGGGTTTTCGGAGCATCTTGAATTTTTGCAAAACCAATATCCTGAAGAACCCTACCGCTTGTTGGCGGCCGCCCTGCGAGCTGATATCGAGAAAGCCAACGAAGACCCGGTTAAGTCACGCCTTTTGGGTGAAAACGATTCACCCATGGCGCAGGTGTGCACGGCGGCCGATCTGCTGAAACCGCTTGAACAGATTGATTCAAGCTTGCGGGAGCACAATTCAAAAGAGATTGCGAATACCGATGTCAAAGATGCACTGATCCAAGCCAGAGTGTTTGGGGTGAACTCAGCCCGTCTTGATTTTAGACAGCTATCTGACTATCACGATCAGGTGTTAGACGAGTTGTTTAAAAAATTGGGCGTGTGTGAAAGCTATCTAGATTTGACCGAAGATGAGCGGGCAGACTTGCTGACAGCCGAACTGGCAAAACCGATCCCCGATTTTGGTGTACCTGAAGATTATGAAGGGCAAACGGCCGAATTGCTGAGCCTGTTTCGGGTAATTAGCCGGGCGGTTGAGCTGTACGGACCTGAGCTAATTGGCCCCTACATCATCAGTATGACAACCAATGTGGATGATGTGTTGGCCGTTTTGCTGTTTGCTAAGTGGCACGGCCTGTGTCTGCACGATGATCCTGAAAAACCAAATCTGCCGTCGATTTCACCGCTGTTTGAAACACGAGACGACCTTGTAAATGCCCCCGGCGTGATGACGACTTTGTTTGAGCACCCGTCATATCAAAAACATTTGGCGCTGCAAAACAACGAACAAAACGTGATGATCGGCTACTCTGACTCAAACAAAGATGCTGGCTTGCTGACCGCCACGTGGGAGCTGTATCAGGCGCAAGACAAGCTGGCCAAACGGTGCCAAAAACATGGGATCGGGCTGACTCTTTTCCACGGCCGTGGAGGTACCATTGCGCGGGGTGGCGGCCCGGCCAATCGGGCCGTGCTGGCTCAACCACCAGGCTCTGTTGAGGGACGCATTCGGATCACGGTGCAGGGTGAGGTGATTAACGCCCGTTACTTCCACCCAGAGGTGGCCAAGCGACATTTAGAGCAAATGGTCAACGCGGTTATTACAGCCTCGTCGCCCAATCATAAAAAGACGGCCGTTGCCCGGCCGGAATGGACCGGCGTGATGGAAGAGCTGTCACAGGTGGCCTTTAACGCATATCGGGAATTTGTGTATGAAACCCCGGCCGTGCTTGAATACTGGCAAGAGGCTACCCCGATCAATGAATTAAGTGGGATGCGGATCGGCTCACGCCCCGCCCGCCGCAAAGGTGGGGATATTTTCTCCAGTTTGCGGGCGATTCCGTGGGGCTTTAGCTGGATGCAGAGTCGGCACAATTTGCCAGCTTGGTTTGGAGTGGGGCAGGCGTTACAAGCCTATGCGGGTACAGATGGGAACCAAGTCAAAAGCGGAAAGATTACCGTTTTGCGTGAAATGTACAACCAGTGGCCGTTTTTCCAAACAATGATCGATAACGTGCAAATGGCCTTGGGCAAATCTGACTTAGAGATCGCCCGACTGTATGCTGAACTTGTGTCAGACCCAGAGATTCGTGATCAGGTGTATGGGGATATTAAAGCAGCGTTTGACCTGACGGTTGATTGGGTGAAACTGGTCACCAACCAGCAAGATATTTTAGACAACGATAAAACACTCAAACGTTCAATTCGATTGCGCAACCCGTATGTTGATCCATTGAACTTTATTCAGGTCAATTTGCTTAAAAAAGTGCGGGAGATGGATGATTTAACAACGGCCGAAGCGAAGGAAACGCTACATGCGTTATACATCACCATTAACGGTATCGCGGCCGGTTTGAAGAACACCGGTTAGCAGCATTTAACTGTTGTGTTGATTGGTCGATTAGTTCGCTGATTCCTTTAAAAACTGATACCCTTCGATCTGTATGTGCCATTCATAGGAGGTGCCCTAAAACGGTGTTTTGTCACTTGTCATTTTATGAGAAGTGAAGAGAAGCAAAACACTTAAAGCTACGTATTTTATGCTCAACTTTTAACATGTTGTGCGAGACGTGGCATTGGGTATTTTTGTACCGTAAACGCAAGCTGTGACAACGGCCAATTGCGACAATCGCTTTTAGCGACACGTTTTGGCTGGCTATTAGCCGGTCAGGTTTTAAAATGGCAATTAAAAATCTGCTTACCCCTATGTATCTCGATCAGTGGCGCGATTGCTACGATGATCTGGAAATGGAAAACTTAACCATCAATCGGGTGGCACATGCGGCCGGACCAGACGTGCAACACCGAGTGTTGCCAACCTACCAATATCTGGCACGGTTTGTAACAACGGCGGTCCAAGATGGGGAGCTGCCGGTGACCTGGAACGGAGATTGCTGCGCAGCAATCCCGATGCTGGCAGGTTTGCAAGGGGCTGGGGTTGAACCTGCACTCATTTGGCTTGACGCACATGGCGATTTTAATACGTGGGACACGTCTCCCAGCGGGTTTATCGGTGGGATGCCGTTGGCCATGATGGTCGGCCGGGGTGAACAAACCTTGGTCAAAGGGGTGGGGCAAACGCTTCTAGACGAAGAAGATATTATTTTGACCGATGCGCGTGAACTTGACTCGCAAGAGGCTGAAATGATTAAGCAGTCGGCCATATTGCACCTGCACCGAACCAATCAACTGACAAGTGAAGTTGAACTGCCAGATAAGCCAATTTGGGTTCATTTTGATGTGGATGTTTTGCGGATTGAAGATTCACCGGCCACAAATTTTCCTACACGTGGTGGCCCGACAATCCCTGAGCTACAGCGGGTGTTCGCCAAAATCCGTAATACCGGCCGATTATGCGGGGTTTCTGTTTCTCTGTGGGATGCTGAACTGCCGGGTGCCAAAAAGAGCGAATCGGCCGTGCGTGCATTGGTTAAAGATCTGACAGGCAGCTGGTAGTGAAATTAGAATCAAATTTAATGAACTAGAGTAGCCTGAGTTTTGCTCAAGCTCGGAACGTCTAAAAATAGTCTTTACAAATTATTTGAGCCCAAATATCTAACTTGAAATCAACTAGAACGGTGTCATCTAAGGCCTAAAGGCCCGATGACATCGTTCTTTTGGAAGACAACTTGCGTCTTGGTTCTTATCCAAAACTGCGGTTAGAGTAGCCAATTTAAGGGGACCTGATAACCTTTTTCAAAAATATTTGGAGATCAAATCATGTCTGATTTTTTTGAGCGAGTTCAAGCGGGTAAACCGGTTATCCTTGACGGAGGGACCGGCACCGAAATGGAAAAGCGGGGGGCAAAAATGGAACAAAAGGGATGGAGTGCCAGCTGTACATTGACCGCCCCTGATTTGCTCCGCGGCATCCATGAGGATTACATCAAAGCGGGCGCAGAAGTCATCATCACCAACACCTTTTCAACATCAAAACATGTATTAGCCGATTGTGGCCTTGAGGATCAATTTGAGGAGCTGAATGCAGCCTCTGTGCATCTTGCTCACCAAGCGCGAGAAAATGCGGCCGAACGTGAGGTCTGGGTCGCAGGCTCAATCTCTTCCAATACATTTTATGATGAGCAGACAGTTGATAAGCAGGTGCTTCGGGATAACTTTGATCGCCAAGCGGAGATTTTGGCTGAAAACGGGGTTGATTTTTTTATGCTTGAGATGGTGAATAATCTCGATGACTTGGAGATCGTCTACCCCGCCGTGGCAAAAACAGGGCTACCCGTGATTGTCGGATTCAATACTCACACCAGCCCTGAAGGGGAGGTGATTCTCGGCCGACTCTTGTGGGACAATGGGCAAGCGAGGTTGGCAAAAGCGATCCAAGCTCTGCCTGATGATGTTCCCATGATCACGATTATGCACACCATGACGAATAACATTTTGCCTGCCTTGGAGGTGATGCATGCACATTTTAATGGCCCAACCGGGGTGTATGCACATTGGGGTAAATTTGTGATGCCGAACTGGCAGTTTAACGACATGATTTCGGCCGAAGCGTATGCGGATGAAGCTGAAAAGTGGGTTGCGGCCGGAACACGCATGGTGGGCGGCTGTTGTGGCATCGGACCAGACCATATTCGGGAAATATCGAACCGGATCAAATAAAGAAAATCGTCCTTGGATTGTGGTCTGAATTAATGGCGTAAAGCGTATTGCGTATGGGTTGAAATTGGGTCAACTTTTACGCTCCACGCAATACGCATCACGTCAATGGCAATACAGATTTAAAAAGCCTCAATGCATTTCCACCGGCAATTTTCTGTACCGTCGTTTCAGACATACCGCGCTCAAACATCAGGTGGGTTAACACCGGCAGCTGGCTAATATCAAAAGATGGCAAGATCGCCCCGTCAAAATCTGAACCAAAACAGACATGATTCTCCCCCAGCACCTCGATCGCATGTTGGATGCCATCCACCACATCCTCGGGTGAATTGCCACGCAAAACCTCATCCCAAAAGCCGATCCCGATCAGCCCCCCACGTCGAGCGATTTCCTGCGCCTGTTCATCGATAATTGTGCGGTTGTTGTTGACCCAGCTTTTTAGCCCGGTGTGAGACACCAACAACGGGACGTCTGTGGTCAGTTTGAGCACATCTTCAACGCCTGCGGCCGACAGGTGTGCAAGGTCTAAAACCATCCCTAAATTAACACAGCGCTGTGTAAGTTCGCGCCCGGCCGGGGGTAAGCCGGCCCGTTTTGTGCCGTGTTTTGAGCAAGCATAGGCGTTATCGATAAAGTGACAATACCCTGCGACCCGATAGCCGATTTCAAATATCCGATCAATATTTGCGACATCGCCTCCAACCGCCTGCGCCCCTTCAAACGCTAAAACTGCACCCAGCGATTCCCCTGATTTTGCCCGTTCTAAATCCTGCTGATTGCGCACCACGTGCATGCGGCCGTGGCTTTGCCCTGCCAAGCTGTGCAACCGTTTTGACTGGTGAATGGCCCGCTGGAGCGGGGTCATAAACGTTTGGGGCGAGAAGCGGGAGCCATAGACTAAATTTAGCGAATCGGGCTGTGTTTCATCGGTGCCAGATTCATGAAAGCCGAGCGGAATTTTTGTGGCGGCCGCAAACACCAGCAGATTCACACTCGCAGCTTCGGCCCGTGGCAGGTCGATGTGACCCATCGGTTTACCGATTTGGGGGCTATTTAGAAAGTTCCGTTCGAACAGAAGCGTGTCGTTGTGCACATCGGCAATAAAGTTGGCTTGGTGGAACGCCTTGGCTTTGTCGCTAGGCTCTGGCAGTGGCTGAGTGCGATCAACCATGTTGATAAATCGCTCTAACTGCCAGCCTATCAGCCGGACGATCGCTAGCAGAACGATCAATACTCTGAAAAGTCGTTTCATAAGCTAATCATATCCTTGTCGGTTTTGTTCGCCATCGGCCGCCGCAAAAAAGTCACCGATCTGGGATGCAAATCCGGCCGGATCAAAGCTGTCAAAGCTGTTGGGGCGCGGAAGCAAAATGTTCAGACAATGCATCGCCATGCGCACCCTCATTCCGGTTTGTAGCTGATCGTCCAACTCATATCCGGCCAAATCGCAAAAGCGCTCACGCATGTCCGGCGGATAATACCACCATAAAAGGGCTCCCAAATCGACGGCCGGGTCATCCATGCTCATCGAATCGAGGTCGATTAGATAAACCTTATCCTCTGGGGTGATGAGCCAATTGGCGTTGCAAATGTCATTGTGGCTAACAATGGTGCCGCCGCCTGAAAGTTCCGTAATTGCCTGCCGAATCTGATTTAGTTTTTGATCGATGGGTTGCGCCAAATCTGGCACACGATTGCGATAAGCGGCCCATTTTTTCAGCAGTTCTTCAAACGCTAGCTGGGCCATGTCTTGATAGGATTCTGAAAGAGCGGGCTGTAATTCGTCTCGTAGCTCTGCATGTTGGTGCGTTTGTCTTAACACATGGGCAAATGCGGGCAGATGGGTTTGGAAGTCTTGTCGGTTGGGTGTGCGGCCGTTGATCTTTTCTTGGACGAGGATCGTCTGGCCGTTGGGCAACGCTCCAGAGGCGAACACGGCCGGTGTCAGACCGTCGGCCGCCATAAGCTCATATCGTTCGATATTTGCACCAAGTTTGATGAAAAAAGAGTGTGCTTCTCTTGTCGCAAAGTAACTTTCTTGCCCTGTCCCCTGTGTTGGCACTAGCTCCCAATTTGAAGCTGATAGATTGTTGTCTAAAAATTGAGTGATGTGGCTTTTCATGCCACATTGTCCTAACTGGATGCGATTTTAGCAACCGCTTCAACTATTTGGACAACATTGCAAGCATACAGATCAGCTCCACTAAACGGATTGAGCTCCATCACCCACAACCGGCCGTCGCTTTCAGCTATATCTAAAACGTATAGAGGATCGGGCGGCTCTAGTGACCGGGCTATCGATTGCGCGAGATCCCAAGCTGGCCCGTTTGTAATTTCAACGGTGCCACTCCGGCCGTCTGCAACGTATCCACTGCCAGTTATAACTTGCTGATCGCGCACGACAAAGCGCCACTCTTGCCCAACCTGTCGGATCGGGGTCAGAATGATAGGTAGGTCTAACTCATCGTAGTAGAAGCCGTGATCCAAGGCGCGCAGGCTGACGTTGTCTCTGTGAATCACTCGGCCGGAAAATGGTTTTAGTGGACTGTCTGGCCGGATAAAAAGCTCAGCCTCACCTTTGTAAAAATCATCCGGCCGATTGACAAAATCTTCGACCGTCGTTTGTACCCAGCTTCTGTGGATGAGGGTTTCTGCAATCGTAGGATAGTAATTTGAGCATTTAAAGTGCTCAAGATTGCAAAACGCTCCCGGAGCCCACGGACTGTTTTGAGCGACGTCGTTTGCCACCCCTAAACTGCCGTGAAACAAAATAAACTCATCTTGGAATTTGGGCCAGCGAAATGACCAATCGTCGTTCCAAGCACTGACGTTTTGACCTCGTTTTTCGGCCGCTTGTGTCAGCCGTTGGTGCAGTTCTGGCAGTACCTGTGTTTCTAATATCCAATGAATTTTCATCGAGTCACGTTAATCCTAATTCGAATCTAGCCAAGCTTCTAAAATCTCAAAGTAGGCCGGATCCAACTTCTGTCCATCCCCAACTTTCATTCGGTGATTTGCATTAGACAATAGCTTAATGGTGCAATCAGATTGTTTCAAGTTTTCCCGAAAAATCGGGACGCATTCTTCGGCCGGCACTAACTTGTCATTTCCACCAAGCAGGACCAAGCTAGGACATTTTGTACCCCTCAAAGCAGGAATTGGGTCGTAATTGTAGTTTTTCTTGAAGAATACCCACGACGATGCATCAAAAGAAAAATATTTTTCCCAAGCGGAGTTGGTTTGCTCCCGAATTAGTTGTGAGGCTTGCTCAAACGGCAAATCTTTCTGGGCGGCCGAAACCAGCTCTGCGTGTAACGCCAACGCTTGATCGATTTTGTCTTTAGGCTTACCCATTTGCAGGCTCGTGTTTTTAAGTCCAAATTTATCTTGTTCGGCCGGTGTATTGGCTGGGCCAGAATTTGAAATCACACAGTTGATCGCTTCTGATTGTGACGCGGCTAAAAAGACAATCCAACCACCTTGGCTATGGCCAAATAAGCCGATTTTTTGGGTGCTAATCTCCGGCCTTGCCTGCAAGAACTCGACGGCCGCTAACACCTCGGAAGCTCGATCTTGAAAAGAGAGCGTTTTCCAATTCCCTGTTGATTCTCCAACCCCCGGCCTGTCGTAGCATAAAACTGAGTAGCCTTGGCCCAAAAAGAAATCACGAATAGGTGGAAAGAATGAATCATTGTTTCTATCGGCCGGGCCAGACCCTTGAACCATGATTATTGCGGCCGAAGAATGATGTTTAGGTATATGCAGGGTCCCTGAAAGCTTGTTTGATTGGTGCTCAAAGAAAAACTCTGTTTCCATAGGACCAGTTTAACTGAAAATGGGCTTTTAAACTTCAATCACGTACTTAGATGTTTCGAAAAGGGACGAATTTGGAAGCTCACAAGATTTGGGTTTGTGCACTAACCTCGATAGCCAGACCCGGGCAGACGTCGCTCAAATTCTTCACACAGAAAGGTTTCTTGAACAAATCCACTGTGTTTATCGTGAATGCTCCAAAAATCTTGCTTGGATTTTACTTTTTGGTACTCAGATTTCAAATTCTTAAAACACATCATCGAACCAAACGCGCCATACCCAGCAGGACTGTAGTCTGAAAATTGACAATTGATACACGACTTAATGAATATGTCGTCGGGTAATTGTGCTTGCAATTCAAGCAATTCATCTTCAAACCATCCTGATATGCCAGACGATTGAATGAAATTGTTTTGGTAATTTAATGATAATTTGTAGGTTTCGCAATCTATTCCTCCCCGTTCATCGGGTTTGCCTAACTTTGCGATTACATTTAAGAAAGTCTCTAATATTTGACCCTTCGAACTGAGACGAATAGGTATCGTAAAGATAAATTCGCAGTTGCAAAGACAATTATGTTGGAGCGTAAATCTATCGGGCAGAATTGAGTCTTTAATCGGCTCAAGGTCACTAAATTCTGATCCTTTGAACTTGTGCTCAAGAAGAGTGACATATATTTCAGAACCATCATTTGTATAGGTGCCGATAATGCGGCCGGATTCATCCGTATAATTAAAAGTAGATTCCATTTTTAACTCTGAAGTAGCGAATAAACTGCAATGCCACAAGCAATCGTAACATTCAGCGATTTTTTCTCACCCCGCATCGGAATCATCAGCGTTTTGTCACACAACTCTAAAATGCCCGGATCAACCCCCATCACTTCGTTCCCCAACACCAAAACCGTTTTGCCATCAGGATCAAGCTTCGGCCGGTCAGCATACAAATCAACGCTCTCGGGGGCCTCTTCTAACGCCCAAACTTGATACCCTTCGTTTTTGAGTCGTTGAACCGCATCAACCCCGTTCATGTGATATTCCCAAGGTAAGTTTGCACCCAAGGCGGTTTTATCGAACCGTTTGTTGTCGGGTGTGGCCGTAATCCCACACAGATGCAGTTTGCGAACTCCGGCCCCATCGGCCGTGCGGAAGATCGAGCCAACGTTGTAGAGGCTTCGGGTGTTGTCGAGAAACAGTTCCAAATGCGGTATGGCCAAATTCCGATTTGGCCCGATTTTAGTGAAATCTGAGAGATGGGTGCGGGCAGCTTCGGCCGTAGGCTGTTTGCATTTGGGACAGGCGTACCCAGTTAGCCCTTCAGGGACCTCATCCACCGCACCGGGGAAGCGGAAGCGGCAGGTTTGGCTGGTGCATTGGTAGATGGCGTACAAAGAAGAGGAGAGATTAGAGGCTAGAGAAGAGAGATTAAGCTGACGTTGAACATCCTCTTATCTCTCCTCTCTTTTCTCTAATCTTTTTACGGATTCATCCGGTACAACATGCGGGGGAACGCCGTGGTTTCACGGATGTGGGGCAAGCCGCAAATCCAGGCGACCGTGCGCTCTAATCCCAGCCCAAAACCGCTGTGCGGCACAGAGCCAAACTGACGCAGTTCGATGTACCAGCTGTAATTTTCTGGTGGCAGATCGTGCGCGTGGATTGCATCGACCAGTTTTTGAGGGTCGCTCATCCGCTCGCTACCACCGATGATTTCGCCGTACCCTTCTGGGGCTAGCAGGTCTACAGATTTGCAGACTTCCGGCCGGTCGGGCCATGGTTCCATGTAGAATGCTTTAACGGCCGAGGGATAGCCATAAACGAACAGCGGCTTATCAAACTGCTGGGTTAAAACCGTCTCATGTGGTGAGCCAAAGTCATCGCCCCATTCAATTTCAAGCTCTTTTTTCTTTTCAGGGTCAGATTCTTTGTCACGCAGTTCGTGGAGCATTTCAACCGCTTTGTCGTAGCTGATGCGGGGAAACTCGCCGGTAACGTTTTGTAGCGGCGCCAAATCCCGCTCAAGAATTTCAAGCTCGGCCGCGCATTTTTCCATCGCAGTTTTGACAATGTAGGTCATAAATCGCTCTTCAAGATCCATCAAATCATCTAGATCACAAAATGCGATTTCCGGTTCAACCATCCAAAATTCAGTTAGATGGCGACGTGTTTTTGACTTTTCTGCCCGGAAAGTAGGGCCAAAGCAGTAAACCTTCCCCATGCTCATGATATTGGCTTCGTTGTAGAGCTGACCCGTTTGGGCCAAGTAAGCGGTCTCGTCAAAGTATCCTACTTCAAACAGGTTGCTCGTCCCTTCGGCCGCAGATGGGGTGATAATCGGCGTATCGATGTTGATAAAGCCATCGTTGTCCAAAAAGTCCATAATCGCCTTTTTGATCACTGAGCGGACCCGCAAAATGGCCCATTGGCGACGCGAGCGAATCCAGTGATGGCGATTGTCCATCAAAAATTCAACCCCATGTTCTTTGGGTGTAATCGGATAATCATCAACGTTTTGGAGAACATTAAGGCTTTCGATAGCGACTTCAAAACCGCCAGGGGTGCCGGGTGCACGCTCATTGGCGCGTACTTCGCCGCTGACTTCAATCGAAGATTCGTTGCCAATCCGTTTGACTTCTTCAAACAGCTCATCGCCCACTTCCGGCCGATAGGCGACCAGTTGGACCATGCCGCTGCCGTCTCGCATACGGCCGAAGTAGAGCTTGCCCTTGCGCGTGCTGGCGTAGAGCCAACCTTGGAGTGTTACTTTTTCGCCAACGTGATCAGCGATATTTTCAATTCTAATGGTTTGAGTCATGGGTTATTCCTAACGGGATCAGCTAATCAGCACGGTTCGCTTTCAGCGGTTCAGCCAATCAGTCTGCTTTGCTTCCTGAATTTCAGTTGCGGGAATTCTACACTTAAATTGCCGAAAAGTTGAATTTTATGATGTGACTCTGCCCGATTCATCGGGCTTTTTATTTTAACCAAGGGATTCATCCCTTGTCGCTACCGTCCAGCCAAACTGCCAAACACGTAGCGGGCCAATCCCGGCCGACGCAAATATGATAGCTGATCAGCCATTCGGACCGGATGAAAGCCAAACTGCTGGTTCACAATGTCCAGATCTGCAATTTCAGGTTGATTGAGCCGATCTAAAAAGAAGAGCGTAATAGGCGGGTTGCGTCGCCATCCAAAAAAGGCCCGAGTCACCAAACGGACCCAAGTCATATTAATGGGCAACAGCCGCCGATTTAGATTTGATATTTCAAGCACCGACCGAACCAAGTCATCGTAGTGGAGTCGTTCTTCCCCGGCCGCTGTGTAAATGTTCCCCCGATACCCTTTTAAGTCTAGCGTATCGCTCACCTCAAGGATGATGCGTACCAGATCCTCGACCCACAGCGGTTGCAACACACTGCGCCCGCCGCCAGGCAGCCACACAAACGGCCAGTTCCAAAACGCCAGTGAGGTGATGGGGGTCAAAAAGCGGTCGTCCCGGCCGTACAGTGTGGCTGATCGAATAATGGTGGTGGGGATGCCACTGCGCAACAGCATTTCTTCAATCAATCCCTTGGCCCGCATGACCGGAAAAAGGGAGTTCGAATCAGCCCCGATTTGGCTGATATAGACGATGTGGTTGATTCCGGCTCGTCGGCCAGCCTCGATCAGGTTACGGGTGCCGTCGATGTCGGTTTGGTTCAGTCCGCGTTCACGGCCGTATTTGATGGCAGATGCCAAATGGATCACCGTGTCGAAGCCCTCAAGCTGTTTGGAAAGTTCGTCAACGTTATTCAAGCGGCCGATTAGACCCGTTGTGGGCAACTCAGCTTGCTCAAACGCCCGCACAACTGAGCGGCCGACAAATCCATTTGATCCGGTGATGAAATACATTTTCTTAGCTGTAGGGGTCTACGCCACCGGAGAATAGTTTCGCCCTTCGGAGACAATTTCAACCCGGTGGCGTAGACCCCTACACAAGGATTCATTAGTCCTTATCAATTACTTCAACCAAGCGATCCCACGAGAACCGGCCGGAATCGGCTTGAATGTTCTCTTCAAACTGGGATTTTAAACCTTCATTATAGAAGCGCACAATGGCACCGGCTAACGCCGGTGGATTTTCAGTAGCAACAACCAAGCCGGTTTTTTCATGATGCACAATGTTGGGCAAGTCCCCCACGTCTGATGTGATGACCGGCGTGCCGTGCCCAAAGGCCAACTGCACAATGCCGCTAGATGTGGCGGTTTTGTAGGGCAAAATCATCGCATCAGATTGGGCCACATAGCTGGCCAAGGTCTCATCTGACAGATATTCGCTCACAATCGTGACGTGATCCGCAATGCCTAACTGCTTGATCTGCTCACGGGTCTCTTCTTCCCCTTTCCAGAACTCACCCGCCACCAGTAGCTTGACATCTAGCTCTTTGCGCACGTGGGGCATCGCCTCGATCAACACATCTAGCCCTTTGTACGGCCGGACAAACCCCGCAAATAGGACCACTTTTTCGACCGGATCACTCGCTTTTAACCCGGCCGGTAACGGCACAACTTCCTGCTCTTCATCCTCATCACCCAACTCCCCATACGACGGATGTGGAGTCACATCCATAGGCTGTTTGGGGAACAAGGTGCGCAATTGGGCCGCTTCTGGCTCTGAGTAGACGATGAAGCGGTCGGCCGTCTGCATCGCAAATTTCAAAGCCCAGCGATCCACAAACGATCCTTCATGCGGCACCACCACCAAGCAGGAGAAAATCAGTTCGACACTTTTGTTTAGCCGCCGTTTTAACGCCCGGCTAATCGTTCCCCAACAAACGGCCCAATATGGATGCCACCATTGGACGATCACTTTGTCCGGCCCCCAAGCGGTTATCGCCCGCACCGCTTTCATCCATGTGAACGGGTTAATGCTGTCGATTAAATAGTGCACGTCGGGCAAATAATCGGCCGTGGGATCTCGATCATCCTTGCCGGGGAAAAGTAGGGCCGGATACTGACGCGAGAATGAGACAAGGAAAACCTGATGCCCCTGCTTTTCAAGCGCCTTTTTTAAAAAAGATGTAAAGTGGGAGATGCCCCCTCGATAGGGGTAGGTGGGTCCGATCAGACAAATTTTCATAACAATAGTTGTTTATTCTGTGTTCTTACGCAAAAATGCAGAATGATTGGACCTTTGGGGTCCAACGGAAAGAATTATAGTGTCGGCTGACTAAAGTCGCATTTCGTATTATCAAACTATGCCAAAC
>JAHDEN010000322.1:2189-3674 GCA_020628815.1 Chloroflexota bacterium | reverse complement strand
AATTGCGGCCGGACAACAGCCGGAATACGACCGGCGTTATCGTGACATTTCGGCAGATGAAGTGGCGCAGCTAGAAGCTGACGGCCGCTCATACGTCATCCGCTTTAAAATGCCACTAGAGGGGCAAACGGTTGTGCCTGACGCAATTAGAGGGGACATTACCTTTGAAAATAGCCAGCTGACCGACTACGTGATTTTTAAATCAACCGGCCTGCCAACGTACCACCTTGCGGTTGTCATAGACGATCATTTTATGGAAATCACCCATATCACCCGAGGTGACGAATGGGTTAACACGGCTCCCATCCATGTAAAATTATATGAGGCGTTTGGCTGGCAAATGCCAGAATTTGCTCACCTGCCTGTGATCCTTAACCCATCTGGCAAAGGAAAACTGAGCAAACGAACCCAGTCGTTTCAAGATGGGAATACGCTTGTTTTGGTTAAAACGAGCGAGTTTAAAGAGAACGGTTATTTGCCCCCTGCCTTGATTAACTTTTTGACCAATATCGGTTGGGCTTATGGGGATGATGTTGAGATTTTCACCCCTGAAGAGTCGATGGAACGATTTGAGCTGTCAGACATCAATCCCTCGGCCGCGTCGATGCCATATTCAAAACTCGATTGGATCAATAACCAGTACATTATGACGCTGACCCCAGAGGCATTAACTGAGCAGATCATGCCGTTTGTAGAGCGGGAGAATTTGCCGATTACCCAAGAGCAGATCGCCATTTTGGCTCCGGTGGTGGGCATGCGCCTCAAGCGGCTGACCGATATTTATGAGCAGCTCCAGTTTTTACTGGTTGATGAGACGGTTAACTTAACGGCCGAACAGCTTACTCATAAAAAGATGGGTCCTGAAGCGGCGCTGGCCGCTTTTACGGCCGCGCGTGACTTCATCGCAGACACCGATGATGAATATTTCACTGCGGCCGGAATATCTGAACGATTAAAAGCGATTGGTGAAATTCACACCGAAAATGAAAAAGCGGGTCCATTTTTAGGCACGGCACGCATGGCTGTAACTGGCCAAAAAGTCTCTCCACCGCTGTTTGAAGCGATTGTGGCGCTGGGCAAAGATGAAGCTGTCACCCGACTTAATCGTGCGATAGAAACGCTTGCTGGGTGATTTTCGATTTTGGATCGATGATTTACGATTAGGCGTGCATAGCAATCTTGCGTTGATGCATCGTGGATCGTTTGTTTTTAGCAGGCTACTCGTCTTTGATCCGTTGGGTTTTGGGCCAATTGAAAGCTATAAATAGGATCAACTGCTAACGTCTAACTTTTGCGACAGGCATTTGGCATGTCAATCGTCAATCCAAAATCATCAATCGTAAATCCTATGAATTTATCTCAACTATTCAGAATTTTTCGCCGCCGCTGGCTGTTTATGCTTATCCCGGCCGCTGTTGTTTTAGGGATTGCGCTACTCACGGCCGAAGAGGCTGTGATTCCGCCATCTAATTACAACGTCGGGGT
>JAHDEN010000322.1:0-2179 GCA_020628815.1 Chloroflexota bacterium | reverse complement strand
CGCTTCCTCATCTCACCACCGTTGCCGGCCGAAAACGCAACGCTGGCGGAAGAAGAACGTTACCACCAATGGCTCACGTCTGAGTATTTGACCAACGGGATGGCTGACTGGGCCAACGGCATAGGTTTTGCCGAGAAAGTGGCTGCCAAAACGGCGGAGCGGGGGTATTCGGTTGATCCGTTGGATATTTTCAACGGCACCAGTGCCGATGCGATCCGTAGCCGCCTAACGATTATCATGAACTATGGCGACCGAGATGCGTTGCAGGCGATGATGGAGTCGGCCATTGAGGTGATTGAAGAGGAAAACGCCAGTGGCATTCCCCATCTGGGATTAGAGTCTCCGGCCGAGATCGCCTTGCTTGACCGGCCGGTTGTGAACGAAGTTCCCGCTTCTATCGGCAATCAGCTTGACCTGCCGGTGCGCATTGTGCTGGCTATCATCGTCGGGCTGTTGATCGGCTTTGCGGTTGAATATTTTGACCCGGCCGTGCGTGATGTCGAAGATCTGCGCCAAAAAGGACATACGGTTTTGGCGCAGGGGAAACCAAATATTGCGGGGCGTGATTTGCGCGGAGCCTTGCTGTTGCAAGATCCTGCACCCAGTTCGGTCATGATTGGTGGCACCGCGGGTAAAAGGTTTGACGAGAACTCAAATTATTTGGCCTATGAGCTGGCGGCCGCCATGGCGAACAGCGGCCGGAAAACAATCTTGGTCGATGGGGCTTTAAACAATCCTTTGCTACATACCGTCGCCAAAGTGAACAATGACTCTGGCTTGGCCGAATCGCTAAGCAAAAATGAGCCGTTGCGTTTGCAGGAAACCACTGTCGCCAACTTGTCGATTGTCACGGCCGGTAACGCGGGTGAAAACGGCTCAAACCTGACTGCTAGCCCCAATTTAGCCGGGGTGATGGCTAAGCTGAAAGCGGAATGTGACACGTTGGTTGTATTGGGGCCAACTCCGTTTCAGGGGATGGATAGCGCGCTATTGGCGGCCGAAGTAGATGGGGTGGTTTTGCACGTTGAGCAGGGGCTGACGTGGTTTGGTGGTATCGAACGGGCCGAGGAGCGACTTGCACAGGCGTCTGACAAGATTTTAGGGATTGCACTGACGTAGACAGGCTAGCCGGGCGCTTCGCTAAGTGGTTTTGTAAAAGCCGCATTTTATTCCATTCAAAGCCTTCTTGATCTCTAAGGTTGACTCACGTGTACCATTTGCGGTACACTCTGGCCAATGAGCAGTACCAGTACCCCTTCCTACGCCGTAGCTTTTTATCGTACCCAGATGGGAAGAGAGCCGGTTCGAGATTTTTTGAAAGAACTTGAACGAGAAGACCGGAAAGTTATCGGTGAAGATATAAAGGTTTTACAGTTTCGATGGCCATTAGGAATGCCTTTGGTCCGAAAAATAGAATCGAATCTTTGGGAGGTGCGCTCTAAAATTACACATAAGCGAATCGCTCGAATCTTCTTTACAGTTGGAAAGAATGAAATCATCCTTTTGCATGGATTTATTAAAAAGTCGCAAAAAACACCCCAAAGCGATTTGGATTTAGGGCGTTCTAGAATGAAAAGCTGGCGAGATGCAGGTGAGATCAATGAATAATCAACATACTGGCAGTAATTTTGATGACTTTTTAGAAGAAGAGGGACTGCTTGAAGAAGTTTCTGCTAAGGCACAAAAAAGAGTGTTAGCTTTGCAAATCGCCGACATATTAGAAGAATCATCTCTGACAAAATCAGAGATAGCAGAAATGATGCAAACGAGCCGTTCACAGTTAGATCGGTTACTAGATCCTGAAAACGTGTCGATTACGCTTGAATCTTTGGACCGACTGGCTCAGGCGGTGGGCAAACGTTTGAAAATAGAATTCGCTTAGCTAGAAGCCAGACCGGATTTTAAAACAGTCAGTAAATGGCTTAGGTTCGCATCAAACTGTTTGGCGTCGCTCAAATCAACCATATCGGCCGCATGGTTGAATACATAGACAAGTAAGGGTTTTATAAATTCAAGAGGGATGTCTGAGCGAAAATCCCCTTTTTCATAAGCTAGTTCAATCAGCGCATTGAGCAAATCATCGTTGTTAAGGCTGTATTGCTCGGCCGCCTTGTTGTAAATCTCACTCCCTTTTTCCCGTTCAAAACTCTCCCCAAACCCATTCACGGCCGGGTGCTCA
>JAHDEN010000094.1 GCA_020628815.1 Chloroflexota bacterium | reverse complement strand
GGCCGCTGCGCCACGAAGTGCATTTTGTCCCTAATCCCCACAAAGAAATTGGTGAGTTAGCCAGCCACTGGAGCGATGCAGACAGCGGGGTGTATTTCCGGCCGGAAACGGGAGGCGCTCTGCTGATCGGTTCAAAAGACCCTGAGTGTGACCCGCGCGAATGGCTCGACGACCCGGACGATTGGGATCGAGAAGTGAGCGTAGACCAATGGAAAAACCAGGTGATGCGCTTGGCCAAACGGCTGCCCGAACTGAAAATCCCAAATCAGCCAAAAGGTGTCGTTGATCTGTACGATGTGACCGAGGATTGGATCCCCATCTACGATAAGTCTGATCTGCCCGGCTACTACATGGCGATAGGGACGAGCGGCAATCAGTTTAAAAACGCGGGGCCGGTGGGCTATTTAATGCTCAAAATTATTGAGGCGGTTGAAAACGGGCACGATCAGGATGGAGATCCGATCAAATACCAAGCGGTGTATAACGATTTTGAAGTAGACACCGGCTTTTATTCGCGCTTGCGTGAGATTAACCCGGAGAGCAGTTTTTCGGTCAGTGGGTAACGGCGCTTCGCTTACACACGGAACTTCGTTCCGTCAGCCGGGGGACCATGCGGTTCATCATGGTGTTTACAACGGGAAGGTTTGGATCGCCCGGCCGGTGACCGTTGTCGAAGACCGGCCGGAAATAATTAAGCTTCTCATCATACCCGGCTCAATTTGTAAGTTCACTACGGGGCTCAAAACGCGCAAATATCGGGATTCTGGCTCGGGACCACTTTTAGATCGCTGGGATGAACAGTTGAGCATGAATTGGGAGCTGTATAATCACACATGGTTCGGCAAGCGGGTTCTGATCATCAATCGGCCGGATGACTATTACGGCGTTCAACTGCATTGGAATCACGAAACAGACGAATTCTTGGGCTGGTATATCAATTTTGAGTTGCCTTTACTTCGTTCGGAAGCTGGCTTTGATACACTTGATCTAGAAGTTGATCTCATTGTTCATCCTGATTTTTCGTTGGAATGGAAAGATCTTGAAGAGTATGAAGCTGGAGTTAAGCGGGGCGTCATTACCCCTGAGCAAATCGGTCAGATTGAGCTGGGTAAGGACGAAGTGCTTGGCCACATCCACAAACGAGACGGGCTTTTTGCAGATCAAAAATTGAAATTTTGGAAACCCCCTGTAAAATGGTCAGCACCACAGCTAAACACAGGCTGGGACAAAGTAAACTGAGAACGAAAAATGGCAGTCATTATCAAACATAAAGAAAGCGGAGAGGAGTTTATTGTTATCGGTAGTGGATTTGCTGCTACAGATTATGCAGGCCGGACAAAAATTGAGCCTCATGAGAATGAAAAGGAACGGTATCCTCTGCTATGCGTGTGCAACAAAAAGGGGAATATCGGCTGGGTTTATTCTGATGAGTACAAGGTTGTTTTAGTGGATGGGGAGACACCCAGAGAAATCTATGAGCCTCGTATCAAACGTGTATCTGTTCTAGAAGACGACGACGATTAAGAAACGATTTGCAGGTTAAGCCCCTCTTCGGCCGTAGGTGGCTCTACTCGGGCGAGCCGTTCTTATTTGTTTTCATCTGCAATTTTTCCCATTCTGCCGAACGACTAGACCTACAATTTGATATCAACGATTAGCGGCACATGGTCGCTCAGCTTACTGCCACACCAATCTTCAAACGTACCCACTTCAAAGTGGCTCATAGCCGCTTCCCAAGCTTTAGGGACAAAAATGTAATCGATATGGTAGGTTGGCCCATCTTTTTTGCGGTCCCGCCAATAGTGGGTCGGGATCGATTCTTCCCCTTGGGCTTCGCCCAGCGCAACATGGTAGGCGCTGGACATCTCTAGTTCGGTAAAGCGTTCAACCGTGGCTTCAAAGTTCATCGCCCAGCCCGGCTTATCCCAAAAATAGTTGTTGTTAAAATCACCGGCCGCAATGCTCGGTTTGGCCTGCAAAAATTTGGCATGGATGTCGAGCGAGTCACGCAGTGGACCTGCAATCGCCTTTTTCCGAATCCCATCATTGGCGTGCATGGCCCACACCGCTAACAGGTTAAATTCAAGCGGACCGGTCACTTCTACCGGGGCTACAAAACGCAGTTTGGGATCATAACAGTCGGCCAGCTTAACTTGGTAGCCGTTAAACGCCATCACCGCCACACCTTTGTGCTTGTTTGAACCGATCCAAACCACTTCAGCATCTGTCTCAAAGTGTTTGGCCCAATCGGCACATTTTTCGCGCACTATTTCCGGCCGAGCACATTCAGATAACACCACAATATCAGGATTTAGAGCCAGAAGCGGATCCAACTTGCGGTGTAGGGCCATATTGCAATTCCAAGCGACAAGTCTCATAGTGGACAGATTCTACTTCTTGATAGAAACTAACACGAACGCCCCAAATAAAGAGTTAACTATGACTGCATCAGACAGAATAGAGCTCCCCGAAGATCTACACTACGTCAACGCTCTGCTATTACAAACCATGGTCGGTATTGAAGACGTGTTGGGCCAAAACGGCTTGACGGCCGTCTTGCGCGAAAGCGGCTTGGATCGCTACATCGACAATCCCCCACCCAACAATTTAGAGCACGGCATTTTGGCACGTGAGTTTGCCCAGCTAAACGCAGCGGTTGAAACATTCACCGGCCGAGCTGGCAAAGGGATGTTGCGACGTATCGGCCGGTCAGCGTTTGATTGGGCCAGTAAAGAACAAATCAAAACGATGGGGCTTGCCAACTTGGCATTAAAAGCGCTGCCGCAAAAACTACGCATGCAGGCGATTTTAATGGGGATCAAAAAAGGGCTTATCAACAACCTTGATTATTCCAAAATCGACATCGCGTTTGATAGCGGAACCCACATATTCACCAACCACACAAACGCAATTCCACACATGCGCAGCAGCAAAACGCCAGTTTGCCACATGCTTGTCGGCACGCTTGAACAGGCGATGGCGTTTGCCACCGGCAAAAGTTGGCAAGATTTTGATGTGGTCGAAACGGAATGTAGGGCAACGGGAGCGGCCGCCTGTCGCTTTGAAATCAAGGCGAAATCCTAAGTAACCGGAGTTTTGCTTAAGCTCCGAAATTCTGAAAATAGTTTTTACAAATTATTTGAGCCCAAATATCTAACTTGAAATCAACTAGAACGGTGTCATCGGGCCTTTAGACCTTAGATGAAACCGTTCTTTTGGAAGACAACGTGCGTCTTGGTTCGTAACCAAAACTGAAGTTAAGTACAACAAACAACTTCCATTAAATCGTACCTAGCTGTCGAACTTAACAATCGAGCCTACCCCTCGTGCCCCAGATTTAGCCAAAGCCTGCCCCTGGCTTGTCAGCAAAAATGTAGCGGCCGGGAATTTTTGATTGGTCGAGATTACCTTGAGGCGCAGCAGCCTTTGCACCTGACTCCATAAAATTTCAGACTCTTCCCCTTCAGGCCCATACAGCTTGTAATGTTTGTCTCCATCTAAAAATCGATGGGATTTTAATGTCCAGCCGTTGCTCAGCTTTTCAATCAGCTCCACATCTCCTTTTTTTAATCGCCAGCGCAAGAACCAAATCATAGCTGCTGATTTTAGACTTGATCCGATTTTTGGCAAAAAAAAAGACGAGTCATCAAGCGACAACTCATCTCTTAAGCTTGAGCAATTCAAGCGATATACAAAAGGAGATTACAATAGCTGCACCACGTCGTGCGTTTTCTCATCCTCGGTGCCAATGTCTAGGGTTACTTTGGCATCGCGGCTGAGAAACGCCGTTCCAGCAAGTTCGGTAGAGTCTTTCATTTTTAGATTGGCTGTAGCGCGCATTTGCCATGGGCCAACCAAACGGGGAACAATTTCACGAAATACTTGACCACGCAGTGAAACCATCCAAGTTTCATCGGCCGAAACATATTCATACCGCACTTCGGCCGGGAGAATCCAACCGGTCGTTGAATATTTTTGTTCAACGGCGGTCTCGCTACCTTGGAACCGGCTGCCATCTGGCATTTGGACCACATACGAATAATGTTCTTCAGGATCAAGTTTCATGAGTGTGGCATTGATCAAAGCGCCCGTTTCTGGATCGTATTCAGAAATCGACTCACCCAAACGATCTTCACCTGGTTCATAAAATAGCTGACCAAACGAAACAGCAGCCGCCAACGCATATGTGCTCAAGCGGCTCATCGCCTCAACGAATTGATTTGATTTCAATAGTTCTTCCACATCAGAAAGCATGCTAGTTTTCTGCATGCGGCGTACGACGTGCCCCAAAGCGGTTATTCCCTCTGGTGGAAACTCGTAACGGATAAAACTACTTTCTACCAATGTTGGTGATTCAAAAATCAAAGTGGTCATGATCTTGCTCGTTTATTAACTACTGCTTCGCTGAATTTTTTTAGTCGTTGAATTCAGTCAGTCAAGCCTTGAATGTCTTGTCAAAGACTTACGTCTACAAACCTGTTCAAAAGTTTAACGAGATTATAACCAATGTGTCCAAGTTTTGCAAAGACTTTTTTGATTTTGTCCACAGATTTACATAAATAGTCCGTTTGATACAGAATAAAAGCTGTACAAAGCGTCAATGGTACCATGGTACGTTCATACAATTGGTCCTATTGTCCAGCTTTGCTTGTACATGTATTGTACAGACTACATCTGTTTTTTATTTATAGGAGCCAGCTACCCTCTAAACGCAGCAACGCCGCTTTTGTCTCCAATCCCCCAGCAAAACCGGTCAATTTACCGTTTGAACCGATCACTCGATGGCATGGCACCACGATTGGAATAGGATTCGTTGCATTTGCACGCCCCACAGCGCGAATTGTTTTAGGATTTCCGATAATGTGCGCAATGTCGTTGTAGGTTCGTAATTGTCCGTAAGGTATAGCAGAAACGTAACGAAGTACCGTTTGCTGAAATTCAGTCATCACGGCCCAGCAGATGGGCAGATTAAATTCCTTTAAATTACCTGAAAAATACCTAGACAATTGCTGGAACACCTGTCCAAGTTTGTCTGGGTCGGGTACAGGATCAGGTTTGTGCCTTTTCTTAAGCCCAGCTAAGAATTCAGCTTCGGTCCCCCTGAAGGCCAGTGAAATCAGTCCAGATTCAGACACAGCGGCCCAGATATGATCAATTGGCGTATCTTCTAACTGTGCATACCAGATATTTTCCATGCGGTTGTGTTGAAGGTTAAATTGCCGTTCTGACTCTAACCAGAGTTTTGCTTAAGCATTTTTGCTGCGGATAAAAGCTGACTTTCGCGGATATTGAAGACTGATATTTGTACATTCGTGGCGATAAACAGCTTGCGGAGCTTATCTAGAACTCAGGTTAAATAAATAGAGTCGCCCACATGAATTGAGCCAACCTGCCGAGGCCATGCATAAGTCCCCACACGATTATTTCGGCTCTTGATCACGTTTTTTAATACGTCCGCATTGCGCTCGGCCGTATCTGGATCAATGTTGACCATTACGCAACGTGTAATCGGCCGGGCGGATAAGATCGAGGTGACCGTTTCAGCTTCATTATCAGCACCGGCCGCTTCGCCAAACGACAAAGTGCTATTAATCCAGCTGTCTTCGACATACGCGGTTTTATCTATGCTGTCTACAATGATATTGATCCGAAAACGACGCAGATCTAGCCCGGCCCCATGCACGCTAGAAAGTTGATCCAGTGTCGCTTGCGAAACCAGTGACATCGGCGCAGCATCGAACGCACCCCGGTTAAGCTGCATTAAATGGACCGGCCGTTTGTGCTGAGTAGCCAGCTCTTGCCGCAAGAGTGTGGATGAAATGGTGTGATTCTTGCCTTCAGGGGTCGTGATGCGAATCTCACTCCCTTTCCGATCTGATTCATCTGTAAATTCCGGCTGATACTGGACAATTTTTGAAACTTCCCGGCCGGTGAGCCACGGAAAAGTAGAGTGATCATCGCTTTGTACAAAAGCGTAGCGGCGGTCTCCCCTTAATCCGTACCAATACATGTCGGCCGATTCTACCGAAATCCCGGCCATAGATTTGACAGGATAAAGCCAAATAGCTTGAATAGTTCCAACTTTTTTCATGTGAGTTCGAGTAGGCGATTGTTGAACAGACCCCAAAGGGTGTTCTATTAATAAAGAAGCTTTGAAATTTCTTCTGTAGGAATGTTACCGAAATACTGGGTTAAATCGACTGATGCTAAAACAGAGTTAATCGTTTTTGAGTCGTAACGGATTCCGGTCAGCTTGTCTTGTAGTTCATCGATTTCTGAAAGCCCAGTAAATGACCCAAACATTCGGATCGAATCGATGATCCCCTTTTCTACGTTGATGCGTACATCCAGCTTACCGGCCGGGAACTCCCCTGTTTTTTGCACATTAAATTTGGGCGCACGGCCATAGTTCCAATTCCACGTACCAAATCGAAGTGCGCGGATTTGCTCAATCTCTTTCCAATCTGACGATGAAAGCAGATATTCCGGCCGTGAGTCAGTTTTAAAAATCCCTTTTAGCAGTTCATTTTTAAGCATGTCGATCGTAAACGTATCGGTCATATGCTCTTGAACGTTGGTTACAAAGTTGCGCACAGACTGCACAGCGGTTGATTCAATCACAGCTTGGCGGGGATTGAGCGCCTGCATCATATGTTTGATGTTGGTGTTAAATAAGATGGTGCCATGGCTCACCATCCGGCCGCGAGACGCATACTGCGCGTTACCGGATATCTTTTTGCCCTCGATCACCACATCACTTTTACCTTGTAGCTCTGCAGGTATCCCCAACTGGTTTAAGGCTTCAACAACCGGATTGATAAAATGCTGGTAGTTGTGCAGGTTCTCGGCCGAGCTGGAAATATAGCTAAAGTTTAAGTTGCCGTGATCATGGTACACCGCCCCACCGCCGGACAACCGGCGCACAACGTTTATCTTTTTCTCGGCAATAAAATCAGGATCTACTTCTTCTATAGAGTTTTGGTTCCGGCCGATGATCACCGAAGGCTCGTTTACATAGAACAAAAGTAGTTCAGGCTCACTGGTTAAATAACGCAGCAAAAACTCTTCAATAGCCAAGTTTACGCTCGGGTCGGTAATGCCTTTGTTATCGACAAATTTCATGATCTTTGTTTAAAAATTTCAGTAGGATATAGCGGATGACACAAGATAGGCGGAGCTTTTAATGCGGGTGTTTAACACAAGCAGCTAAGGGGTTCGATGAAAGTCACACGTAGAGAGTAACTCCGAAAGCTTCGCTTATTTTAGATAGCTCTCCCGAAATAATATCTTTGGGGAAGAACCGGAACGCATTAATCATACACGGAACTCGGGATTTCCAAAACCTTTTTTCTAAAAATTCTTGAGCGCCTTGTTAAAATTTATTACGGTTGGTTAAGAAAGAGCCCCTTCTATACAAATCCTATAGATTTTCTAAACAGCTATCGCTATATTTTTTTAATAGGTATGCGGTTTAATGCACTCTATCAGAAGTTTTCAATGTTTCCCGTGATCGTCATACCCGCGCAGGCGGGTATCCAGTGCTAAGTTTGACGCTAGATTCCTGCCTGCGCAGGAATGACGGCCTTCAACAGAATGTTTAATTACTTCTGAAACGATGACCGCAAAAGATTGTTTAGTTAAATGTAGAGGTACACAAAAATGATGAAACGCTTTAAACACACAAGCGCGATTCTACTCTTGCTTCTTTTTTCTGTTTTTTTGGCTGCTTGTGGTGGCTCCGCTGAACCAGCGGCCGAACCCGAAGTGGTTGAACAAGTAGAAGAGATCATTGAAGAAGCTGTTGAAGTAGAAGCTTCAGAACCTGAACCGGTTGTGGTTGAAGAACCGGCCGAGGTTGAAGTTGTTGAAGAAAAGGTTTCTGAGCCAGAAGCTGAGATGGCTGAAGAAGTTGAAGCCGTAGAAGAAGTAATGGTTGAAGAAGCCGAAAGCGATGAGATGGTGGCTGAAGAACCGGCCGCAGAAATGGTCGCCGTGGTTTCCCCCACAGACTTTGACCAGATCGGACAAACCGGCCGGCCGGCGTTCTTAAACTCGTACGCCAACTGGTGAAGTACTTGACGCGCTAACGCGCCCGTCGTGGACGGGCTAAAAAGTACATTTGAAGGTCAAGTAGATTTCTTTGACCTTGACATTGATAACCCCGGAATTGACAAACTGCGCCAAGAGCAGAAGATCAACGGCCGTAGCCACTATATTTTATTGGCACCCGATGGTGAAACTGTTTTACGCCAGTGGTTTGGCCCATTAGACCCTAGCTCGATGGAAGCTCAGCTAACCGCCGTGCTACGAGATAACGGATATTAATCTCTAATCGATTTTGACTAAACAAAAAAAACCGCTGAGAAAAGAAATATCTCAGCGGTTTTTTTATTTAACCCGAGTTCGGAATTAGATGATTATAGCTAATCTCCCTGTCACATGACCGATGGGGACAGCTTGTGATCGGGAAAAATCGGTCGGTGACTGGGAGTTCTGCACGAAACTCCCAGTCATTGGCCTGTTAATCTTGGCAAGGCGTCAGTTCGTTGGGCCAAATGACAGGGAGTCCGGACCTGTTTTGAAACCCCGAACTCAGGTTATTTACGAATAATGGGTAGATAAACGGTTGTTTCCGTCCGGACAATCTGAGGCGAAAGATCAACTTCACCAACAAAAGTTTTACCTTCAAACTCATCCGATACAACCACATCAACCCGCCATTTCCCATTTGATAGAGGCAAAGGCTCTGTCTCTACTGAATACACACTAATCACAGTCGGACACGTTAAATCTGGGGGCAAATCAACTTCTAAGTTAAGCCGAACCACACGATTCGTGAGATCTACTGCTTCATTTTTAAGCACGGGCGAACAGCCAGAAGCAATCGCAGAAAACTCGATTCGATGAACGAGTGTTTCATCAACCTCCTCGCTCAATAAAACAACCGAACAGTCGCTAAAGTCTATCGGGGCCATATTAACGCTCGGCGGAATATCGTCACACTTAATCGATTCGTCACTTTGGGCCATAATGCTGATAGGATTAAAAGAGAACAAAGCGATAAGCAGTAAAAAGAAGATTTGGATCGCAGGTTTTAGTCTCGGCATGGTATTAAGATACCATGATTTGGCTCAGAAAAATGATTCTGATTGCGTTAGAAAGCGGGCTGAGGTACATCTGAAACGGGGTAACGACCGATCTAATTATTTTGTAGCTACCCTACCTACTCAAAAAAGCTAAAGGCTTAGCTTAAACAAGCTTTTGCCGCAGATTTAGCGGATGAGCGCGGGTGGTTTTTGAATACCGTCAATAAATTTGTGTCTGGTAATCAAGATTATTTCAAATGCAGTTGATGATCAGATAGTTCAACAAACAGTTTGTCGTTGGCTTTGATCGCGGCCGTCACAGCCTGATAATCATCGCTGCTTAACAGCACAACCGGCAACGATCGGCCGTAGACCTCTTGCGCCACAATCGCGCCGAGTGCCAAAATGCCATCCGCTTCAGCCATGACCAGCGCGGCCGGTGCTGACTCGTCATGCACCGCTTCCATCAAAATACTGCTGGCACTGCTCGACCCTCGGCCGGACGGCAAAAACAGCACTCGGCCGGTCACCGTCTCGCCCGATTGCGGGTGGCGACGATCGATCACCTCGCCGCTGTGCGGGTCCAATCCCCCCCAAAAGCTAAGTGGCTCATCAAGCACCAACGGACGGCCGACAGCCACCCCATCGACCAAAATTTTTAGACGGAAACTGCTCATGGCCACAGCTCCTGGTCGCGCCATACCCGGCCGATTGCGGCCGAACGCACACACTCTTGCAGACTGCCAAAAATCACGTCAAAGCCGATGTTGCCCGGCGTGTAGTGGGCGAACTTGCCCGAGTTGGTCATTAGCGTGCCGCCTGCGCTGGCTTTAACGATAGGGGTCACCACGACGCAGGTGTCTACGACAACATCAACGCCCAGCTCGCGCAACTCATCTAGCCAACCCCGCTTTTGTAGCCCGGCCAGCACCAGCCGGTGGGTACACACAATAAATTCTGTTTGGGGGGGATGGCTGCGCACCAGCGGCAGTAGCTGCTCAAATTCACCGAGCGAGAAATGGGGACTACCCAGTGCCACGACGTTGATCTCGCCGTCTGGCACGGTAGACAGATGGCCCAGCAACTGTTTTAGGTCGTTGACGCTGACATCAACCTCACGCTCGGCCGGTTCCCCCTGCAACGCCTGGTCCAACGTATTCGCCTCCGGCGTGATCCCCACCGCATGGAACAATGCCACGGCGCCGGATGAGGCGGCGGCCGCCCCTAACGCTTTGAGGTGATCTTCGGTTGCACCGGAAGGGAGACCGGTAATCACCGGTATGCGGCTGCCGCTTTGGCTGCCGATCAGGTAGCCGATAACCGGGTAGAGCACATCTTCGGCCAATAGCTGTTCGGGGATATTTTTGAGATGGTAGACCACTTGCCCGCGCCGATTCTCGGTGAGGTGCAGGCCGTATTCAGGCGCTCGGCCGGTGATCGCCCCACAAATGTCGATGTAGTCCCCATACCGATTGGTACGCGCCCCCAAAACCGAGTTGGCAAAGACAATGGCGTTGCTCTCGGCCCACATAATTTGCTGCCCAAACGCTGGCTTTTGAGTTGTTTGGTAGGGTGCGCAGGTCCAAATCGGCAGGCACCCCATCTGCTGGTACAGGCTCATCAGCTCGGTTGCTTTGGCGGCGTGTGCGGCCGTCCCCTGAAAATGTTCTGGGTGGACGAGGTCGATCGCACCGACGTTAAGCGTTGTGGGGACGACCGTTTGCGCACCCCCATCCACCAGCATTTGGGCAAAGTGGATGCCGCTGTCCCCGTGGTATAAACAGCCATCAATGTGTGCCGACTCGATGTCGATCAGCCGTTTGGCCCCGAAGATTTCCCCCATTTGGGTCAAGATTCGCATGGCGGCTTCCGCGGCCCGGCCGTGATCACCAGCCAGCATCAACTGGTCTTTTTTGCTGAGGGTTAGGGTCATGGCTGTAGTGTATCCCGCTCTGAAAATTTGTCCGCTTTAAAAACAATTTTGGGTAGGGTCAACAAGATTTAAGGATGAAATCTAGCTAGCACAATCCTGTCGAAAAGATTTGAGGCTGATCCATTGTCGGCTGGAGGGAGGAAAATGGGCAAGTCTTTTGGCAGCTAAGACTTGACCGATTTCAGCTTCCCTGATCGGCCCAGTCTTCAGGAAAAAATTTCTAGGTGTATCAGACAGAAAATAGGGTATGATTGGGGTGGCTTACACAGTAGAGCACTATTGGGTGGCCGCAACCATTCGTCAATCTAATCCAAGAAATCCTATTATGACTGAAGATAAACCCCCTCTCACAGTTGAAGAATTGCTACCTGATTTACCCGGCTACGACCCAGAACCGGCCGATGGTGTGCGTGTGGGCGAAAGTCCGGTTCCGGGATTAACGTTAAAAAGAATTTTAAGAAGCCATACGGACGTGATAAATCGCATAGCTTGGTCTAATAATGGCAAATATTTGGTTACCCCATCTGCAGATAAATCAGTAAAAGTTTGGGATGTTGCAAAAGGCGATGAGGTGTTTTCCATGGCACATCATACTAATCGAGTTTATTCTGCAGCTTGGTCACCAGATGATCAAAAAATAGTATCAGGAAACTGGTATGACCCAACTTGGATTTGGGACCCCTTTTTAGAAGGAAGTTTTCGTAAAATTGGCACGAACAATCAAAAAGTCAATTCGGTTCTCTGGTCTCCTAATAGTAGCGAAATTTTTTGTGGTACTCAATCTGCACAATTTAAGAGGATACATTTTCAGACAGGGGTAAAAAGTACGACCAAATTCCTTGAATACGGTTCGATCAATAATATGTCACTGTCCGCTAACAAAGAACAAGTTTTATTAGCTACTAGCAATGGATATTTAGTTGTTTGGAATATCAAAAGGGAATCTGCTCAACTCGCAATAAAGATAAGTCGCTCTCAGGTTTTTGATTGTGCATGGTCATCTAATAATCAACAGATTATTGGCTGTTCTTGGGATGGCACGGTACAAGTTTTTAACTTAGATCAAAAACTTAGGTCGGCAACTCTTGAAGGGCATACAGCAAAAATATCATCCTGTTCTATCTCAAAAAGTGAAGATATCTTAGCAACTAAGGCTCATGATGGCTCAGTATCTTTTTGGGATATAGAAAGAAAAAACTTCATTTGTTCAATTCCAGAACGAAGCTCACAAAGAAATTCCCCCAGTTTAGCATTTCACCCTCATTTTTTTATTCTAGCCACCTTGGGTGATGAAGATAAATCAGTCCGAATATGGGAACTTGATTTAACAATTTTTACTGAAAGTAAATCAATTCAATCCTCAAAATATTCAGCAGCAAAAATAGTCTTAGTGGGAGATTCAGGTGTAGGCAAAACTGGTCTTGGGTGGCGAATTGCACATGGAGAGTTTAAAGAACAAATATCGACACATGGCCAACAGTTTTGGGTAATAGACAAATTAACAAAGCCCCAAAATAATGGAATCGAATGCGAAGCCGTCCTTTGGGATTTAGCTGGGCAACCGGATTATCGCCTAGTTCACTCACTATTCATCGATGATGTTGATACGGCTTTAGTCCTCTTTGATCCCACTAATCGACGAGAGCCTCTTTCAGGTGTTGAGTTCTGGCTCAATCAACTCAAAAATGAAAACAAAGAACTATGCAGCACTATCCTAGTCGGGGCTCGCACTGATAGGGGAGTCTCAACTCTAACCAATGCAGAATTGGAAGCTTACTGTGAACATCATGGAATTAAGGGAGGTTATATATCAACGAGTGCCGCAACAGGTGAAGGGATTTCAGAGCTAATGGAAAACCTTAAAAGAAGTATCCCGTGGGATGAAATCCCTGCCACAATCACTACAGTTACCTTTAAACGCATTAAAGATTTTGTTCTAGATTTAAAAGCTCAACCTGAGAAAGAAAATGTTCTACTTGAGCCCAATTCGCTGCGGAGGCAGCTTGAAATAACTGATCAAGATTGGGAATTTAGTGATGCGGAAATGATGACCGCTGTTGGCCATCTGGAAACGCATGGTTATGCTAAGGTGCTAAAAGGTTCGGAAGGCGCTCAATCGATTTTGCTGACACCAGACGTGTTGGTAAATCTTGCATCTTCTTTAGTACTTGAAGCTCGACGAAACCCAATGGGATTAGGCGTACTTGAAGAAGAAACCCTTTTAACTGGTGGATACCGTTTTCAAGAGTTACAAAAATTGGATGAATCAGAACAAGAAGTTTTACTCGATGCAGTGGCAGTCTTGTTTTTAGAGAAAAATCTTTGCTTTCGTGAAACTTTTAACCAGCGCATCTTCCTCGTATTCCCCTCATTAATCAATGAAAAGCGGCCCGTAACCACTGAGTTTCAGATTGTTGAAAGTGGCTCTTATCGCGTTAAAGGGGCAGTAGAAAATATCTACTCGTCGCTTGTGGTGTTGCTTGGCTACACCAATACCTTTATCCGCACCCATCACTGGCAAAATCAAGCACAATATGAGATGGGTGATGGAGAAATCTGCGGCTTCCAACAAACAGATTATGGTGATGGGGAAATTGAGCTTTTAATCTACTATGCAGATAATACGCCTGATCCAGTTCGTTTAGCCTTCCAAGGCCTGTTTGAACGCTTCCTCAATCGGGGTGGCCTTGAAATATTCCGATATCAACCGGTAATTTGCGGGGGCTGTCACACTCAATTAGCACGCAATGTTGTTATGAAACAGCTTGAGCGAGGCAGGGACTTTAGCTTCTGCAATGAGTGTGGCAATAAGCTGATCCTACCCAACCCTGAGCCGTTGACTCGACTTTCTCACCGTGAAGAGATTATGTTGGAAGCTCAGCAAACGGTGGCACAGTACCGTACTAATTTTGCGGCTGCGTTAGTACGTGTTAAATCACTTACCCGTGATTTAGCAGAAGAAGATCATCCGTCAGCGTTTATCAGCTATGCTTGGGGTGTTTCTGAACACGAGCGTTGGGTGCTGCAGTTTGCCAAAGATTTGCGCGATGCAGGCATCGCTATTTTGTTAGATCGTTGGGATAGTCCCCCCGGATCCAATTTAGATCACTTTATAGAACGAATTGATAAAGTAAATTACGTCTTACCTGTTGGCACGCCCGGCTTATTGACTAAATATGAGGCAAAAGAAAAAAACAGTGTTGTTACAGCAGAATTAAATTTAATCAATTATCGGGTACGAAACCCTGATGAGTATGGTGAAAGCATCTTGCCAATTTTGTTAGAAGGAACTGGCAAAACATCATTTTCACCACAATTGCGCCCCTTGGTAAGTCTTGATTTTCGCCAAGAGGACTTTTACTTCCGCAAGTTGTTTGATCTTATTTGGCGACTATATGATTTACCGTTTGATCACCCTATTCTTGAGGAACTACATGATGCATTGAGCCCGCAACGTATTTAAGGAGAGTACAAATGAAGAAGAAGTGCTTTGTTATTAGCCCAATTGGGGCAGATGATTCTGCAATTAGAAAACATGCGGATAACGTTTTTAAAACAATTATCCGACCTGCTTTAGATGAACATGATGTTGAAGCGATTAGAGCTGATCATATGTCTGAACCTGGTAAGATTACTGACCAAATGCTTCAAGCTATACTCGAATATGACATTTGCGTTGCGGTGCTTACAGGGCATAACCCAAATGTTTTTTATGAGCTTGCAGTAGCACAAGCGGCAGCCCGCCCTGTTATTTTAATGATCGAAAATGGACAAACTATTCCATTTGATGTTAAAGACTATCGAACTATTTCCTATGACCTGGACCCCGAAAACATCTTCGATAGGGTATGGGTGAAAGAAGTTGCAAAACAAGTAGCCGTTCTTCTAAGTGACGATTATAAGCCATTAGGCCTGCTAGAAACTTGGGGGGTGATAAGCAATCCTACCAACGAACACAGATATTGGCTTAGCAGAACCTCGAAAGAGTTCGGAGAAGCACCCCGATTTGAAGATATGGTCTTAAATTCAACGACTACGTGTAATTTGATGGGAATTGCACTCATGTCATGGGGTAAGAAATCATCTACGGAAGCAATATTAAAAACTGCGAACTCCGGCTGCAAAATAAGGATTTTAATTATGGATGAGAATCATTATGCTTTGCCTCATCTAATTAATAACAAACTTCCAGGTGAAAGTGATAATTCGATAAAAGAGCGTATTCAAGACATGTACTCACACTTTTCATTACTCTCAGATAAAAGTTCAAATATCGAAGTACGGCAAATCAAAGAAGGAATAGTTCATTTTCAGATCATAATCTCAGATAGCGAGGCTCTCTGTTTGCAATATCTTTTCTCTCGCATTGGAAGCGAAAGCCCTTTATTACGTTACCCTGCAGCATCTCCACTTTATGAAGCTATTCAAGATGAGTTTAATACTTTATGGGAATTAAATAAATAACTAAATTTGCCCTGCTTGACTGTCAGGATTTAGAAGCCAACCTCATTCAAATACACCATCTCCAATCTACCTGAAAAAACTAAGCCCTCTAAACCAGTGGGGGGCAATCATTTTTTCAAGACCTTGAGGTTCAATTGCTTTGTCTGTTAAGACCACATAAATCATTGCAGTTGCAATAACTAAACAAATAAACAAATTCGTGATGGAGCCTCACAATCTCGAATTATTGAATATCTTGTTTATCAGTCAGTGGATGACCTAACGTCGGGCGGCAAGTAAAAGTAGTAATAGGTGCAAAATGATCAAGCTTCCTGAATATTGGCTACAGTGTCCGGATGAAACAATAAATCAAAAAGATCAAGCAGCATTTGAGCAATTGTATTTAAACACGGTTAATCAAAACGATTGCGCCAAAATCCAATATGATTTGGCTGCACCCAAATGGAAGTTTCTCAATTATATAGTAGAAAAACACAATCTGGTTTTACATGGATCAGGCAACCCAGACATTACATTATTTGAGCCAAGAAAAGCGGAAGACATTAGTGAGTTTGGGGATCAAAAAGCTGTATTCGCCGCTGCAGATGGGGTGTGGCCGATGTTTTTTGCGATTATTGACCGGGAAAAACATCCGATGACGGTAAACAATGCCTGTATTCAGTTTGTCGAAGATGACACACCGATTAGTGACTCGTTTTATCTGTTTTCAATCAGCCAAGGGGTGCTCCAAAAGAAACCTTGGAGAAAAGGGGTGGTTTACCTGCTACCCTCAGAGACATTTACAGAACAACCAACAATGGAATTTAAGGGGCATACGGTCAGGATAAAACAGCAGGCGAGTTTAGTGCCAGTCAAACCGATAGCACAATTAGAGATAGCGGCTGAAGATTTTCCGCTTTTATCTAAGGTTCGAGAGCATGATGACACACGGATGGAACATTATGCTAGAGCGATGCAAACGGGTGGAGCATGGCCCGATTGAGGCGTCTTTAAGGAAGACTATTGGGAGGCACGGGTAAAATGCGGGCGATCCTACAGACTGTCAGATTTCGGTTGAGATTAGGCAGGCTAGATTTAGGGGGCAAGGGGGGGGTAAGCGTTTGATTTTTGAACAAGATATCCCGGCCGCAGATCGGTCTAATTCCAAAGCTACAAATTGAAACGGCCTGCGACAGGGATATTTGGTGTTTAGCAACAGAATTTCAACCGCCTTTAGGCTCTTTCAGCAAGCGCAGCCCGCACACAGAAAGCAACACAGACAATTTCAATCACAACCAAGACGGCCAGCGTTGGAATCCCAAAGCCTGTGTCCCCAACGGTTTGAGCAAAAATGTCACCGATTTCCCGGAACATCGATGCACCAAACGCAACCGCATAGCCGCTGGCGCTGCGCATGAAAACTGCCGCGAGTAAAGCGACGCCCAAGCCCAAGTTCCGGCCGGCCCATGAAAGAGCCAAAACATCAGCCCCATCAATGAAACCTACAGCCGTGTCCGGGTTAATCAATGCGTTTACGCCTAGAAACGTCCCCATTGCTCCAAATAAAATTGCTAAGCCTGTGATCCAAATCGGAACTCCATTTGCACGAATTACGTTCATTTTTTCCATCCTTTTTTATGCGTTGGTCAGTTTTGACCCATCCGACAATACGGGTGTCTGTGCGCAATTTTATAGATGAAAATCGGGGAATGAAGTCATTTGTTTCGGGAAACCCGGTACTTTCTTTGGGAGACTGAGGCTCATCAATCGATCTCGGCCGGTTTTGGGAATTTGCTCCTCTCTCGAATAGTTTGCTCAGCCCGATTGATCCTTACCAGATGGTGTGACTACTCATCACCCCCGATGACTTTGTGCGTGTTTAGCCACTCTTCCCCCTGCTTGTCTAAGAAGAAATCCATCCAGACATAATACATAACCTCATCTTTTTCTACAGAGACTGAATGTCTTGATCCCAAGGGGATATGGAGCAAAGCGTGTTCGGGGAAATCAACTTGAGCATCATCCGCATAGACAGTACAGCTGTTTTCAGATAGGCCTAAAAACAGCTGCTCTAACATCGGGTGCTCATGCGCCCCAACTTCATCAGGCCCTTTTGTTTGTACCGTACCCATCGCCACCCTGGGGATGATTTTGTTAGAAAGAATGGTGCGGCTTACCGTATTCAGGTTTTTTATTTTTTCAGTATACGGTTGGCAATCGATGAACTTTGCATAGTAGACGTTTTGAGTATTTTGAGCTGGGAATCCTGCTAAATCAAGCTTGTCTTGCGCAGTTAATTTGGTTGATATTTTCAGGTAGTGCAGGGTGTCGTTTTGTGCCACGTTGATCACAATCTGCTCAACCATATTTGGTAAAAAGATGGTTTCTGGCACGATCTCGTAGCTTGCATCGGCCGCAACGATGCTCCCTGCACCTTGTATAAACAGGTAGATTGTTTTAACCCCTTCGGTAGCATGATCCACAACCGCCCCTGAGCTCGGGACAACGTGGTGCTCAACCGTGATCCCCTCAATTTCATTTTCGAGGATTCGTTCGGAACAATGTTCCGCTATTTCAGAGGCTTGGATGTTTAGTTTTGCAACTGGGATTTCTTGATTATGCATAATGAGTCCTTTTTATTTCCGGTGGGTTAATCGTAAATAGCGGTGCAACCTGCTGAAATTTGACTTTATCAAAGCGCTGATTATTCAACCGGGATAGGGTATTTAGATTGTAGTAGATATCTTAAAAAGCAGCGATTGTGTAACAGTAAGATTTTCGCCTCCCCTCGCCTAATTCCTCAGGTTTTGACACCTGTGTCAAATACGTTTGGTTGCACTGAATGCTTATTGATACACTCCGCTAGTGAAACAGCTCAAACCTATTACCGCATACTTTCTCATCCAAGCCATTTATGGGGCGCTATTTATGGCCATGCTGCTGGTGAGCACCATTTATCGGGTAGACGTGGTGGGGATGAACGCGTTTCAACTTTTGCTGGCGGCCGCTGTGTTTCGATTGGTCGCCTTTTTGGCTGAAATTCCGACAGGGGTGGTTGCGGATGCCTACAGTCGCAAACTGTCTACGCTTATCGGCTATCTTTTAATCGGTTGTGGCTTCATCGTTGAAGGCTCGATCCCCCAATATTGGGCCGTGCTGTTGGGGCTTTCGATTGCGGCCGTGGGTGACACTTTTATCAGCGGCGCTTTATGGGCTTGGATCGCTGGAGAAGTTGAAGACAAACAGGTGCAAGATGTGATGATTCGGGGGGATCAGATCGGCCGGTTTGTCGGCATTGTCGGCACCGTGGCGGCCATGATCACCGGTTCGTTCAACCTGACGCTGGTGTATCAGGTAGCGGGGGGCGGGTTTATGCTGCTCGCCCTTTCCATGTTTTTCCTGATGCCGGAAAACAACTTTGTCTCGGCCGCGCAGGATGAACGAAACACTTGGGGAGCGCTCAAACAGACGCTGGGCGCCGGATTTAGCTATGTGCGAGCCAGCCGGTTTTTGATGCTGATTTTTGCGATTGAGCTGTGTTATGGATTGGTTGACCCAGGTGTAACAACATCCGGTGGCCTGAGCGAAGCCCATCTGCTAGAAGATTTTGTTTGGCCAACGTTTAACAACTGGGAACCTGTTGTCTGGTTAGGGTTTATCAGCATCGCCAACGGCCTGCTCAATTTAGGGGTCATGGAATGGGTGAAGCGAAAATATGACGGGGCTCCGGCCGATCAAGTGGCGCGCGGCATGCGCATCTTTACCCTTGGCTTTATCGTCTCGATTGTTCTATTTGCCTTTGCCCGCAGCTTTGAATTTGGTGTTTTGGTATTTATCCTGAGCAAGCAAATTCAGCGGGCTAACTTTACCCTGTATGACCCGTGGCTTACCCGCCAAATCGCCCCCGAAGTCCGTGCCACCGTGCTTTCGATGTGGGCTCAAACCAATGCGATTGGACAAGTTGTGGGTGGCCCGCTGATCGGAGCGATCGCAGTTGCCACCACATTGCCGATCGGGTACGCATCCCTCGCCATTTTTCTAATCCCTGTCCCGATTTTACTCACCATGACACTGCGTGAGATCGCTGAATAAATATGAACCATCCTGACGTAAACCGATTATCGATCCAAAATGAATTTTCGACGTTGAAACAAGTCATCATCGGGCAAGGAGCGCCGTATTTACGAGACAAAGAAAAAGTTGCGGCCGAGCTGCAAGAGTTCCCGCTTATCCCCAACACCGCCTGGAAAGAGCAGGTTCTGGCGCTAACCTACCCTACCGAGGAGCAGTTGATTGGGGAATATGCAGCGTTTATTGCGGTGCTAGAAAAACATGGGGTTGAGGTTCTATTGGCAGATACAACGGCCGCCTATTCGTTTGATTACACCTGTCCACGGGATATCGGTTTTGTGATCCGGGACACTTTTTTCATAGCCAACATGGCGGTCCACAGTCGGGCAGATGAGATCAAAACGGTGCTAGCTCATTTGAAAAACATCGATCCACAAAAAATTATCCGGCCGCCTGCGGGGGCGATTATCGAAGGTGGAGACGTCATCGTTTTAGATGCGCAAACGGTTCTAGTTGGGATTCATCAGCGCACAAATCAAAAAGGGTTTGAATTCCTCAGAGATTTCTACGCAGGAAAAGGGGTGGACATTGTTCCGGTCTATCACAGCCAGCTCCATCTCGACTGCTGCCTTAACCCTTTGGGGATGGGTCACATGCTCATCCACCCTAACAGCTTGGCCGGAAACAGTGACGAAACGTGGCGGGTTTTAAAACAAGCTGATTGGATTGAGGTGGACGATGTAGAACGTGAGCATTTGGCGACCAATTTGCTTTCGATCAACCGATCTACCCTCATTGCGCGTCAGAGCTTTTCAAGTGCTCGGGTCAATGGGATACTAACGGAGCTGGGCTACACGGTTGAAGAGGTTGTGTTTGATGGTGTTCCGGCGACCGGCGGTTCGTTCCGCTGTGCATCGTTGGTTTTGTGCAGGGTTAAAGGAGAATTGGATGGATAACAATCAGCTGTGCGAAGCGCTGTTTAAAGCATTTGCCAATGGGGATGCGGCCGGGGTTAAAGCGATTTGTGCGGCCGATCTGCAGGCGATTCAAAACGGAGGGGAGCCGATGAATCTTGAAACACTGCTTGGGTTTACTTTTGCTGTTTTGGCCATCGTCAAAGAGTTCAGGTACGAGGATGCCATCCGTTCAGCCACAGATACAGGGTTTGTAGAAGAACACTTGGTTAGAGGGACTTTACCAGATGGAACCGAGCTGTGTTTGAGTGCCTGTGTGGTTGGTGAAGTCGAAAATGGAAAGATCACCCTGCTGCGCGAGTATGTTGATTCGGCCGCAGCGGCCGGACTGATCGCCGCGTTATCACAATAAAATGAACATGCTCCAGATCATCGTCAAACGAGATAGTGTTGCAATGGGAGATGATACGGACGCTCCACATGAGTATGGCGTTCAACTTGCAAAAGATTCTATGGTCAGTGACATAGTTGAAGAGCTTGCAAAAATAAACTATATCCCGCATGTTGTTGGCAAGGATTGGGGCTGGGAGTTAATCATTGGCAGCTCAATTATTTGTACTTTTTCGGCCGACCCTGAAAACAGCCCCATATATTTGATACCCAAAAATCAGAGGATAAGCGTTTATGAATCGGCCGGGAACATAAACGTTTACCTACGTTATTATTCAAAATGGGACAATAGAGATCAGCGTCAATAAAAATTGGAGGATGTATGAATAAAGAACAGTTACGAGAAAAATATGGTGAGCCATCAAAACGTGCGGCCGAGAAAATAGTCCCCTACATGAGCGACTGGGTGCAAGCCTTTATCGAAAGTTCTCCGTTTGCAGTGCTGGCCACGGCCGACAGCGACGGGAATTGCGATGCTTCTCCCCGTGGTGGCAAACCGGGTTTTGTGAAGGTGCTTGATGAAAAGCGACTGCTTATCCCTGACATTCGGGGCAATCGAATTTTTGATAGCTATGGGAACACGGCCGAAAACCCCAAAGCGGGGTTGGTCTTTATGATCCCTGGCTTTAACTACACTGCGCGGGTCAACGGCCGAGTCACCTATCTTGATAAAGATGAAGTTGATGCACTTGGGATTGAAGGGGAAGTGTTTGACCCAGATGAAAAGGCGATCACGCTGCAAGGCATTTTGCTAGAGGTGGATGAAGCTTACGGCCACTGCCCACGCTCGCTGTCTTTCGGCCGGGTGTGGGACATCGAACAGATCGAACACAATAAAGCCAACCCGCCCGAAGCGATCTTTGGATAGCTCGCGGCGTCACCCCATACGTATCAACTTAAGGGAAAAATCAGTCACGTTTGCTCCAAAAATCATCGTTTCCATAACGCAAAAACGTGATGTAGGGGCATCCCTTGTGGGTGCCCGAGGTCCAGAATGGCGTCAACCTGGGTACCCACGAGGGGCACCCCTACAACAGCTTGATCAAATTTGGCATAGATGATTTCCCTTTGAACTTGCTTAAGTTGATACATATGGATAGCTCGTGGCGTCGCCCCCTACCCGATAAATTTAGAAAGAAAAAAAGACTCCGGCAGGGTTGAACCCCGCCGAAGCCTGTAAAAATTGCTGATTTTGCTTACGGCTGGTTAACCCACGGTAAAAAGCTAAAAACATCAAACCCTTCGGCCGGGGGATTTGACGGAGTCTGCGGAGGCTGGGCCACAGAACCATCACGATCCATTTGAATTTGTAGCGCCTTAACCGAGAAGCCGTCCCACTGATAGTCACCCGTCACACAGTCAGGGCGCGGGCCAATGGTCCATTTCAGGGTGTTGTTCCCAGCCTGCAACCACGCAGGGTCGATGGGGACATCAAACGTGTTCCAGTTGTCGCTGTTGCAATCGCCGTTTACATATCGGTCTGGTTCGATGAGGATATCCGGCCGGCCGTTGATGCTGAGCAACACTTGGCCACGCTTGGGCTGGTTCACCTGCCCGACCAAAATCGGATTTGCGCCAACCGTCGGTAGATCAATGTTCACCGTTTCTGTCTCGCCAATCTGACGATCACCGTTTGCCTGCAAATAAACAACGCCGTCAGCGTCATACGCATCGTGCACACCCACCACAGGGCCATCAAAACGAACGTTGTCCCAATGGAACGTAAACGTGTCAAAGTTTTGATCTTTGGACGGGGTGTAGTTATGGGTCTTGAACATCACCA
>JAHDEN010000093.1 GCA_020628815.1 Chloroflexota bacterium | reverse complement strand
AGCGCATGATCCCCAGATCGGAATGGAGCAGATAAAAGGTGTTGGGCAAAACTTGGTCGGCCGTCAGCACTCTGCGATTGAGGTAGTGAGCAAAATGTGACCCTTCGGGAATGTCACCATCTGTGCCGGGCAAATTGATCGTTTGCCACGTTTGGCCTTGGTCTTTAGTCACTTGTGCCGCTTCGTTAAAAGATGGGAGCCAGACGATGTTTTGGCTGTCGTTGGCCGCAACGGCGATATTGCCAAACTTTAGGCTTTCTGGCCGAGTAGGAAACGCTTGCCACGAACGGCCGCTATCAAGCGAAAAAACACCTTGATACGCTTCTCCGTCTGCCTCACAACAAAAACGATGGTCGCTGACTACGGCCGTAACAAAGTCAGGATCGGCCGGTGTTGTGTCGATGTCCCAAGCAGAATTAAACCGGCCGCTGTGAGCCAACTGGGCATCGTAAACAGCATCATGTGGGGTGGGGTGATGGTATAAACCGCGATCCCAATGGGCCGTCACCAGCGTCCCGTCTTGCAGGGCCACCACATCGTTTGAAACCAGCTCTTCGATACCGAGCGATTCAAATTCCCACGTGACCGTCCCGTCTGCCAGATCGCTTGTGTGCCAAACGCCCATCCCTTCAGCAAACCAGAGTTTGTTGGGTGTAACAGGGTCAAAAATCATGTTGCCGATGCTCATGTAGCCGGTTAGCGTGCTTTGTCCTGGCCAGGCAACGTCCGGTTCGTTGATGTCGATTTGCAAGCTGTCCCACGTTTGCCCACCATCGGCCGAGCGGTAAAAGCCGCTGGTTAGCCCAAATGTGCCGATAAAAATGCGATTAGGATTAAACGGATCAACCGCCACCGTTCGGTAATCGTCCCAATTGTTGGGGCTTAGATTGGCCGTTTGCCCAGAGTCTGGGTCGTAGCGAAAGAGGGAACCGTTATCCTCACCATCGTCGGTTAAAACAAACAGAAGTTGCCCATTGCTGTCGATCTCCATATCGAGCGAGACACCGGCCGCTTCGAAGACAGCTGCCCAACTGCTCCCCGCATCATCTGAACGATAAACGCCCCCGTTTTGCACAGCCGCATACAGCCGTTGGGTCCGGCCGTTGTTTGTGGGACCGGTGGGGTCGAAGAGAACTAGATGGACGCCTGCGATTTCATCTGACTCGATGATCGGTATTTCACTGGTCGGGACCTGCTGCCATGTTTGAGCCCCATCTGCCGAGACCCACAGCCCGAGTGTGCGGCTGCCAAAGTAGACGATGTCTGCATTTTGTGGGTCAACGGCCAGCCGTTCGCCGCCGGTGCGGTACGCTTCTTCGTTGCCACTGATCAGCCAGCGTTGACCGCTATCGGTCCAGCTTTGCCCACCGTCGGCCGAGGCCAAAATCCGGCCGTTGGCGCTGTCTGTGTCATTTCCGGCCGCGATGTACAACCGGTCTGCATCGCTGGGGGCGATTGCAACCGATTCAACCGCATAATCAGCGGTTAAAGGATTGGGTACACGATTTTCGAGTAGCAGCTGTTCCCAAACGGCCGTGCTTGCGTTCCAGCGATATGAGCCCCCCACATCTGTTTTGGCGATGAGGGTGTCGGGTTCAGACGGGTGGGCGACAATGCCGGTGACAAACCCGCCGCCACCGATGCGTAGCGGCTGCCAACTGTAGGAGGTGGCAGGGTCGGTTTGGTGCTGGGTTTGAGAATGTAAAAACGTGGCCCCCGAAAGCGCACTTACAGATACGAGGGTTAAAAGGAGTAGGAGTTTAAACGAGTTGGTCATTTGCTTTACCTCACTGGTTGTTAGGTGAGGCACAAGAAAAATGAACTGGACAGTTAGCAGGTTAACCGATGCAGGAGGCTCTTAAGCCCTTTTTTGATCCAGCGGTTGGGGTGGGGGATAAGCGGTCTGATTTGGGTGCTGAACGAAAAAAAGGCCCAACCGTCTGGTTGAGCCTTTTAAATCAGATAGATGAGAGATTAACAGTCTAATCTATCCGCCCGTATAGCAATAGTTGCCGCGCCCTTGTTGGGCACTTAGGAATCTGGCTTTTGCTGGAATCATCTTTTGGTTTTCACTTAGCCCAAGTGTGTCTGGACCAAATGATGGCCAAGCTTGGTTGCCCCAGAAAGATGGTTTGCCACCCAAGTAAACTGAGCTTGGGAAGGCGCGGTCGCTGATTGAGCTGCTCCATAACGTCTGGTTTTGCAGATAATCATGATTCCCGTGCCCAATGGTGGTTTGGCGCGTACGGCCGCAACCTCTTTCGCCATCACTACTATTTACGTATTTACATACGGTGTAATTGTCACGAACACGGCCGCTGTCGAACCCAACAGTTTGGGTCTTGCTGTTTGCGCCAGGGAAGCCCATTTCGTTGGCTAAGAACGCATTGTAGTATTGGTTTTCATGAACCCAGATATGCGGGGTTGATGCACCTTTTGGCAATAGCTCGTTCTTAAACGTGTAGTTGTCTACATCCTTCTCAAGCCGGTTGCGGAAGTACAAGTTGCCGGAATTAGACCCATGAATATTGTCTAACTTAGCCATTTGCGCTTGGTTGCCTTCAAACAGATTCGAGTGACCAAATCCACCGTGGACACTTAGGTCTGTATAAATTTCACCAAACCCTTCGCCGTATGGATCAGTCGAATAGTTGTAGCCAAACACGTTACCGTTGGCGCCGATCTGGGCGATGTAACTGTGTCTCATCAGTTTAGCGATGTTGTTTTCAACTAAAACGTCAGTTGTTCCACCTTCGAGGCGTACACCGTAACCATGTCCACCGGGGCCATTGTTATAAGATGCATCCATATAAATGCCGCGCACTTCTGATTTGTACGACTTGTTGAAGGTGACATGCGCACGCACAGAGTTCTTGCTCACGATCCCTTTGACCCAGGAATTTGCCACATATTTGAAATAGATGTTGGCTGATTCATATTGGGCCGAGTCACGGCCGGTTCGTTCAAGGGTCAGATTTTCGATACCAACACCGGAAATCATGTTGCCCACTTTGGCGACCCGTGCGTTTAACGATGTGGTGTAATCAAGGTTTAAACCACCTTCTAGCTGTAACGTGTTGCCACGTTTGCCCACAACCTTATTCATCTGGGTCGCGTTGTTTTTGGTCCAGTCTTCGTTCGGGTTGCGGCTTAAATCTGGTCTGAAAAGGCTGCTGTTATCGTTCTGGCGGATAAAGATATAGTCGCCAACGTTAAAGCTGCCTGCATTCGAGACGGTAATCTCTCGGCTGTTCCGGTTTGAGCTGGAGGTTAGGTTGATTGAAGAACCAACGTAGCCACCGTTCCCGACGACGATACCGGAGTCGTTTGATCCAAATCGTAAGATCGTTTCGCCACAGCCGTTGCCGCTACCGGCTAAGGTGATGTTGCTTTTCTTGATCTCGATGGTGCCGATGTTAATAACACCCGGTGGCAAAATGATTTTGGTGTACGGTGCGGCATTATTAATCGCCCGCTCGATATCACTTTGTGACCGGCCGGTGATCTCGACCACGTTTGAATAGTTGGGGATGCCGCCGCTCAATCCGGCATTTGAATAATCAAGCTGAATTTCACGGGGAACCATGTTGTTAATAGATCCGCCGCCGCCAGGATTAGCTGGTGGCTGAACGGTTGGGACTGCGGTTGGGTTCGGGGTGGCTGTTGGATTAGGAATTTCTTGACCACCGCCGATGGTTGAAACGATCTCAAAACGGTCTAAAAGCATGCCTGCTTCACGGATGTAGAAGCTTAACGTATGGTTGCCTGCTTCTAGGGCGATGGTTTTGCCCGAGTTGCCCCCTTCTGGGTTGCCACCGTTTGAAACCCGCTGACCACGGAATGTGATCGTGTTGTCTGCGTGCCACACCATGCCGTTGCTTGGGCTGCCGTCAATCGTCCAGAACATCGAATTTGATGCGAAATTTGGTGATTTAGCATATCCGTTGATTTGGTAATCGCCCGCCTCGGTAATGGTGAAGCAGTAATCGACCCGGTCACCTTGTGACAGATTATTGACCGATGCGGTGCTGCCAACGGCTCGGCCGCCACGTGCACCTGCATCTGGGATGATCTGCATCCGGCCGAACAGGGTACCCGCTTCAGCCTCTTGGCTTAACGAACCACAGGTTGCCGCTTGGGTCGGTGTAGGGGGGATCGCTGTGGCTGTTGGCGGTTGGGTTACTGGGGTAGCTGTGGGTGGAACCGCGGTGGCTTGCGGTGTTGTGTTGATCGGCGCTCCGCCGTTACCGGTGTCAACCAGCTCAATTTTGTCTAACAGCGTGCCGGACTCTCTATGATGGAAGGTGATGGTGTGTTGACCCGCAGTTAGGAAAATTTCGGTTGGGTCTGATTTGTAGCGGTCGTTGACGTAATCTTCTTGGAATGAAGAGGTGTGTCGCACGTCCCATAAATATCCGGCCGCAGGTGCGCCATCCACTTGAACGAAGTATGAGTCGTGCTGGCTGTCTGGTGCCCAAACACGAGCCAAGATTTTGTAGGTGCTAGCTTTGGTGATGTTAAAACAGTACGAGGCGCTGTTTTGCCCGGTGAGCTTGTTGCCTGAGGCGTGTCCTGCGCTGTTTGGAACATAAATGTATTGACTGCCACTGGCACTAATCAAACTGCGTACTTGAAACGCACCTTTAAGATCGCCGCGTTCAGCTTCCATCACCAAGCTGTTGCTACATGCTGCCCGGTCGGGGGTTGCTGTGGGGGGCAGTTTGGTTGGGGTTGGCGGTACGCTGGTTGCGGTTGCCACCGGCCCTTCTTTCGTTGGTTCTGATGTGGGGGTAGGTGGTTGTTTGGTGGGTGCTTGGGTCGGGGCGGCCGTCGCAGCTTGGGTTGGGGCCGCTGTTGGTTGGATCGGTTGCCCGCTGTCAGAGACGAAAATTAATTCGAATTGGTCTAAGTGGGTTTCCGCTTCACGGCGATGGAATGCAAGGGTGTGCTCGCCGGCCGACAGGTTAAGGGTTAAACGCTTGCCTTGACCGCGAGAATTGACGTATGAGTTTACAAAACGATCGGAGTTTTTTACATCCCAAGTGAATCCGTTAGCTGGTCCACCATCGACGGTAATAAAGAACGAGTCGCTCAAGTGATAATTTGGTGTGCGTGCCCACGCCATAATGTGATATTCGCCCGCATCTTTAATCTCGACGCAATACTCAACGCGGTTCTCTTTATCAAGCCCGCCGCTGGCGTGTCCCGCATGTTCTGGCACATAAATATATTGGCCACCGCTTGCATCTTTGTGTTCACCGATTTTGAAGTTACCAAAAATCTCTCCGCTTTCAGCTTCGATCACTAGGTCGTTACACGCTTGCTCTTCAACCGGTGTTGCGGTTGGCGGCACGTTGGTAGCGGTCGGTGGAGGTGGTTCGGCCGTCGCGGTTGGCGGTACCGCTGTTGGAGCCGCTGCCTCTGTTGTGGCAGTGGGTGGCACCGCTGTAGGGGCTGCTGCCTCTGTTGTGGCAGTGGGTGGCACGGCCGTTGGTTCTGGATTGCTAGGTGCACCAGAAACAAGTTCTACCTTGAACCAGTCAAGCTTTGTGCCTGGCTCCCGATGGTGGAAGCTCAGCGTGTGATCTCCTGCAGAAAGGGTGATGATTTGCGTGTCATTGATACCCCGATCATGTACAAAGTCTTCTTTGAACTCTTTGCTGTTGGGTGGCTGCCACAAGTACCCTTTGGCTGGGGCACCGTCAACTGTCACAAACAGCGAGTCATGGGTGTCATCTGGTGCGCTGGCTGAGGCCCGAATCCGATACTCTCCGTTTTGAGGGACGGATATACAGAAATCTGCCCGGTTGGCACCGTCTGCTTCAGTTGCTTGCCCGGCCGAATCTGGCACGAAGATAAATTTTCCGCCGCGCGCATCAGCTCGTTCTCCGATCTGCATGGCGCCGACTAGGGTTCCTAGTTCAGCTTCTTGTTCTAAGCCGCCGCAAATGGCTGAGCCACCGTTCGGTATCTCGCCGCCGATGTTTCCAGGTTCTTCAGATTCTTCGGTTGGTTCAATTTCGAAGGATAGCGGTACAAGCTCGATGCGATCTAGCTTGGCTAGGGTTTCGCGATGATGGATGCTGATAATCGCTTGTCCGGCCGTTAGATCGACCTGAACCTTCTGGCTATCGTTGTAGCGTGACCGGATGGGGCTTTCGACAAACCCTTTCCCAAATCCAAAGTCCCACAGGTGGGATTCCCCATTAATGACGACCCAGAACGAGTCTTGTTTGTCATTGTCGGCCGATACAACGGCGTTAATGGCATATGTGCCACTTTGGGCGATTGTCACGCAGAAATCTGCGCGATTGTCAGGATGCGGTGCATCCAAGCTGAGTTGATTATCGACCGGAACATAAATAAATGACCGTCCGTCTGTTTCTCCAATCTGCATTGCTCCGTGCAGGTTAGCGCCTTCAGCTTCTTGAGCTAGAGGACCACAGGCGGAAAATGCTGGCGAGGATTGACTGTTCCCTGCAAAAGATGTGCCTGTGATAATTAAGATAATGGCTACTAGAGCTAAAAGCCCCCAAATCGCAATTACTTTATAGTTCGCGTTTCGTCCCATAAGATTTGACCTCAAATAATAGATGTGCCGCTTGTTCGTATGAAATAAACGGCCTTGTGGTTAAGACGGGCGGAAGTATGCGAGTACTATGTAGGCCGGGATGAGCTTTTTCATTCATTTGATGCGTAAGCTAAAACACACTTGCTAAAAATTACGGTCAAGTTGGCAGGGGGGATTTTGACCATTTACCAGAGGTAGAGGCCCAAATTTGTGTCTGAAATTTGATTCTTACGGTGAGTCTGAACAGGCTGTGAAAGGGACGTTAAAGATGCTAATTAGGCTAAATAAGTTGACATAATAACGTGAATTTAAGAAGAATGGGCTCCAAAACTTCAAAATTTTAGTAGAAATAGGCCGTAAGGTGGTTGTTAACTTTGAAACAAAAAGGGTGTAATTTGCTGGCTCTTGAACCGGGAAGGAAGGCTTGGAAATTGGCTCGGCTAGACACGAGATGGGTCAAAAAATCGGTTTCTGCCCAGACCATTGCTGGAAAATTTAAAACTACCCCCTATTAATAATCGTAAAAGAGAGTGTGATTTACCCTGACAGGCAGACAGAAGGAAAACAAGATGATTTACTATATTAAGCAAGAGTGGATGTCGTTTGGAAACAGCTTTACGATTTTAGATGAGTTTAAGGAGCCCGCGTTTTTGGTTGAGAGGGAACTATTTACATGGGGCAGTCGATTTTCGTTTAAAAGCGAGAGTGGCAAAGAGTTGGCCTATATCCGACAAGAGACGATGATGTTCCCAACCTATTCAATCACAAAAAATGGGGCGATGTTTGCCACCATCAAAAAAGAATTTAGCTGGTTCAAACAAACATTTACCCTAGATGTCCCCGGCCCAAACGACTATGAGATTGATGGCTCGTTTTGGCTGTTTGAATTTGTTTTCCGCCGCCAAGGGCAAGAAGTGGCTCATGTGAGCCGAGAGCATTTTTCTATTCCCCAACACTATGGTGTATCGATTCAGAAGGATGAAGATGTTGTTTCGATCTTGGCGACCTGTATCGTGATTGATCGGGTTTTAAAAGATAGCAGTGGGTAGCTGTCCGCTCGATTATCTTTGAACAAAAGGTAAGTGGACCGAATGTTGAGACGTATCAATGACGTTTAAATTTAACTGTGTGGCTGGGTCGCCCAATAAATTAAAGGTATCAAGCATTAGCATATGTTCGGGTCCACGGGTTGCGAGTCTAAGTTTGCCCGCCATTGTAGCTATCCCTACTGTGGGTGTCTGCTGTTTGTAGAGCGAATCAAGCGCACCGGCCGCCAAATGGTGATGGCCGGTCGCCACGCCTAAACCACTGGATCCCCAGACAGCAATGCCACCGCCGTCGTGTTGGCGCACCAGCTGTTCATCAAGCGCGGTCAAGTGGGCCGAATGGAATGATCCGGTTAAACAGGAGAGATGCATCACAAACGGCAACCGTTCTTGATTGCCCAACAACGCCACATCATCGATATGGAACAGGCGCTCGGCCGCCCATTGATGGCGTGAGGCATGACCCATATACATCATCAACCCGGCACCTTTGCGCCAGCGCGTGACTATATTTTGCTGAACGGCGCTTTGATTGTCGCTTTGGGGTGACAAATAGAAAGAGTGACCATAAAAGGGACGCTGAATAAAATAGGCTATCAACTCTTCTGAAAACCATTCAAACAGCCTCGAATCGCCTGCGTTATCGGCCGCCCACAGCGTCTGTGCGTTCCACAAGGTGGCTGGCTCAGCTGTTTCGTAACGCAAAATTTTAGTCACAACCTGGTTCAACTCTGTGATGGTGTTGACCGGCAGTCGGCCGAGCATAAGATCGGGCAGATTGTCATCCCCGTCGATGGTGACAAACCGATTATCGGCCGCAGTCTCTCCCATCCACGGATCAACCGTGGCTAAAAATGGGGGGATGCGAGTTACCGGGCTGCTGGCTAAATGCTGTTTGGGGTCTGTTGAGCCATCCCCCACGAGTAGAACCATTTGAGGTGGTGTGTCCCATGTGTGATAGGCCCACTGTAAATAATCGCGAATCGCTTCCGGCCGAGCCACCCCATCCCCAAACGCAACATAAATCTCTTCGGCCGATTCAACACCAACTTGCCAACCCTGCTCGCTGCGTAATTTGATCAACGGGGCCAGTTCTCCGGAGCTGATAAACGTTTGCGGGGCAATTATGATGTAGCTGGCACCGTCTGTGGCGCTTGTGCTCAAGCCGCTTGTGGCTGTAACTGATGTGGGGGTCAAATAATCATCGGCCGGAACCAAGACATACGTTGCCCCTTTTGTCCCCTCATCCCCCCAACTAACCGATCCTTCAAACCGATTAATATTGCTCAAAATCTGAGGCGCCTGTGGATTGGTGACATCAAACACGGTGACAGCGGCCGACGAATGGACCGGCAGGGCGTATGAACCTGCTCGGTCTGCTCCATAAAAAATCTCCTGTTTGGCCGGTGGCTCAGTATTTGTGGTGTAGTCGAATCTGATCGCGTCGAGCCACACGCTGTCGATGGGGGTTCCCGACTCGACCATTGTTAGCTCTATTTTGTTGGTGATCTGGAGCAAACCGGCCGGGATTGCCAGCGTTTGAGTGTGTGATTTTTGACCGTCCCAGCGAATTTCACCAATGGGTGATCCATTTAGTTCAACCGCCACATGATGGTCGAGCGGCACACCTGCGAGGTTGGTTTTACCCAGCATCGAGATCGATACCATCGCTGGCTGATTAAGATCCGGCCGGGCCAAAGTTGTTTCGATCAGTTGTGATTGGCTTCTCCCATCGGCCCGTCTTAGCTCCTGCCACATCCAACGGTCTCCATCGTGACCCAAATCCAGCTCGCCGCACAAACAGTCAGACGAGTAAACAAGGTTCTCTTCAAAGCGCTGTTGCTGTGTCAATCGGGCTTCAGGATCAATGGTTAAACCGGGGCGTGCGCCGATGTCTAATCTGGCCGTATCGCTATTGCGCAATAAAAACGGGGCGGTAGCGCTCCAGCGGCTAGTAAAGCGTGGGGCGTAGAACCGAACCGCTTCATCTGGTTCAAATTGGTCGTTGTTGTTCCCCATCCATAAAAGAGGCAACGGGGCGCCGCCGTGTAAAACCTGTAGCTGGTTCGGGTTAAATTGGGCTGGATTAATACCTGCGTTGAGTAGCTGCTGACCGGTTATTTGTGCCATACCTTCACCCGCAAAATCGATGACGGCGGTAGCCATTGTCGGCTCTAACATGTTCTGCCTGTGGGGCATCGTTGCCCGATTGGGGATCATGTGGCTGGGGTTGGCAACTTCTTGGCTCACCGCATCCGCCAAGGGGCTGTTGAGCAGGGGCATGTGTAGCGCGGGGACAGCTCGGGTCGAGGTGAACACAATGTCGACCGTGGCGTTTTGCACAAACGCTAGCGCCCCATTTTTTTGTGCGGTGATGGGGTAGAACGTGGCCCGGCCGAGCCGAATGCCCCCCATCGTGCCGATTTCTTCAACGATAACGGGGGTTGTTTGATCGGTTGCTTTTAACCCTACCGCTTTGAAGTCGCCGCCGATCACTTGGTTGTCAGCGTCGCGTACAACACCGGCCGGTGCAGGTGCAATCATCACCGGTTTGCGGGTGTTTTGCGGGATGGCTTTGGCCGAGGTGACGGTGGTTGCAAACTCAGTATCGGCCGGGATCGCAAACGAGACGGTTTTAAACGGCAGCTGCATGAAGCCGGGGCGGGCGTCTGTTTCAAACCCATCGATCTGTGGCATGGTCCCAAGATCGTCTGTGTGCCAATCAAGCTCACTGGCCGACCATTGGACCGTTAGCCCGTTTTCATGCACAACGACCTGCTGGCTGCTGTTTGGCTCATGTGGTGCGGGTGCGCCCTGTGCCGTTTGGCTGATCAAGAACGCCAGCGAGAGCCAAATAATCGGCCGGAGCCATGATTTAATTTTCGTAGATCGGGTTTTCATCGGATAAACCTAAATTGGGCGAGACCGGTTGGACATCAACCAAATCTGCGATAACTAAAAGCCGTTTTTCAAAGATGCCGGATGCAAAGCTGTAGTCGCTACAGGTCATCAAAATAATCCGCTCACCATCATCTTGGTAAAGTAAATCTGCTCGATCTGGGGTCACAAACATCAGTCGCGAGACTTCGTAGATAAATTCTTGATTTTTGTAGACATAGCTCAGCTGATCCTGCGGCATGAGTCGATTAAGATGGAAGAAGGGGCCAAATTCCCATGAGTCGATGACGTGGCCAGAAAAGACCATCGCTTTCTCATCTAGTGGAAAGCGGCCGGTATTGCCCAAAAGCGCCACCTCTTGGTTGATCAATCCCAAGTTCCAGCCTTCCCCGTAATTGGGGAGCGGAACAATTTGCGTGTTTAGCCCTAACTTTGGGATCGACAACCGGCCGTTTTCGATTTGTGGGTCTGCCTTGGCAGCTAATGTCGTCAGGTCAGGTTGTTGAGCAATTTGCTCAGGTGCGAGAATGGGTTGGTCTAAATTGATCTGGCTGATCGTTTGCCCCCCCAGCCGCGGGGCGTGGGCAGGCTCGTTCTCGGCCGGTTCATGACTCACAGCCTGCTCGGGTGGGCCTGCTTTAGCATGGGACTCCTGCCACACAATCCCGTGGGGAACCGGCTCTGCCGCTGCTCTTTTAGCTGAACGAACCACCATGTCTGACCCTTTAATTTTTGCCGGCCGGTGTTGGCGGTTGATCAACAGGCCTTCGGCCGGGCGTGCTGCAAAGCCAATCTCAAAACTCAGCATCAAGACCGATACGAGCATGAGGGTCAAAGACGTGATTAAGAGGGCCTGTTTGATCTTTTTCATGGCTTATAAATGCTGATTAATCGTAATTGTTTAGCGGGCATCAAAATTTGCACCAGAAAGCGTATTACGTGGAACGTAAAAGCTGCCGCTTGATAGATTCAACGTTCTACGCAACACGCTTTAAACAGATTGTTGAAGCGCTGAATAGTTGCGATTAATCTTGATTTGAGCTGTTGGTCGCAATGTTGATGACCCAGTAGACAAATAAAAGCACAATACCTATCGCAAACAGCAGGATTGAATTTGACGTCGTGGGAGTCACAGTCGGGACAATCCCAGCACACCCCAATTTTTCTGGACAGGGGGTGGGTGTTACTGTGGGCGTTTGTGTGTTTGGTGGTGGGGTTGTCGGCGGTGGCGTAGTTGGTGTCGGGGTTGTTGTTGTGGGGGGAGGCGTTGATGTAGATGTCACAATCGCTTCAGCCGCATCTACCGGACTGCTGAAATAACCTAGGCTGATGGTTCCGATCGTAAATATCAAAATAAAAATGATGGCTTTTGAGTTAAACATGTGATTTTTCCTCTTGAAAAATGGGAGTCAGACCAGATCAGAATTAACCATCTGATCTGACTCGCTTAGATACGGTTGTGTTAATTTTGTGGGGCTATTGGCAGAAAGAGTTTATGGGTTGGGCCAGCCACAGTTTCTGTTGTTGAACTATGCCAGTTGTAGTGTCCGTTCACGTCGATGCTATACAGCCAGTAGGTGTATGTGCCGCTTTCGCCGACATAGTCTACAAACTGATAGTTGGTTCTTTCATCTTCGTGAGTGTCTGGCCATTTGGAGGTAACTGATCCTTCATAGCGGGGGTTTTCAAACACAGTGCTATCTGTTCTGTAAATTCTGAAGCTAATATTGCTCGCTTCGCCCAGTGCGCCCCATGTCAGCGTGACCTTGCCGGTCTCCCCCAATTGATGGCTAAAGTCAACGATGTCAACGTCTGTTTCGGCCGGGATCAGGTAATCCTCTACCTCTCCATTGGGTATCGGGCCGCCCTTGGTGTCGTGGGCTGTTAATCCGGTTGATGTGCTGAGCCGGAAGCGCAACCCTAGGTCGTTCAGATTCCCTTCGCCGCTCATCAGGGTTGATGTTGGGACATTGAACGTTAGTGTCAGAATCTGAACCCCACTTATGCTGGGTATCGTTTGGGTCTGAGATTCACGTTCATCCTCAAAATCCCCATCACCGTTCCAATCCACAAAGGCATATAAATAAGCATCAACACCGCGTTGGTTCACGGCCGTGACTTGAAAATCGGCCGTTTGCCCGATTTCGATCAAGCGAGGTAAAAGAACGCCGTCTTCATCATCTGGCTCAGAGCCAAATAGATCATCATCACCATTGGCAAAGTGATGGGGTTGACCATCGGCTTCCCCATCTACGATTTCGCCCAAGTGCAGGCCAGGAACAATCAAATGGCTAGGGCCAACCAGATCTCCCGAGATGACACCGGTTGGGTTAACCAAGGTGGTGTAAAGTGACTCGGGTAAATCACCTCGATCCCAAGGTTGAGCTACAGGAGGATCGACAAACTTTAAAATATAGTCTTCCACTTCACCATTGGTCGCTGGACCATCTGGTCCTAAATTGGCATCGGTACTTAAGCGAAATCGTATTCCGATATTGGTGCCAGAAATAAGTGTTGTTGGAGAAAGAGACAGCCCCACAATTTCATTGAAAGAACCTGTCGAAATAGTTGTGCTGATCCGTTCGGTTTCCCCTAAGAACTGGCCGTTTCCGTCCCAATCAACAAAGCCGTACAGGTAGGCATCTTGGCCGGTAGAATTAGAAACAGTCACTGTAAACGGATTTGGTTGATTGATTTGTAGTTTTATTGGGTCAGGTAGATCAACACCATCCTCGTCATCCCCATTTAAGTCATCACCATCTGCAGTAGCTGACTGCTGCCCGTCTAATTCCGGATCATTTCTGTCTCCTATTTGCAATTCTGAGATGATTGGATGACTTGGACCTTCTACTGGTCCATCCTTATCTGTGTTGTAATTTTCGATTCCAACCCCTGGGGTTTTGTCAGGTAAATCGCCCCAATCTGCGGGCGGCTCTGTCTTATAGATCAGAATATAGTCTTCGACCTCGCCGTTTGTGGCTGGCCCATCTGGTCCCAAATTGGCATCAGTACTCAGCCGGAAGCGAGCACCAAAATTGATATTTTCTGCAATTGCGGCCGGAGTAAATGCTAGTGAGACAGGATTGTTGACGGATCCTGTGGGTACTATTTCACGAATCGCCTCATTCGCATCGTCAAAATCACCGTCAGCATTCCAATCGATAAAGCCGTACAAGAAAGCGTCTTGCCCCGTCGTATTGCTAACTCTGGCTAAGAATTCATTGATTTGCCCTGCTTGAAGTAGTGTGGTTAAAACCACCCCATCTTCGTCATCGATTGTTGAGGGGGTGTTGTCATCCCCATTGGCCCCGGCCGTGGGTTGCCCATTAAGCTCTGCATCAATGGTTTGTCCAAGCTGTAGCTCTGGAATAATCGGGTGACTTGGCCCCGCAATACCTGTACTGTCTGTGTTGTAATCTATCGATCCTGTGATCGAATCAGGCAAATCGCTCCAGTCTGCAGGAGGCTCTGTCTGATAGATTAAAATGTAGTCTTCGACCTCCCCATTGGTGGCTGGCCCATCTGGTCCTAAAGCAGCATCCGTGCTTAACCGGAAACGTGCGCCAAAGTTGACGTTTTTATCAATTTCGGCTGGGTTGAAAGAGAGTGTGACCGTTCCATCTGTTGACCCGGCCGGGATCGTTTCAGTCGTTTGTTCGTTCTCGTCGTCAAAGTCCCCGTCAGCGTTCCAGTCCACAAAGCCGTGTACAAAGGCATTTTGGCCCGTTGTATTTGACACCGTTACGGTAAACACATTGGCTTGCCCAGCCTGCGGGATCGGTGTGATGACACCGTCCTCATCATCTGGCGTTGTGGGGTTGTTGTCATCCCCATTGGCCCCGGCCGAGGGTTGCCCATCAAGCTCCGCATCAATGGTTTGTCCAAGCTGTAGCTCTGGAATAATCGGGTGACTTGGACCTTCTACTGGTCCATCCTTATCTGTGTTGTAATTTTCGCGTCCAAACCCCGGAGTGGTATCTGGTAAATCTCCCCAGTCTGTAGGCGGTTCTACAGGCTCTGGCAGGTAGATCAAAATATAGTCTTCGACCTCCCCATTGGTGGCTGGCCCATCTGCCCCTAAAGTGGCGTCTGTGCTCAGCCGGAAACGTGCGCCAAAGTTGACGTTTTTATCAATTTCGGCCGGGGTGAAAGAGAGTGTGACGGTCGCATCTGTTGATCCGGCCGGGATCGTTTCAGTCGTTTGTTCGTTCTCGTCGTCAAAGTCCCCGTCAGCGTTCCAGTCCACAAAGCCGTGTACAAAGGCATTTTGGCCCGTTGTATTTGACACCGTTACGGTAAACACATTGGCTTGCCCAGCCTGCGGGATCGGTGTGATGACACCGTCCTCATCATCTGGCGTTGAGGGGTTGTTGTCATCCCCATTGGCCTCGGCCGAGGGTTGCCCATCAAGCTCCGCATCAATGGTTTGTCCAAGCTGTAGTTCTGGAATAATCGGGTGGCTTGGCCCTGCAATGCCAGTACTGTCTGTGTTGTAATCTACCGATCCTGCAATTGAATCAGGCAAGTCGCCCCAATCCGTGATGATTACGGATTGGGTAACAGGTATGGTAAATGCGATACTAAACAAGTCTCCGCTGATGCCTCTGTCGCTCCCGCCTTCAATTAAATTTCCCTGCCCATCTGTTTTGACAGGGGTTGATTTTGCTTGGAAACAAAGCCAAGTATCGTTTGCTTGAACGACAATGTCGTGACCGCTTTGTTGGTTGCTATACGCGTCCCATTCTCGTCCTAGATTGCTTTTCCAAATCGCAGTGTCTCCTTCCGCAACACCAATCTGAACAGCAGAACTATGGTTGTAAACAGCATTTCCAGTTGGCTTTACCGGATTTTCTTGCGGGAAGCCATCAGAATCATTGCCAGTTCTATATTTAATAACACTCCCCCGAAGATTATTTGGCCCCAACTCAGCTTGTCCTCCTAACAACGCATCGATTGTGACATTTGTTATTGAGGGGGCGGGCGGAAAAGTAAAGCATGACAAATCCGAGTAGGCATCTGCATAATCCTTCACGTTAAAGTAGTAAAACCAATCTAAACCTGTGCTAAATGTGGTTAAAACGTCAGGGAAATCTTGGCATTCATAAAATACGTGAATGCCAATGCCATATGTTTCATTATTTTCTACCCCAGATCCAACCCCCGGTGGCATAAGGCCAGAAAAAGCGATTGTATTGTCACCGGATTGCCATTCTGATTGGAGGATATCAAGCTCGAGTAATGCGTTGCGCCGGATCCATGTTCTGTCTTGACCCCCATCTTTTTCTTGAATGCGAGCCCACTTCTGCCCTTTTTCACTATCAATTTCAAGATTATTTTTAAAAGGGCTATCATTTATTTTTACATTTATAGTCGAATCAAATTGGGTTGTGTTGCTGTTGCCGCGCCAGCGTTGATACCATTGCAAATACGCTGCAACGATCTCAGGGTTTTCTCCATTGCCACAGGCCTGAAGAGTTACAGTAAAGTCATCACTTATTTCGTTAATCCTGTACCCTTTTTCGTAAAGAGATTTACCGCCGATTGCTACTTTGACTGGCCCTGGAAAAGTAGCATATGTTGTAATTGGAGAGTCAAAATAGGTTCCATCTGAGGGTAGAGGGGGTTGAGCCTTGTTTGCTGATAGATGCTCTTGGGTGCTAGGTAGGCTTGCGGCAGAGACATCAAAGCTCATCAACAAAAGCAAACTAAGTATCATGACGCCAATAAACGGCAATCCGACACGAAGATGCCTTGATTTTAAGGCGAGCATATTGTTGTGATTGTGGTCTGGCCGGTTCTTGATAGTGGGATAATCATTGATATGAAATATTTTTTTTGACATAACAGTTTTTCCTTAATCCTGTGTAGGCACTCCTTTGATGGGAGGCATTTCCTTCTTCTGTAACTTTATATTTAGGTTAAAAACCGGCCGTTAGCAGATCGTCACCAAAATCTCTGAACTCCAAAAGAAGCTCTCTATGACAAAATTTATGGGTGCTAAATTGCCCCGGTAAGTCTCGATGGTTTTTTTTAGCGATACGTTTGATTCTAGAGATCATAGGCGCGGTATTAGTACCCGGGAGTGGATACTAAAAGGGATACATAGCCCCTTTAGGGGATACTTTTGTGATCTATTTAGTTACAAAAAGAGGCTGGGATACAATTCGGGAGAAACCAACAACAGGATCAAGACATGAATTCAGAAGGCTCTAGCTACATCAGACATCAGTCCCCGGGAGGTGAACGGATGGCTGGCTGCACGATTAAACTGTGGCGACAACCATCGGCCGATCTTAAGACAAAAATTGTGTTTACCGGATACACCGGTGCCGAAATCGAAGAGAGTCAGCAACGAGAAATCGAGTTTTATGCAGATGTGGCTCTGGATGGTGTCAAAGAATTTGCGGCCGAGCGGAACATCGATCTGGCCCACTACATCGTTGAGCTGTCTCAATTTCTGATTCACCCGCTCGACACAAAAGTGAGTGATTTTAAGCAAGCCGGTCGAAACGCATTTGCAGCAGCGTGGGCCGCTATGCACAATCAAAATTTGTGATCCCCAGACTTCACGGGCTAGACCACCTACGGGCTAGCGCCATACTCGGCGTGGTGCTGTACCATTACAGAGCTTTTTATGGGCTGCCTACCGTTTGGCTCGACGTGGTCGGCCGGGTTGGCTGGTCGGGCGTTGACCTGTTTTTTGTGCTCAGCGGCTATCTAATCGCCAGCAAACTGTTTGATGAAGTCACCACAACCGGCCGGATACAGTTCAAAGCCTTCTATCTTGCACGCTCTCTGCGCATCTTGCCCGCCTACTGGTTTGTGCTCGCCATCTACTTTTTATTCCCAAGCTGGGGAGAAGGGATCGCACTACAACCGCTGTGGCGTTTTTTAACCTTTACTCAAAACTTTGACTTTAATCCCTATCGGACCTCGTTTTCACACGCCTGGTCGCTCAGCGTAGAAGAGCATTTTTACCTCGTGCTGCCCCTCTTAATCTGGCTGTTTTTTGCGCAAAAGCGATGGTGGCTCAAAGAGCGCGACAGGTTTGGCGGGGCGATATGTTTTGCTATCGTTTTGCTCCTCGGGATCGGCCTGCGCTGGTGGGCATGGCAAACAGACATCCAGCCTAAAATCGGGTTAGAAAACCAGCTACGGGCCGCCTCAATCGCCATTTACTATCCCAGCTATGCTCGGCTAGATGGGTTGTTGGTCGGGGTGGCGATCGCTGCGCTGAGCAAATTCCGGCCGGGGTTGACCCGTGCCATCCAACAGTGGAGGGATTGGCTTTTGTTACCGGCCGGTTTGCTGTTGGGTTCAGCCTATTGGCTGTTTGGTGGCTCTGTTACCTCTGCAAATTTTGCAACATGGCCCACCCTTTTATTTGGCTTCCCGATTTTATCAATCGGGTTTGGTTTTGTGGTGATGGCGGCTCTCAGTCCCTATTCTGTGCTGTATAAAACAGAGTCTAAATTGACCTATTGGGTGGCTATATTTTCATACAGCATTTACCTGATCCACAAGATCGTAAATCATTTAGTGGCCACCCGACTGCAATTGGCTGAGCCGTGGCAGCTGATCGTCTCTTTATTGTTGTGTGGGGGTGTTGGCTCTCTGATTTATTTTGTGATCGAACGACCGTTTATCCGTTTAAAATCGGCAATTCTCGCTCAGCCACCGCATCCAGCATCGCCTGCAAAACCCCCTCCGGCGTAAGGGTGCTGGTGTCGATGATCAGCGCATCGTCGGCCGGTTTGAGCGGAGAATGTTCGCGACTGCTGTCGATCCTGTCCCGGCGAATAATATCGGCCAAAATCTTCTCAAATTCAACCGTGTTGTAGTCTCTCTGTAAGTGATCGCCCATGCGGCGGCGGGCCCGAATTTCTGGCGTGGCTTCTAAATATATTTTAAGCGGGGCATCGGGTAACACAACGGTGCCGATATCTCGGCCGACCATGACCGTTGCATGCCCATCTGCAAACTCCCGTTGCAGCCGTACCAGCTCCTCGCGCACCTGTGGGTAAGATGCCACGGCCGATACATTTTGATTGACCGCCGGTTTGCGCAGCTCCCAAGTTGCATCTACCCCATTGACCCAAACGGTGTAGTGCCGGCCGTCTTCATGGTCAATTTCAGGCTCGATATCAAAATCCAGCGTTTGGGTGATTTGCACGACGGCCGTCTCATCTTGGGGATCGATATTGGCGTTTAATGCGGCTAGCGTAGCGACCCGATACATCACGCCGGTATCCAAAAACACATATCCGATTTTTTGGGCAAGCTCATACCCTACGGTCGTTTTCCCCGATGCGGCCGGGCCGTCTATGGTGATAGTTGTTTCGATCATGGCTGTTTTAATGCAAGTTTAGCCACCCATCAGCACGGTGGTTCCCCAAATAACTAAATTTAATCCGATAAAGAACAAAGGCAAGCGGACGGCTAACACAACGGCCGGAGTGAGTAAAACACCCCAAGAAAACGCAGGCAGAAATAGGGGAGTAGATGCAGCCGAGATCAACACATCCCGCTGACCAATGCCGATTAAAAGCAGGATTAAACCGGCGAAAATCGACCACCCTAAAAGCGGATTAGCCATCGGATTTGTGATAGCTAATAGTGGGGCAGTGATGGATGGTGGGAGCAGGAAGTATCCGGCCGCCAAGGCGACAACCAATCCCGCCACGAGCCACTTGTTGGCTGACCTAAACCAGATCACAATGACCGCCGCCATCCCCCCTAATGGGCGTAAGGCTAAAAGCGCCAGCGTTAGCCCGTCTACCCATCCCTTTTGTTTAGGATGAGGGGGATCGTCTGGATAGTCGAGCGCATACTCGGCCGGAGGTACAAACAGGGTGTACAGCAGCAATCCCAACAGGGGTAAGGCGATGGTGTAGCTCGGTTCAAATTCAGCATAGGTGAGCTGTGGCATAAACGATGCGATCAGCGCCCACCAGCGGCCGGACCAATGCCAAACGGCTGTCGCCGTGATTAGGCTGGTAAGCAGTGCCGGGCCAAATCGAGTGGAGTCGCTTAACCCGCCGGACAAAATTTCAGTCGCATGGATTTGGCTGCTAGCGGTGCTGACATAGGTGATGAGCACAACCGCAATCAGCCAGTACAAAACGGGCGATGAGCGCCGAGGTTCTGAAACCTTGATAGGGAAGGTGAATTGATCCGGTTTTTTAACCATTGCTATCTTACGTTACGTGATGATTTAGGCTTAGAATCCCGGCCGGGGCGATCAGATCGACCTGATCCGCCAGAGCGAGCCGGTTTAGTGTCCGGCTTGTTGCCGCCTGGTCTTTTGCCACCTTTAGCCCCTTGGCGACGTTTTTGGTTGGCTTGATAATTTTTCTCGCCGCCCGCGATATATTTTTGCAATTGGTCAACCTCGCGGTCGGTTAAGTGACGCCATTTGCCCAGCCCCAAATTCCCCAGCTTTAATGGGCCGATTTTGACCCGCTCAAGGTGTAAAACCGCATGACCCAATTTGGCTGCAACTCGGCGAATTTGTCGTTTGCGACCTTCGCGCAGAACAACGTCTAGCCATGTAAACCCGTTCCCCCGTTCGGTTGCTTTGACCTTGGCCGGTTTGGTCCGGCCGTCATCCAAATAAACCCCTTTTTTCCATTTGTCGATCGTTTCATTCGACATGCTTCCTTCAACTTTTACACGATACGTTTTTTCGTGTTGGAAGCGGGGATGGGTTAGATGGTGGGCCAGATTGCCATCATTGGTCATGAGCACAAGCCCCACGCTCGGGGCGTCTAACCGGCCGACCGGGTACAGATGGCCGGGAACCTCGCCGATCATTTCGCGCACCGTTTTCCGGCCGCGATCATCTTCATCAGAGATGACATTGCGTGGTTTATTGACCATGATGTAGGCCAGCTTTTCCGGTTTGGGTAAGATCGATCCGTCGACCGCAATTTTGTCTTTATGGGCGTCGGCTTGATCGCCTAATTTAGCGATCTGGTCATTAACCGTCACCCGCCCTTTTTCGATAATTTTTTCGCACTGGCGACGTGAGCCAAGCCCTGCCTTCGCCATGATTTTTTGAAGTCTTTCTTGCATATCGTGTGATTGTAACGCAGATTGGGGCGTTGGGGCAGATCATATTGCGGAATCGAGACATCTGACCTTATTAAACAGGCTGTTTTTGGAACATTGGTTTTTGCTGTAAGAGGGGATGCGATTTGACAAACTAATTAAATTAGTTTATAAATTAACACAATTAGTTAATCTGGAGATGATCAAATGGCAATTAGACAAATAACCGACAACTTAGTTCAAGTGACAAAATTTGGCATAATGAACAGCTATTTAATAAAAGAAGCGGATGGAATGACCGTCATTGACACAGGGATGGCTGGGATGGAAAAGATGATCATTCAAGCTGCCCAACAGCAGGGGCAAGCGATTAAACGGGTGGTGCTCACCCATGCCCATTCTGACCATATCGGCGGATTGGATGCGCTCAAGTCGGCCGTTCCTGATGTTGAAGTGGTTGTCTCAGAGCAATCGGCCCGCTTTATGGCGGGTGATATGTCACTCGAGCCAGACCAGGCTGAGGCGCCTCTCAAAGGGGATTATCCCAGCGTCAAAACCCGGGCGACGCAAACTGTTAAAGATGGGGATACAATTGGCTCGCTGCAAGTTGTGGCAACTCCGGGCCATACCCCCGGCCACATCGCTCTTTATGATCAGCGGGATGGCTCTTTAATAGCGGGTGATGCCTTGCAAACCCTTGGTGGTGTTGCTGTGGCAGGTGTGATTCGCTGGCTGTTCCCATTGCCCGGGTTTGCTACTTGGCACAAACCCACGGCCGCAAAGTCGGCCGAAAAACTTTTGGCCCTAAACCCCAAACGGCTAGCGATAGGGCACGGCCGGGTGTTAGAAAACCCAGCAAGCGCTATGAAACAAGCCATTGCACAAGCAAAAAAGTAACTATGGCACGAGACTTAACCAAAGAAAAAGTAGTTCAAAAAGCGGCCGAACTTGCCAACGAGCTGGGTGACGTTCATCAACTCAAGCTCAAAGATTTGGCGGCAGCGCTCGATATCAAGGTACCCTCACTCTACAACCATGTAAAAGGGAGCGCTGGCTTAATTGATGCTCTTCGCATCCATGCACTTAGTGAGTTGAGTGGGATCTTGCAGGACGCAATGGTTGGTAAAATCAGCGAGGAGGCGCTTGTCGCCGCTGCACAAAGCTATCGTACGTTTGCCCACGCCAATCCTGGCATTTATCAACTTGTTATTCAGGCGGGTGAACCGGGTTCAGAAGTCGAGCGCATTGGCAAGAATAGCCTATCGTTTTTACTGTTGATTTTGGGGTCGTTTGGTTTGCAGGGGGATGAGGCGTTACACGTGGTGCGTGGCTTCCGCAGTTTGTTACACGGCTTTGTTTCTCTCGAGTTGGCTGGCGGTTTTGGGCTGGATCTGGATTTGGATCAAAGCTTTGAACGGCTGATCAAAGACTATATCAGTGGTATTCAAAATCTGTGAGGCTGGATATTTGTTCTATCTGGTTTGGGCACTCACCGCCATTGCGATTGAGCCAAATCCCTTTTAGCCCCGCTTCATTGGCCGCTTGTGCATCTTTTTTCAAATTGTCCCCGATATACCTGATTTGATCCGGCCGTAAGTTGGCCCGCTGGCACGCCTGCACAAATATTTCAGGATGGGGTTTCGCAACCCCGGCCGACTCGGCCGAAATCACAAATTTAAAATAGCCATCAATGCCCGTTTTCTGAAGCTTGTGCTCCTGCTGAGCCTGTTGTCCGTTGGTCAAGATGGCGAGCCTGATCTCCGCATGTTTCTCTAAAAACGGAATCACATCCGGAAACAAAGACCAAGATGCTTCATAATGAACCAGATGATCTTTGAAAATCATATCAGCCTCTGTGTTAGGCAGATTCGGCTCCTGAAAAATCGTCTTTAAACGGCGGCGGCGTTGCTCCTCGAAGCTGATCTCCCCTCGTGCAAATGCAGAAAAATTAACAGAAGAAACCTTCTCCCATAAATCAGGATAGCTGTCGGCCGAATAGTTGGGAATGCGGTCGGCGTACTGCTGTCCAAATCGAACAGCGGCCGTGCGTTGCGCCCCTGTGTGGTCGATCAAGGTGTCATCTAGGTCGAGTAAAATCATGTGTGTATCCGGTAGGGGCTAGGTAGTGTGGACATTTCACCTCAACCAAATCATAGTCGCAGCGAAT
>JAHDEN010000092.1 GCA_020628815.1 Chloroflexota bacterium | reverse complement strand
ACAGAAGATTTGAAGCCAAAAGTTTTAGCGGCGTCTAGATTGGTGCGTAGCTCGAGCGAAATGCGGGTGACATCTGCGGCCGGGACTGACCTGACTGTCAGCATGGAGAAATCGCCTACCGTAGGCAACTGGGGATTTACCGACAAGCCCGGCACCTTGACCCACTGGCCTGGGGGGGTGCTGGTTAGCTTCCCGAAAGAAAATAGCACCAACGGCACCATTGTGCTGGATAAAGGGGATATCAACCTAACCTTTAAACGGTATCTGCAAGATCCCATCACCCTGACAATCGAAAACGATTTTGTTACCAATATCGAGGGGAAAGGGACCGATTATGAACTTTTTAGCCGCTATTTGGAAGCGTGGAATGACCCGTTGGCCTATGCTGTGTCGCACGTGGGTTGGGGGATGAATCCGGCCGCACGGTACGAAGCACTTTCGATGTACGATCAGCGGGACTTCAACGGAACCGAAGTGCGCTGTTATCCGGGCAACTTCTTGTTTTCGACAGGGGCCAACGAGTTTGCCGGCCGGTTTACCGAAGGGCATTTCGATCTGCCGATGCGCAATTGCACCATCACTTTAGATGGGAAAGTGGTCGTAGATGCAGGGAAATTGGTTGATTTGTAGCCGGGTGCGTTAGCCCTTTTTTAATTTGGCGAGGCCGGTGTAATCGTGGCTGTAGCGACGAACCCGAAACAGGTTACCAGGGCCGGGAAATCGAAAATCAGCGACAACCTCACCCTCGGCCGTGACCTCGATAAAGCGTTTGTTGTGACCCAATGAGATGACCGTATTGCCGCTGGGAGTCCGATCACAGCCGCTCATAAACGGTGCAAACATCGATTGGGGCGGATCTGCTTTGTACGACCATACGGTTTCGACCTCACCGTCCCACTCATAGGTGCCGTCAGCCTTCATCGGCAGGTTTAGCTCCAACACTTCGGTGTAGGCGGTGCTAAACCCCATCTGCATTTCATTGGGATTAGGTTTGCCGTCCGCCCCGCGCATCGCCCCATTGTTGATGACCGTAATATCACCGCTAGTTGGCGCATCTTTCCGGTCTAGCCATTGGACATCATGTTGCCAAAAGAGCTTTTTCCCTTCACGCTGATAGGTGGGTGGGTCGTCGCTGTAGGTTTCTGGATTGCCGTAGCGGAAAAGTAAATCTCCTTTGGGGCCGCGTGTCTCTTCAGTGGTGCCGCTGTGATCAATGACCCACAGTTCTGAAAAGTTGGCGGATGAGACGATAATTTGGTCCCGATCGGGGCTGTAAGAGACGCTGTTGCAGTGGTACAGCTGGCCAAAGGTGAAAAGATAATTGGCATATTTGCAGTAGTTAAAATTGAGCTTATGCCGGTTGTCGCTGACTTTGCCGTAGTTCGGTTTGGTTGGGTCAACATCCTGCACCAAATGATCGACGGCCGCCCACTCCCACACCACTTTGGTGCTACCATCTTCCAGATTTGGCTCAAGCTCAAGAATCCTGTCGCTCCACACATACCCATCCCCCCGTTTGGGGTTGAGCAATTCTTGTCGCTCCCAGCCTAAGGCAACCGCTTCGTTGAGGGTCAACGCCTCGTAGCAAATCACCAAGATATTGCCGTTTGGCATCGGCCGTGCATCGTGGTGTAGACAATATTTTCCCCGTGCATAGCGGCTGAATTGCCACACCACAGTGTTGTCCCAATCAACCAGCTGAACCGTTCCGTGCCCGCCTACGGGGAACCAATCGTGTACGTTGGTGATGTCATCGGCCGCGATGGTGCGTAAAAGTAGGCCGTTGGGCAGTAGGTCGGCCGAGGTCGCTTCTGGCACCCCACGCGGATTGGGGCCGGTCCATTCGTGCACCGGTTGGCCGTCTGCGCCGAGCAAATAGGTTCCGTTCGCCACTTGCACATCATTGTTGCTGTTCGCTTGATAGTGGAGCGTAACCCCGTCGCTAAACCCCCTTGGGTCGGTTCCGGGCAAAACGGCACCCGTCGGCTCATCGCTGTAATAGGCTAAGTTCATCATCTGTTTGATGAGGTTAACCGGCCCGCCCACTCGCTGTGCCACGGTTGGATTGGGTTTGGTGATGACATCATCGCGCTGCACAATGCCATCGCCGTCCCGGTCTAACCTGCGTATGCGATTAGGCGCGTCAGCGATGTCTTCGGCCGTGACCCGCAAATCGCCGTCCAGATCCAGCGCCCGCACAATGGCGTTAAAACGCACCCGGCCGGGGATGAAGTGCAGCCCGTACCCTTCTAGCTCAGTCTCGTTAAGTTCTCCGTCTCCATCTTTATCGAGCGAACGCAAAACCTCAGGGGCCGCGTCAATCTCGGCCGGGGATAGGCGGCCATCCCCGTCTTGATCTAAAGCTTCAAAAATAAAGTTGATCGCTTTTTGCATTCCCTGCAAAATTTCTTTGGCTTGCGCTTCTTTCAAAGCGTCTAAATCGATTGTTTCTGGGGTCATTTTTCTTCCTCGCTTATGCAGTTAATCTCCAAACTTGGGGGCTTTCCCGTAATTGTTATACGTCATCATGGTGTAAGCCAATTTTTCCATCATCTCAGCTCGAAGCGCCTTCCCTTCAGGTTTTCCAAATAGATTGATCATCTCATCAGGGTCGTTTTCCCGATCAAACAGTTCCCCATGCTCAAACCCCTCGTAAATGGTGAGTCTCGCCTTGTCAGTCACAATTGTGCGCAGGCAATATGCACTCCCTTGCCCTGTAACATCGAGCGGCATGCCTTCTTCGATCAGCACCCGGTCACGCACAGAGGCGGCCGGATCTGCAAGGATGGGGGTCAAGCTATGCCCCTGCATCCCTTTATATTCTGGGCATTCTGCAAGATCGAGAATCGTTTGCCCCAGATCCAACAAACTGGCGAGCGATTGGGTAGATCCCGCCTGGTTATCCGGGGTCTGGATTAGAAGCGGAACTTGAATTACCCCTTCATAATGGATCGCATGTTTTAACATCAGACCATGATCCCCAAACATATCCCCGTGATCGCTGGTAAAAACAACAACGGTGTTTTCATCTAGCCCCAACCGTTTTAGAGTTGTCAAAAGCTGACCGATCCCTTCATCGAGCATCGTGATTGAGCCATACTCTACGGCCGAAGCTTTGCGATATTGAGTTTCATCAATGCTAAATGGAAACGGGCCACGATGATCCTTGCCCCGCTGGGCAATCATCTCTTGAATATGTGGCATCGAGTCTGAATGCGGATCGTAAAACGTGTCGGGCAAGGGGACGGAATCAGCGTCATACATGTTATAGTAGTCGCCCGGGGGTGCGAAAGGATGGTGAGGATCGGGGTATGATGCGAACAAAAAGAACGGCCGGTCATCGTTTTGCGCCTTCTCCAAAAAATCAACCGAGCGCTGGGTTACATACGTTGTGGGATACAGCTCTGCAGGTACTGAGCTTTGATAGACTTGGTTCCAGCCATCAAACCGCTTTAGCGCATTTTGTGGACCGCCCATTTTCGCCACATCTACCCCGTGCTGTTGCGCCCAATGGTAATAATGGCCCGTTGGCAGATCTTCGTGGCCGCAAATCAGCTCAACATGATCAAACCCATAATAATCTTCAGGAATCTCAACCCACTCTTGCCGATGCCGACTGCCCATTTCCCATTGATCCCATCCCTCGCCCCAAGTTGGATTATTCGCTTTGCCTTCGCCGGTTAAGGGGTAGATGGGGGGAATATCAGACCCCGCATTCGGGGGCGGCCCGCCAAACACCTCTTGAATGTGGGATTTGCCCACATGCCCGGTCCGATACCCATGCTGGCGCAACACGCGCACAAAGGTGTTGGCATCGAGATCAAGCGGGGTGCCGTTGTCCCAAGAGCCATGGGTCGATGGCATCCGGCCGGTCATTAGGGTGCGTCGGCTGGGGCCACATAGCGGGTGGGCGCAGTAGGTGCGGTCAAACCGCATGCTTTTGCTGGCCAACTGATCAATGTTGGGCGTTTTAACAACCGGATTCCCCCCAAAGCCGGTATGATCCGGCCGGAGCTGATCGGTGATGATAAATAAAAAGTTCGGCCGGGTCATTGGCGTTACCCCCAGCTCAAAATATGAGCAACCTGCTTTTTAGGGTCGATCACGATGCAATCTTCTGGGCAATCGTGCTCGCACAGCTTGCATAGCATGCAATCATGGTCATAAACAGAAGCCACCATCTTAGATTCTGGCTCAATTCGGATCACATCGACCGGGCAAGAACGGACACAGATGCCGCAGTTGGTGCACAGGTCGTAATCAATATTGACGTTTAGGGTGTTCTTTTTCATGTTGGTTTTTATTGTGCGTATTGCGTGGAGCGTGCCTATTGGCGCACCACGTAACACGATTCACTTATGCCTTTGCAACGACTGCTCTTAACTCTGCATCGATTTTATCAAGCCTCGGCAAATGCTCTTCCTCGCCCGGAAAGCGATAGGTGTACCGTTGCTCGTAGGGAATCTTAAAGTCGGGCCAATATTCTTGAGGAATCGGTTCTTTGAACGGGGTCATACGGCCGTCTTCCTCTTTGATCAGCGTCCATGCCAGCCAATTCTCATCATCGCGATACGGGTAATCTTCGCGGAAATGACAGCCCCGACTCTCTGTTCGGAAAAGCGACGAGCGTAAGCGCATCTCAGAAATCAGAACCATGTTGCGGGCTTCATGGGCCAAGCGGAGTTCATGATTGTCTTTGACAAACATTTTCGGCACCAAGTGATCGCGTACAAACTCGACCATGGTCAATGCAGCTTCAAGCCGATCCCCTTTTTTAATAAACATAACGTAGTAGGGCATCATGATATTTTGCAAGTTTTGGATCACCCACTTTGGGGTAAATCCGCCGACTCTTTCGGTTGGGGCTAAAATTTGTTGTTTTGTTTTTTCAAGCAGATGAGGATCAATCGGTTGATCGGCCGTTTGTTTGGCGTAATGGGCAGCCGCTGTGCCTGCCCGCGCCCCGGTCACACTGCAGTGGGCCGATGATAGCCCCATAGCGGCATAGGCGGCGCCGGTTGCCATTGTGCCTAGCGAGTCACCGGCCGCATATAAACCAGGAACCGAGGTGGAACAATCGGTGTCGGCCGGCCATATCCCCTCCGCCTTATGCACGGCCATACCGGCCGCCCCGCCACCCACCATTTCCCTTGGCTCTAAATCTGCCCGATCAGGGTGAAACATCAGAGGGGCACGTCCCGCATGAACTTCAAACTCCATATCGGGGAACAAGGTTCCTCTACGCTTAATTTGATCCCCTTCCGCGTTGATAATAATTCCTTTTGGCGGCCCCAACTCATCGCGCGTTTTGCCCCCAAACTTAAAGTTGAAATTAAAGTTTGCCGGTTCCATCGCAGATGTGGGATGGGGGTCAACATACTCTTTGCCAAGAATTTCAGCACCGACCCGATAGGCCATCGCATCCCCATCGCCGGTAAGATTGTGGATGGGCCAGCTCGGTGGTTTTAGACCGCTGGCCCCGGTTGCCATAATGACCGCTTTGGCTTTAAAGACGGTTAGCTTGTATGTCTTCCAAGAAAAGCCGACTGCGCCCACCAATCGGCCGTCTTGCTTCAGCAATTCTCCAATCATTGTGCGGTCGAGAATTCGGATTTTGTGTTCTTTGACCTTGTCACGCAGCAGGGTTGGGATTTGAACCGGCCCCATAAAGATCGTTTTGGTTTTGCCCAAATTGCTGTGACGTCGATAGTAACTGCCGTCCTCATTCTTGGTCCAATCAACCCCCCACTCTGTAAATTCCTGAAACCGCTCATAAGACTCAACCAGTCCCATTTTTGTCCAGACCGGGTGGTTAACATACTCGCCGATTTCCGCGATAGATTGGAGCCATTCGTCCAGATCGTCTCCCCACTCAGCATTATAGACAAGATGGCTGTCTACGTATGGGGATTGGCCCGTGCGGCTCACAAATCCTTTGTCTGCCAGCACAACTTTGGCACCAGCTTCTTTGGCTTTGATCGCCGCCATACATCCGGCGATTCCCCCGCCGATGACAAGGACATCGGATTCAATTATTCGATCTGATATGGTCATGCTGTTTACCTCATATATTTATTGCATTGTCCCAGAGCTCTTAAAACGCTAGGTAAATGTCAAAATCATCGCACCCACAAGAATGACGCCAGCTCCTATCCAAACCCTAACAGTCACCTGCTCTAACTTTTGTCCGATAATAAACGGTGACAAAATTAGAACTGTTGGAATACTCAAACGGCTAAGTGCGATCACAACCGCAATCGGGGTTAGCTCTAGCGCTATCCAACGCCACCAAGTTGCGACAGCAACTAATATTCCACCAACTATCTGTAACCAAATTTTTGAGCCTCCAAAATCCAGTCTATCTCCGTTTCGCAGCAGCTGTGAGCCGAGGAAAACGGCATAGATGCCGGTCACAATCGTCATTCCGATTGTGACGCCCAGCAAGGGAGATGAAAGCAGGTCGAGCCCGTATCGAATAAAGATTGAGCTGGCCGCAAAACAGACGGCCGTTCCTAAGCCGTACAGCGAGGCACGCCAGCCTGTTTCAATTTCTGAGTTGGCAGAATCTATTTTGTCGCTGGCAACTATGTAAGAACCGACAATCATCAGCACGATGGCGAACAGGGTGGGAGCTGAAAGGAATTCAGCAAATAAAACCACACCGATGAAGGTGCCCCACAGGGGAACTGTGCCGAGTAACACACCGGTTCTGGCGGCGCCTACCGTTTTTTGGCTAAGGCTAAACAGGGTCCAGCCGACTAAAAAATGGATAAATGCGGCGAGCGAGAAATAAAAAACGGCTAACGGTGAAAGTGTCTGTAGCACAGACAAATCTTCTGTAACGGCCGAAATAATAATTAAAACGACCGAGCTTACAAATAGCAGTAAAAACGTTGCCTGATAGGCGTTAACCCCGTGCGCGGCGCGGCGATTGATCGCCTGAAATAGACCAAATCCTAGACCGGAAATAATGGAGAGGAAAATACCGCTCATAAGTTAGAAAACCTAATCACGGATCGCTTCTCGCATTCGATCTGAGGATTCTGCATCGGTTCGCTCAAACAGTTCCACCTGATACCCATCTGGGTCTTGAGTGTAGAGCTGTGTTGCACCTAGCCCACGATTTAACGGACCACCAACAATTTCAATGCCCAACTCATTGGCCCGTTGGATGTATCCATTTAAGTCATCAACCTCAAAGGCGAAATGTGTTGAAAGCCCTTCTGTTTTTGCCCGGCCGGGCTCCGGTATGCCTGCATTTGACGTGGTGTCAGCCTCTAGGATCACATGTACTTCATCGCCTGCCCGTGAGCTAAACCACGCCCCGCCAAACAAAAAGTTAGTTGGTCTGGCTACTTCATCTAAACCCAAAAAGCCGATATAAAAGGCTCGGGTCTTTTCTAAGTCAGCCACAATTAACCCCATGTGATTTAAGCTTTTAATTTTCATTTTATTACTCCGTTTCATGCCTTACCAGCCAGTATGCCAACAACCCCTTCCGGATCTTCCCACATGCAATCATGATAGGTATCTAACTCAAAATAACGCCAGGTTGGATCAGCTTGAATATCCTTAGCCTGAGGGTGGTGGTATGAGACGTTTTTTTTCGCGAGCACAAAGGTTTTTGGGATATGGGTTGGCAGAGGGCCATTTTTAAATTCAAGCTTGGTCATGGTGCAAGATAGAGGAAAAGGCTTGACTTTATCAGCCATAAAATCAGCTTTTTCAGGATCCCGTTTGCGTAGCTGCTCTATCGGGAATGCTCTCGTTTTTGCCCCAGATTTGAGAGCCTCACCAAAAAGTTTTTCGATTTGCCCTTTCCCATCATATTTCAGCATGCTGTCAAAGTGACTCTCCCCATCCCCTGGCGTACCGGCATCGAGATAAAAAACTTCATCAACTCGATCACGCAATTGATCCCAAGCACCAGTCATGACACTCCCACCGTAACTGTGGCTTACCAGTGAAATGTTTTGCAGATCCCGGCTTTCAACAAACTCAACCACATCTTGAACATGATCCAAAATCGTTAAATCTGTTCGGTACAAGTCACGCTTTTTGCCGAATCCCGTCAGTGAAACTGCGAGAGCTGCATGTCCTTTCTGCTCCAGAAGAGGAATGATCGGGTCATAGCACCATTCGCCCACCCATGCGCCATGCACTAAAACAAAAACTTTTTTCATGACAATGTGCAACTATTGTTTATAGGTTGAATTGCCGAATCCCTCTCCAGATTGGCGATAATCGTCTCTAGCTGGTGCAAAAAAGTCGAGCAAAACTAAACCATCATCCCCTGCAACAACCGTATGCATCACGTCTCCCTTTGTGACCCAAAAATCACCCTTTTTACAGGCAACCTCTTCATCTTCATGGACACGGGTGCAACTGCCTTCTAAAACGAAGTGCCATTGTTCGTGAGGGTGTTTATGGATACGGCCGGGCATGTTTGGGCCAAAGCGGGCGATCATAAATGTGGATTGATCCCCATGAAACACTTGGGCTTTGATCCCATTGCTCAGGCCCCGAGGAATTCCGGCCGCCAAATCTTCTACGTTAAATAAATCTTCTAATCCAGACATTTTTCGTATTGCGTATTGCGTGATGAGTTACGCACCACCCGATACGATATTTATCCAAAGTCAATCTCTTCAACCCGAATACAGGCGCTATAGTGGTCGCGATCATCCAGTTTTGTTCCGGTTTGAACCGGTTTAAGCGAGAGGTCAGCTCCGTTAGAGCAAGTTTCTGTCGCAAAGTGACAGCGAGGGTGAAAACGACAGCCTGTGGGCCAGTTGGTGGGTGGGGGGACAAGCCCTTCGATGACGGGGAGCCTTTGACCCGATACCCCATGATGAGGAAGCGTTTCGAGCAATGCTTTGGTATAGGGATGTCGTGGATTGGTTAAAACGGTATGAACATCGCCCGTTTCAATCACTTCACCGGCATACATCACAGCGATGCGATCTGCCACTTCTGCAATTACCCCTAAGTCATGGGTAATAAACACAATGGCTAACCCTAAATCTTTTTGCAAATCTTTGAGCAGGTCAATGATTTGACCTTGAACGGTTACGTCTAATGCGGTGGTGGGTTCGTCAGCAATTAAGACAGACGGGTTGCACGATAGCGCACGGGCGATGCCAACACGTTGAGCCATACCGCCTGAAAATTGGTGAGGATACTCATCCATACGCCGCTCTGGCTCTGGGATACGCACTTGGCGCAGTAAATCGGTAGCACGATCCCAAGCCTCGGTTTTGTTTAACCCAAGGTGTTTTTGCATTGGCTGAATCAGCTGTTGTCCAACGGTTAATGCGGGGTTTAGCGACGCGATGGGTTCTTGAAAGATCATGGCGATCTCTTTTCCGCGCAGTGTTTCTAGCTCTGACTCTGGCATGCCGGTTAGGCTCTTCTGGCCGAGGCGCACCGTACCGGCCGACACTTGGCCCGGGCTGGGGATAATCCCCATCGACGCCATTACCGACATACTTTTGCCTGAGCCGGACTCACCCACAATGCCTAGAGTTTCACCCGGCATAACCGCGTAGGATACGTTATTTAATATCACTACATCTTCGCCGCGTGGGGAAGGGAACCTGACTTCGATATTTTCAAGTATTAAAGCGGCATTTCTAGCAGTGCGACTATCGATATGAGATGGTTTCTTGCTGGCAGTTGTTTCTTGTTTGCTTGAGTTAACCGTTGTTAGCTGATTGTTGGTGATATCACGGCCGAGTGCATCTCGTAAGCCGTCCCCTAAAACGTTCCACGCCAAAACAGTGAGAGCAATGGCGACACCGGGGGGGATTGATAAAAATGGATTGGTTGATAACAGGGATCTTGAATCAGCCAACATCCTGCCCCAACTTGGTTCACTGACGGGAACCCCCACACCTAGAAAGCTTAATCCAGCTTCAATTAAAATAACCGCACCAAACAAGAGTGATGTTTGCACGATGAGTGGGGGGGCGATGTTTGGCAAAATATGCTTGAAAATGATTGTGCGGGTTGGTAATCCACCGACTCGCGCCCCATCGACATAGAGCTCTTCCCGTTCAGCAAGAACAATACCCCTCGCTAGCCGTGAGAAACGGGTCGAGAGCACAATCCCGACAGCGATCATCGCATTGAGCAGACCATTCCCCAAAACTGCAATCACCCCAAATGCAATCAAAATACCCGGCAGCGAGAAGATAATATCAACGATCCACATGACTGCACGGTCAAACCGGCCGCCAATAAAGCCGGCTAAAAGGCCGATGGGTAGCCCAACGATCATGGCGATCGCCACACCCAGCAAAGATGCCTGCATTGAAATACGTGTTCCGTAAATCAATCGCGAGTAAGCGTCTCGGCCTAATTCATCTGTGCCTAAAATGTGTTCTTCGGGATTTTGACACGTAAAAACATCAGAATTATCGGCAAAAGATGGCTGACAAAATGTACTAAAGAAGTCAGCCTGATCTTTTGTGAACGGCATTAGCTGATCCCGAAAAATTGAAACAAAGGAAAGGAGCAGCAAAAATAAAAGGGCAACAATTGCAAGTCGCTGTTTGCGAAAGCGTTGCCAGAACCGGCCGAAGCTTGAAAGGGTTTTTTCTTTTGGTTGATCTTGTGGTTTATCGCTAGATAAAGCAGCCATAGTTAACTCACCCGAACTTTTGGATTAAGGAATCCATAAATGATGTCGATTAGCATATTGGCGAAAATAATGAACCCCCCAATGACGACAACACCCCCCTGAACATAGATTAAATCTTGTTGGGTTACTGCGGTTGCCATTTGTCTGCCTAAACCGGGTAATACAAATACGGTTTCAACGATAAATGCTGACCCTACGACAACGGCCAACCGAAAACCGATTACCGTCACAACCGGAATCATCGCATTTTTTAAGGCATGATTCGCTACGATTTGCCAGCGGGTGAGCCCCATTGCTCTTTGAGCACGAATGTATGATGACTGAAGCACATTGGCCATAGAGCTACGCATCTGCCGCGCAATTAAAGCGGCCGAGGGGATCCCTAAGGCTAGGCTTGCCAGCGTAATGCTATGCAGCCAGCCTAAAGGGCTTTCTGCAAACGTGGTGTACCCAATGACAGGAAACAGATCGAGTCGCACGCCTAAAATGAGTGCAAGAAGCATTCCCAGCCAAAAAGCAGGTAGAGATACGCCGACAGATGCCCCAATTGTTGACAGTCTGTCTAGAAGTGAACCAGGGCGTAAACCGGCAACGATTCCCAAGATTAGACCTAAAGTGACACCGACTATCATACCGCCTAGCACAATTGAAGCTGTTACTCTCCAAGAGCCACCAATGAGTTCAGTCACAGGTGCGTTGAAAAATAAGGATGTTCCTAGGTCGCCTTGAAGTGCACTCGCCAACCAATCAAAGTATTGAACTAAAATCGGTCGGTCAATTCCCATTTCTGCTTCTAGCGCAGCAATCGCTTCAGGCGTTGCTCCTGCATCTAAAATAATTTCAGCAATGCTCCCGGGCATAAGCTGAACCATTGTGAACGCTAAAATGGTCACAACAAATAACAGTGGAATAGTTGTTAGTACTCTTGATGTGATAAGCCTAATCATAAAAAGGGCAAGTATGCCGGCCGATAAACTATCGACTCAACAATGGTTTAGATTTTGAACCAAACTTGGCGCGGCCGGTTTTATTCAGCCACGCCAAGTTTGATTTAACTATTTAAAATGAGGCAATCGGCTCTGATGCCAACTGACTCACTCTAAAAACTATTGGTCTAACAAAGTGACGTCGCCAATATAGAATGTACCAGGATAGATAAAGCGGACATCTACACCAGAGACACGATTCGGATCGTACATAACTGGGCTTGTAGCCCAACCTAGATGGAGGATATAGCCTCTTTCTGCAGACATTTTAGCAATTTCTGCGTAGCCTGCTTCTGCCTCAGAAAGTGGCAAATTCTTGACCTCTAGATATGCCGCTTCGATCTCTTCATCAACGTGGCCAAATGGATTCAAGAAGCCGGTTGATAAGAGGCGGTTTTCAACGAAGTGCTTAATATGACGCTCGTTAATCGGGCAAACTGCAACTGGGAAGTCACCACCGTTTTGCTGACAAGCTGCAAAAATGTTGTTGACTTCAACCGTTTCAACGGTAATACCCAACGGTTCCCAAGAGCTTGCAAGATATGCGTTACGGGCATTAAACGTACCAAATGTTGGTAGTTGGAGGGTGAATTCAGGATTACCTGCTTCCGCCATTAGCTCCATCGCTTTTTCCATATTCAAGTTCAGGTCTTCAATGTCTGAATTGAATGCGTAACCACCGGGCAAAGCATGTTGCGTAGATGGATCACCACCATCAACAACTTGCCAATAAACATTCCGATCTAACGCGTAGCTCATCGCCAAACGAACGCGCTCATCTGCAAGTTCAGGCACAATCGATCCGGTACGGTCGAGAATGTGGGCACTCCATGCAACGGCCGGTTTAGCTGATACAACATAGCCATCTGCAACACCTTGTCGCTGAGCTGCGATATTGCCAGCACCAGTTACATGGAAATCACCAGCATACAAGCCATTAAGGCGAGTTGCACTGTCTGTGACATGGGTGAATTCAACGCGAGCAACAGGTTGCGCTCGGTCGTTCCAGTAGTCTGGATTGAAATCCATCGCTTTGAAGGTGTTGTCTTGTGCTGATTCGGCAGCATTGTAAATGTATGGGCCAGTTCCGACTGGGTTGGGGCCATCAACAATGTCATCAAATGCGGCCGGAGAAATCATTTTGCCTGCAAAACGAGACAGAGTTAGCAGTACGGTTCCATCAAACTGACTGTAGTTATAGCGGACTTCAAACTCACCAAGTGCTTCGGCTGATTCGACGTTCTTCATGAAACCTTTGTTAACAGGGTGCCCAACTTCTTTTAAACGATCAAAGTTAGCCACTACAGCGTCAGCATTAAATGGTTCGCCATCATGGAATGAAATCCCTTCGCGCAGGGTGAATGTTACGCCGGTTTCATCCTCTTCCCAGCCTGTTGCCAATTCAGGAATAAATGAACGGCCGTCTGTCGCTTCCCGCAATAATCCTTCAAAAATCGGGTTTAAATATTGAAGAGAGATGGTGCGTTGGTCCCCATGTGGGTCCCACGTTAGGTGGTTAATGCCAGCGCCAATTTGCAGGGTCCCTTCAGGCTGATAGTCGGCCGCTACTTCAACTTCTACTGTAACCTCAACCTCTGTCTGAACTTCTTCGATGCGAACAGTTTCAACTGTTACTTCCACTTCGACTTCTTTAACAACCTCAACCTCTTTGATGACTTCGACTTCTTTGACGACTTCAACAACTTGGGGCTGACAGGCTGCAAGGGCAACTGTCGCTAAGACAAGTGCCACAAATGTTAGGAACATGGAGTGTCTCTTCATTTAATTTCTTCTCCTTTCTTAAATAGGTAAATGAAAAACGTTTTTAAGGCACCGGCACTAAACCGATTTAGCGGCGGAAATTACCACAATATCTAACGTGGGTCAAACAGAAAAGTTGAAAATCTTGATGTTTCTTGGGCACAATACGCAGGCATTGCAGGACCGGTTTGGTTAAATTGACAGTTTTGCTTTGTTTAACTAGAATCTCGACAATTAATTTACTAAACCGGTTTAGCGCAATTTTGCACCATATCCGGACAAATCTTGAAATTCATGACAACGATTTACGATATCGCTCAAAAAGCTGGGGTATCCCCCGCAACTGTCTCAAACGCATTTAACCGGCCGGAGCAAATGAAGCCGGAAACGCGCGAACGCATCCTACAAGCGGCCGATGAGCTGGGATACCAGCCCAATGTAGCCGCACGCACCCTAGCCGGTGGACAATCTCAGTTGGTAGGCCTCTTAATCGCGGACATTCGCTTGCCATATGTTGCCAATGTCACGCGTGGTATCGAAGATCGGCTTGCGGAAGAGGGGTTTATTGCTGTCGTTTCAAGTACAGATGGGAATAGTGAAAAAACGCTGGATTTGTTACACCGTTTAAAACAGCGCGGTGTGGGTGGCTTTATTTTAGTGCCTGCCAAATTTGGGGTTCCAGATGATGTGCTGAGTGAAATTAAGCGATTAAAATCAGATGGAACAAATGTGATTGTTGCCGGTCATGAGCTCCAATCAGAAGAAGTTGCTCACTTGGCGGTGGCTGGGCAGGGGTCGGCCAAGATGCTTACCGATCATCTTCTTGAGTTAGGGCATCGGGATATCGCGTTTCTAACCGGCTATCACTCAAAGGGGGAGGCGATTTGGCGTTGGTTTGGTTATCAAGAGGCGATGATGCGCAAAGGTGTTGCGATTCGGCCTGAATTGGTGAAAGAGCTTGAAGGATCACCACAAGCCAGTCGGGAAGCGGTTGAAGAGTTGATGGCTTTGCCAAATCCACCCACAGCGATTTTTGCGATGAATGATGTGTATGCCCGTGGGGTAATTGATTACATTGTGGCCAATAACATCCAAGTCCCTGAGGAACTGTCAGTCGTAACTTATGATTATCAGGTGCTTGCTCAGCGAGTAACGCCCCGACTGTCAAGCATCGTTGCTCCTGCTTATGAGATCGGGTGGAAATCGGCCGAACTATTTTTAGCGCTACAGGGCAACCCAGACCGACAGCCGCGCGTGGTTATTTTGGAGCAAGTTTTTGAAGATCGCGGCTCAACTGGGCCTCCAAGGAAATAGTGGTTGGTGTTTGCACGTGTGTCAATCGTCAACTTAAAATCTGACATCAATATGACCGGCGTATCGTAAGCTAACCGTGGTCTATGCAGACGAAACGCTTTATTTCAAACTCTACTTATGACTGTTAAAAACATCCTTTTTATCATGTGCGATCAGCTCCGCTGGGATTATCTTTCATGTGCCGGTCACCCTCACCTACAAACCCCAAACATCGATAAATTAGCTGAACGTGGGGTTCGTTTTAATCGGGCTTATGTGCAGTCACCTCTCTGCTGTCCATCAAGGGCCAGCACGTACACCGGCCGCTATATGTCATCACACGGGGCCAGCGTTAACTTTGCGGCGCTACGGCCGGATGAATTGGGGATCGGAGATTATCTTAAACCGTTTGGCGTGCGCACTGCGTTGGTTGGCAAAACCCACTCGTTCCCTGATCGCAAAGGGATGGAGCGCTTGGGCATCGAGATTGAGTCTGATCTGGGTCAACGGTTGACCAACATCGGCTTTGAGCCTTATTTGCGGGACGATGGACTCCATCCAAACGACCAGCGAAGTAAAGACATTGAGTACAACAAATATCTGCGTGAGAACGGATATGAAGGGATAAATCCGTGGAGCAAACATGCCAACGGGGCGATTGACGAGAATGGGGAGTGGGTCAACGGCTGGTTTTTGAAAGCTGGCACGTATCCGGCCGATATCGAAGAAAAATATTCAGAAACCCCTTTTACAACCCGTAAGGCGATGCAGTTTATCGATGACGCTGGGGATAATCCTTGGTGTTTGCACTTGAGCTACATCAAACCCCATTGGCCCTACATTGTCCCGTCACCATATCACGATATGTACGGCCCTGAGTCATTTTTGCCAGTAGTGCGGGATGAGGCTGAGCTTGATGATCCAAATCCAGTCTATGAAGCGTTTACTCAAATGGATGTGAGTCGCAATTTCTCACGGCCGGAGGCGCGGGCGGCCGTATTGCAAGCCTACATGGGTTTGATCAAGCAGATTGATGATCAGCTGGGGGAGCTGTTTGCATTTATGGATGAGCGGGGTCTGACGGACAACACGATGATTGTGTTCACCAGTGATCACGGAGACTATTTGGGTGATCATTGGATGGGTGAAAAATCTTGGTTCCATGATTCGAGTGTGAAGGTTCCCCTGATTGTTGTTGATCCATCTCCTGAGGCGAATGGAACACGCGGTACTGTGACCGATGCATTGGTAGAGTCGATTGATCTGTTGCCCACATTCATAGACAGCTATGGTGGAACAGTGCCTGAGCATAGGCTAGAGGGAAGATCGCTAAAGCCACTGTTGCGGGGAGACACACCGGCCGATTGGCGCTCCTTTGCCGTTAGCGAGGTTGATTATTCTGACCGGGGTGCTAAATACATCTTGGATATGCCGGATAATGAGTGTAATACGGTCATGATTTGTACAGATCGCTGGAAATATATCTACGTAGATAATCATCGGCCGATGCTATTTGATCTTGCAAATGACCCCAACGAACTGGCTGATCTGGGAGGCTCGGCCGAGTACCCTGAGGTCTTGAACGAAATGCAGCAGCATCTCATTCAGTTTTTAGTGCGTCGCAAACACCGTATCACTCTGACTGAAGACCAAATTGCTGCGATGGTCAAACCCCCGAACAGAGAATTGCGTGGAATCTATATCGGCTTTTATGATGAGGATGCGCTGCCTGAGCAAGTTAAACAATCAATCAACAAAAAATAACACTTTAATTTGAGCCTATAATTTTGGTCAGGATTGGCAGAGATTTTGGGCAAAACAATAGGCGTTACAAGAGGCAGGAATAGTACTTTTTAACGACTCTTGTGGTCAAAAATAGAGCAAATCCATGATAGACTGAGTTCTTTCCTACACAAAAATATACTCTTCACTGAATAAATAAATGCTGAATAGAGTCTTAAATTTAAGCCACAAATTTCCAATAGCGCCCGAGGGAGATTATTCAACCTTCATGTTGTTTTACTCCTACATTGCAGCCTTTGCGACTTCTCTGCTTTTGTCCCTAATTTATGTTGTCGGTTATGCAACGTATGATGGTGGGGCACATATCTATACCTTTCGTTATGAAGTTGCATGGATTCCTTTTGCTTTAACTTCTGCTTTTTCAGCAGTTTCGATTGTCTGCTTTTATCTACTTGCAAAACAAAGAGTTCGTCTATCAATTCAAATATTTCTTATTGCTTTGCAAATTTGTGTATACACGATCCCATTTGTAACAGGAGCAGGGATTTATGATCCTATGCTCAATATTATTTACCTCGCTATTGTTATAGCCGCTGTGTTTTTAGACCGACGTGAGATTTCTATCATCATGATGGGGTATGTTTTGATGATAACCATTTATTATGTTGGTCAGCGCTACGATTGGTTCTGGATGGTTTTCGATCTACCCAAAATTGATCGTTTAATCATTAACTACACCGCCATGGGGATCGTGACAATTGTTTTAATGATCACAGTCAGGCAAATTTTAGATCAGTCAGCAAAATTGTCGATTTTAAATCTACAGCTTGAAGACTACAGAGATAAGCTGGAGCTGATGGTTGAGGATAGAACTAAACAGCTGCATTTAGAACGGGATAAAGCTGAAAAAGCCAATCTGGCAAAATCGGAGTTCCTTGCCAATATGAGCCATGAACTTCGAACACCGCTCAACGCAATTATTGGTTACAGCGAACTTGTAGAAGAAGAAATAGATAATGGGGAAGATGCGGAGGTTTTGATCGACGATGTGAATCGCATTGAATACTCCGGCCGACATTTGCTTGGGCTCATAAATAATCTGCTAGACATCTCAAAAATCGAAGCGCGCAAAATGACCGTTGATATTCGGGTGCTTCAATTAAAAACGTTAATCGAGGAGGTGACAGTGACCATAATGCCTCTGGCCGAGCAGAATAAAAACATTTTTGAGCTCATTAATCATGCTGAGGACATTGAACTCATCTCCGATGATCAAAAAATAAAACAAATTTTGATTAACTTGCTGAGCAATGCTTTTAAATTTACCCACAAATCTAAAGTTACTCTAGAAATTTTCCTCATTCGGGAAAAAGATATTGAGTGGGTTGAATTTTGTGTCGAAGACGATGGGATCGGCATTAGTCCGGAATTTCTGGGGAACTTGTTTGAACCGTTTCTGCAAGAAGACAACTCCTCAACAAAAAAGCATCAAGGGACCGGCTTAGGCTTGGCAATATCCCGTCAATTTACTTTGATGTTAGGTGGAGATATTGCAGTTGAATCTGTTTTAGGCCAAGGGAGCAAATTTACACTGAGGTTGCCACGCAAATATCAAAAGGGGCTGGCTGATCTGGCGGAAAGAGGGAAAAAAGAGTTCGCTTAAACCTATATTTTCTGATGGGGCTTGTTTGTTTATGCTAACGGGAAGGCTATTATTTTATACTTACTCCCCCTTTTTTACCCTAGCACCGTGCAAAAATTGAACCTAAAAAGACAACTTTCATCCAAACTGTTCCGCTTAGCCCGTAGCCCCATTTCAGGGGCTTTTATCGGCTTTTCTTTCGCCTATTTACACCGGCTAATCCCTGTTAATCGATTGTTTGAAACCGGCCGAACGCTTGCATTTATGCATCCGGTTAAAGCGTATGACTTTCACGCTTTGGCGGTACCTAAACTAGTTAAGCCTGCTTTTTTAGCATTTGATTTTGGTTCTGAGGATGATCGGCTTGCCCTGATCGATATTCTTCATACTTGCCGCAAAGTTGCCGTTTTAAACAAATTGCCCCACTTTTCGATCATTGTAAATGGGGGCATGTATCAGGATGTGCCACAAGTCCATTTTCATATTGCGCAAAATGACAAAGAAAATGAACCGGTTTATGAACTGATTAAGGTGGGAGACGACCCTGTTTTGAACATAAACTTGTCCCGGCCGTCTAATTCTCGATGGGGCTACCACTTTATTGTGCAACATGCTCAGTTGGCTGACGGTTTTATGGGAATTGATCTTGATGATGCCGACACTCAAAGAAAGGTGCTTGAGATGTTTGAAACGGCTCAAGCCATCCTAAAAAAAGAACCGCTGGAAGGGTTTTCGGTTATGATCAACGTGCGGCCAGGTGAGCTAGAAAAAACGAGCCTAGAACTAGTGAGCAATCATCTTAAAGCCTAAAAATAATGGCGTGGTCTGATGCCTGCAAATGTGCCACAATCACACCATAAAATTTAGCTATTCGGCCGCTTGGCCAACAACCTGATCTGCTCAAACAAAACCTATCATGATCCAAGATAAATATTTAACCGATGAACACAAGATGTTTCGCGAAGCGGTTCGCGAATTTGTAAAACGGGAAATTGTCCCTTACCACGAACAGTGGGAAAAAGATGGCCTTGTCTCCCGAGACGTATGGCGTAAGGCGGGCGAAAACGGCTTTTTGTGCATGGATGTGCCTGAAGAGTATGGAGGCATGGGGGTTGATGATTATCGCTACATGGCGATTTTGACTGAAGAAATGGCCTATGTCGGCGCATCGGGCCCTGGGTTTGGGGTGGCAAATGAACTGGTTGTGCCGTACCTGATGGCGTTTGGAAATGAGGAACAAAAGCAGCGGTTTTTGCCTAAAATGGCAACGGGTGAATGTATTACCTCTTTGGCGATGAGTGAACCCAATGCGGGAAGCGACTTGCAAGGCATCCAGACCAACGCCATCCTTAATAATGATGGGACCCACTATGTGATGAACGGGCAAAAAACCTTTATTTCAAACGGGATTTTGAACGACATGGCGATGGTTGCCTGCAAAACTGATCCAACTCAAGGGGCCAAAGGGATGAGCATGATTATGGTTGAGCGGGGGATGGATGGGTATGAGCGCGGCCGGAATCTTGAAAAGATGGGGCGGCATGCGCAAGACACAGCTGAGCTTTATTTTAAAGATGTGAAGGTGCCGGTTGAAAATAGATTGGGGGATGAGGGGAAGGGGTTTATCTACATGATGCACAATCTGCCTCAAGAGCGGCTGCTGATCGGCCTGGCTGCATTTGTCGCGGCCGAGGCGGCGTTTAATCACACGGTTGAGTATTGCAAAACGCGCACCGCATTTGGTCGGCCGATTGGGAAATTCCAAAACTCACGCTTTAAGCTGGCGGAGATGAAGTCTGAACTGACGGTTGGCCGAATTTATATGGACGATTGCATCATGAAACAGACGGCGAAGGAATTTACGCCGGTTGAAGCAGCCATCTGCAAACAGTGGGCCACCGATTTGGCGTGTAAAGTCATGAATGAATGTGTGCAGCTACATGGTGGATACGGCTACATGCTTGAATATCCTGTGGCAAAACTTTATCTGGATGTACGCATCGATCCGATTCATGGGGGAACAAACGAAATCATGAAAGAGATCATCGGCCGAGATTTAGGATTTTAGCCGATTGCTTCAACCTGATTAGAGCCTGCATAAATGGCCGAGGTGATTCACTTCGGCTTTTTGTTTTTTTTTGAATTTCGTATACACTCCCGAAATCGATTTCGTAAATTGATTCGCTAACTTTCCTAACCCCATGTCTGTAACGATTGAAGACATCTCTAAAAAGCTCAAACTTTCCACCTCTACCGTTTCAAAAGCGCTAAACGGATACAAAGATGTATCTGAAAAAACGCGCGACTTGGTGATGGGGACGGCTAAAGAGCTTGGATACCATCCGAGTGCGGCCGCGCGCAATTTGCGCCGTCAGCGTACCGATAAGATCGGCTTTGTCTTCAATAACTCACTCATGTATATCAGTGATTATTTTGCAGAAGTAATTGTGGGGGCAACGGCCGCGGCCGAGACTGTTGGGAATAACATTGTGCTCTACATCAACGAAGGCGATTCCCCAGATAGTTTGATTCAATTGATTCGGGCGCGAGAAGTAGATGGCTTTGTGTTTGTCTGGAACCATGTTCCGGCACACATTGTTGACATGCTGCTCGATGAAAACGTTCCGTTTGTGGTTCTCGGCCGGCGGGTAGGTCATCCGCAGGCCTCATGGATTGCACCAGATAATTACAACGGCGGACTTGAACTGATGCAGCATTTGATCAACCTTGGTCACACGCGTATCGGATTTACTACCCGGCCGTCGATGGGGCGTACCAATGAAGATCGCTTTAATGCATACAAAGATGGGTTGATTCAGGCTGGCATTTCTATCGATAGAGATCTAATCGTTGAAACAAAGCTGGAACCATTTAGCGGCTATCACGCTGCTAAACAGCTTTTAGACCTAAATGATCCACCAACCGCAATTTTCGCGTTTCATGATTATGTTGCGATTGATGCGCATCAGGCGATTGTTGAACGTGGGCTTAAAATCCCGGATGATGTCGCTTTGGTTGGGTTTGATGGATTAAATGTTTCAGCATTTACGACCCCACCGATCACAACCGTTAGCCAGCCTTTGGCTGAGATCGGCCGGGAATCGATTTTGACTTTGCTCAAGCGCATTGCAAATAACGATCTGCCACCAATTCAAAAAACCTTGCCGGTTGAATTAAAAATTAGACGATCAACTCAACCAGAAAAATCATCGAACTCAACTTGAGTTTTGTAAAAGGCTAGAAGACTGAATAAATGTCCCAATTTAATCTTTTAGCTAACTAGGAACGAGAAATTTTAAGTGGGACAATTAATTAATACCCGTTCCTAAGGATACTGTATGTCCAAGACGAAAAAAGACACCGCAAAAAGCACCAACTCTCCAGCATCGAACAATGGAAGCCAGCCGTCAGGTTCAAATGATTTGACATTGCACGGCCGGGGGAATTTGACCAATATTTTAGAGTTGGACCACCAGCCGGAAAAACCGGCCATGAAGGGGTTTGACCCCAAATTCCGCGACATTGTTGATTACATCATCAAGATCACGCATGAGATTTGGGAAGAACGCGGGGTCGGTCGGTTGTACGATTACTACGGTACAAATATGAAGATTCACACCTCAGACGGTGACATCTTCGGCCGGGATAAAGTTATTGCAGGTACGATCCAGACTCTGGCCGCATTCCCTGATCGCCGCCTGTATGGTGACGAGGTGATTTGGTCTGGAAATGATGATGACGGCTGGTTCTCATCCCATCGTTTAATTCATGAAGGGCACAACTGGGGGGCAACGGCTTATGGACCAGCTACCGGCAAAAAAGTGACCTACCGAGCGGTGGCGGATTGTGCAGTTAAAGACAATGTGATTTATGAAGAGTGGTTAATTCGTGATGAATTGGCCCTTGTGACTCAATTGGGCTTTGAGCCATTTTCGTTGGCGAAGAAGCTGGCCGCTAACGACCCCAATCCAATTAGAGAATTTATGGTGCCAAGCGAATCAGATCGCTTGCGTGGTCAACGTCCACCCGAAGCCCCAGCGCCGTATGACTCAGACCATTTTAGCGTTGAACAATTGGTCAAAACGAGCCTGCATGAGATTTGGAATTGGCGTTTGTTTAATAAAGTTGAAGATTATTACGCTCAAAATTATATTTGTGAAGGGCCATCAGGTCGGCAGATTTACGGCCGAAACGGATATATCAACTATATCTTGTCACTGATTGCACCTTTCCCAGATCTTGCGGTGCAAATTGATCACCATTGCTCGTTGCAGCAAGATGAAAGAACCCATCGGGCCGCAACCCGCTGGACGATGCGGGGTACGCATGAAGGACCCGGCGTATATGGCGCTCCAAGTGGTAAACAAATTCAAATTATGGGTGTGACCCATCATTTGATTGTAGATGGCAAATTTGTACAAGAATGGACGTTGTTTGACGAGTTAGTTTTGCTGAAGCAAATTGCAGATGCTTCTATGTATTCTGACTACTCTGATTACGAAACCCCTTTTTAGTTGAGGGGATTTTTGTCCATTTATCGAAATCGTTTTCGTGAATGATCTGTCTCGAACTTTTCAGACAGTTTCCAATACTTTCATATCCCTAGTTTTAAAAAGGAGAAGAAATGAAAAGTAGATTTTCTATCATGTTCGTAGGGCTTTTGGCC
>JAHDEN010000091.1 GCA_020628815.1 Chloroflexota bacterium | reverse complement strand
AGAGAAGTGCGGACAACGTGTTGTACAGCTACAAGCCCCCAACAGAAAATGACCCTTGGCAGCTACAGGTGAGCATCTACCTTGGGTCATTTCAATCAACAAGATTTATCTACAATCCTGAAGAACGGTATTCAAACCGATATCGGCCGGTTAAAAATTGGGGTTTGGCTGAGTAAAAAACGGTGTTCTGGACCCTTCATATACCAAGCAATCTAAGGATCACAGTCTATTGCGAGAACACCCTTCGACAGGCTCAGGGCTCCACCTTTACTGTCAAAGGGTAGACTGAGCTTGTCGAAGTCGAGCTCGCAATTTTTGAAACCATTTTACTACCCAAGCGCCCGAATCAGCGTCTCCTCAACCGTGTTAACCAACAGCGGGACTTTATACCCGGTTTGTGGCAAAGGATTGGCCCCCTCGGCCGCCAGTTGCGCCGCGTCAGCAAAACTTTCTGCGGTGGCACTTTTACCAACCAAAGCCGCTTCAACGTGCGGCAGCCGCAGCGGAACGGCCGCAACCCCACCTACCGCAATAAACGCCTGCTGAATTTTATCGCCATCAATCACCAATCGGGCCGTACACTCAACCAAGGCCCATTCAGCCCGCGCGCGCGCAATCGAACGAAAGTAGGTCGCTTTCTCTGCCACCGGTGCGGGCAAAATGATTTTGGTGATGAGCTCATTTTTGCCTAGCAAATGGTCTCGGTGATGGTTTGAGCCATCCCCATAAATGTCAGCAATCGGCCGGATATCAGCCCCGTTGATTTCTACTTGCGCCTCATACGCATACAGCGCCATGCCCAGGGTTGAAGGATGCGGAGCCACACACCCGCCGTTGTCGAACACAACCCCGTATGGATGGTATCCGTCACGGCCGCCACAGCTCGCGTCTCCCTTTTTTGTGCACTCGAGGTGCGGGTGACGATAGTATTGGCAGCGGGTTGCCTGTGTTAGATTGCCCCCAATCGTGCCAACTTGCCGTATTTGCGGCGTCGCCAAGCCACCGGCCGCCTCGGCCAGCCCAGCATAGTTTTGCCGAATATGGGGTGCTTGGGCCACATTAAACATTGACGTTAATGCGCCGATATAGGTCTTCCCCCCTTCTGTCTCAATCTGATCCAAACCGCTTAACCCGTTCAAATCAATTGAATTTTCATTCACCAAATGATGGCGTAAGCGATCCATGTAATCGGTGCCACCAGCGAGATATTCACCGCTTAAATTTGTTGCTTCTTGTACTGTTGAAATCATCTTTAGTTCTCAGTTTTCAGTTATTAGTCGCTTCGCTCTCAGTTCATTTCAACTGACCACTGACGACTGATCACTGTTAACTATCTAACTCCCTCAATCACATCACTCGGCCGGATGGGCAAGCGGGTCGGCCGCCAACCGGTTGCATGGTAAACGGCGTTGGCGATCGAAGCGGCGACAGGCACCATCGATACCTCGCCAATCCCCACACCACCACCGGTTACATGGTCAAACCCTTCGGGCATAAATACCACTTCCATTTCTGGCATATCGCCAATTCCAGGAATCCGACAATCTTCTAGATTAAGCGTGACCGTATGCCCGGTTGCAGGGTCGATTTGCCGATCCTCGTAAAGGGCATATCCGATACCCATCGTCACGCCCCCATACATTTGACTACGCGCAGCCTCTTCTAAAAAGATACGACCGGCCGCCACCGCTGACCATGTTCGCAACACACGCACTTTGCCCAAACGGGTATCAACCTCAACCTCGGTTATTTGGGCCGATGTCGATGGGCCAAGCCCCATGTACAGGCCGGTCCCGTCAAGGTCAAGCATGCCGGTCAGTCCGATCCCTTTTGCATCCCGGCCGCGAGTAGCCACAGATTGCACTTCGCCGTCCAGCTGGCTGATCGCATCTCGCCAGCTTACCGTGCCGCCAGAATGGATTACTCCATCTGGCCCATGGCTAACGTTTTGCAACCCTTGTTTGGTCGATAAGGCAGAAGCGATCTGTGCCTGAACTTGCCTAGCGGCATCTTGCGCTGTGGGGTAAACGGATGAAGAAACTCGGCTACCACCCGTTTGCGGGCTGGCTAAATCGGTTTCCCGGCCAGTTTTGATCTTGATCAACGGATCATCAACCGACATGCCAAACGCCTCGGCCAGCGCCGTACCGAGCAGCGTGCGTGACCCTTGACCGATATCTTGAATACCGCTCTCAACGCTCAAGCCGTCCTGACCGGCCGTGACGCGCACCTCTGCGCCGGGCATGTACAAATGGACCCAGTGTCCCATCGCCAATCCGACGCCTCGTTTGTAGCGCCCTTTGTCCACCTTAACACGATCACGCACCTGCCAAGCGGGGACCTCTTCCAGATAATCAAACAGCTGCTGATCCTGCGGATGAGTGTCCCACTTACGGCGCAGCTCCAATGGATCGATGTCGAGTTTGTACGCCATCTCATCCACCACAGATTCGAGCGCAAACGCCCCATTAATCCCACCGGGGCCGCGAAACGCTTTGGCCGGGGGCTGATGGGTGACAACCGCATGGTCATTCACCAATTGGGGCCAGGCGGGGTAAAACGTGGCGGCAATGGTTGCGGCGTTCCCATCAATCGCATGACCGCCATTGTTGTAAACCTCCATCCCCATCGCTTTAAAATCAGCGTTTTGATTGCTCAAAATGCCCACTTCAAGCTCTGTTTCTTCCCGATGTCCTGAATAAGCGATCACTTCGCCCCGATCCAAAATCAATCGGATCGGCTTTTGACTCTTTTTAGCCAGATCAATGGCGATCCAAATCTCAGGATAATCGTTTCCTTTGGCACCAAATCCGCCCCCAACATGGTCGCAAATGATAGAAATTTGAGAATCACTCAGCCCGTATCGTTTTTTAGCACTGTCGCTTAATTGCTGAATCCGCTGAGTCGAGGCATACAGGGTCAACTTATCCCCCTGCCAGTGGGCCAAAGCACCGTGGGGCTCAAGCGGCGTGTGGGCGTGTGACCCCGCATAAAAGTTTTTGTCGATGAGGAAATCATCCCCGCTGGCTCGTGCGCGGCGCATCGTCCGGCCGGCCCTGAACCCTTTGTTGCTGGTCAAGCTCAACCGGTACGAGCGGGTGTTCCCATTCCATTTTGAAGGGACGGGCAAACCACCTTTCGCTTTTTCTCGGAAGCTCTTTTCGGCGTTAGCTTCAGTTGCGGCCCGTGATTGCTTAAAGCTGACAACCGCATCATAAACCTCATATTCGATTTCGATCAGGCTGGCCGCATGTTCGGCCGTTTTTGCATCAACGGCCGCTACGGCCGCCACAGGTGTGCCCACAAATCGGACCGTGCGCTCATCATCGTCCAACACGTCAAGCGTGGTCCAAACCCCCGCAACCGCTTCTGCCTTGCTAAAATCAATCGATTTAACCTTTGCAAACGGATAAATCGAGCGGACCACTTTGGCGTACCCCATCCCTGCAACAACCTGATCGGTTGTATATTTTGCCCGGCCGGTCACCTTTTCAATCGCCTCAACACGGTGTGAAACAACCTCGCTTGTTGGCACGTTGTCAAAAGCCCCTTCACACGCCGCCTGCAATGCGGCGTAGATCCCTTGGTACGCCCCGCACCGGCACAAGTTTCCAGCCAGTGCCGCCGCAATGGTGTCACGACTCGGTTTTGTATTGCCGTTGGCCTTAGTCCATGTCTCATAAAAAGCGATTCCGGCGTTTACAAAGCCCGGGGTGCAGTAGCCACACTGCAAGCCGTCGTGCGCCATAAACGCCTTTTGCACCGGGTGCAGCTCACCCTCGGCCGTCTGGTGCCCCTCAATCGTTGTGACACGTTTGCCATCCAACCGACTCGCGGGCAGCAAACAGCTACACATCGGGTTGCCTTCGACAAGCACCGTACATGCTCCACAGGCACCAGCCCCACACACAAATTTTGTACCGGTCAAACCCGCTTGGTCACGGATCACATCGACAGCGGCCGCGTTGGGCTGCAAATCAAATTCGTATTCCTTCTGATTGATCGTCGTTTTCATGAGTCTTTATTCGCGCTTTTCATTCCTTCTAAGTGCATCAAAATCAAATGGGTCAAAAATGATTTTGTTTCTAACTGAAACGGACTTAGTTCTGGGTGTTTGGCCAAAATCGCCTTTACATTGGGGGATGGGTCTGTAAGCTGCTGTGCGCCCAAAATTAACCCATTGATCACCAACACCACGGCTGGTCCATCCCCTTGATTTAAAAATGGGAGCAATCGCTCCAAATTACCCCCTGTTCGGGCCACGTTAAACAAGGTCATCTTTTTGAATTCAATCACCGCTTCCGCTTTTGTGTTGTTTTCTAGCACAGAGTGAGACAGGGTCATCAGCCGCATTAGCAACGGCCGATCAACCATAAATCCGGCCGTGAAGCTGGCCATCTCTGCCGCGCTGCTCTGCTCCATCCCGTCTAGCGCCTCGTTCAGCTCGTCAAAAAATCGGCTAAACAGGTCTGAATAGACGGCTAAAAACAGCTCTTCTTTTGTTTCAAAATAGAGATACAGGGTCCCTTTGGCAAGATGGGCCGCCTTGGCCACCCGATTCATGCTGATATCGTAGTAGTTTTCGGCCGCAAACAGCTCTAGTGCAGCGTCCATAATCGCTTCACGCCGATTTTCTTTTTGGGTATGGTTTCTAGCTCTTTTCATAAATGACCAACGGTCAGATGCTAGATGACCATCGGTCATTTGTCAAATCAACCGGTTCCCGCTAACCTCTCTCCAACAAACAATCATTTGCTTTTGGTAACTATTCAGCACTTCAACAATGCGTTTAAAGCGTGTAACGAGGAACGTAAAAGCTTTCGCTTGATAGATTCAGCGTTCCACGCTACACGCTTTCTGGTGCAAATTTTGATGCCTACTGAATACTTATCAATCATGTACCCAAAAGGAGGAATTTTATGGCAGAGAAAAATATCGAATCACATATTCAAGCACTTGGGCTTAAGCTACCACCGGCACGTAGCGCGCTCGCCGTCTACAAACCGATGGTCATCTCACGCGGAATGCTCTATGTTTCAGGCAATGTCCCGATCAGAGATGATGGAAGCATGATTCTCGGCCGGGCAGGTGACACGATTAGCGAAGCGGATGCCAAAGCGGCCGCGCGCCAAGTTGGGTTATGTATGTTGGGAAATATGCAGGGAGAACTAGGCTCATTAAACCGTGTGGCCAAACTAGTGAAAACATTGGGTATGGTGAACTGTACACCGGATTTCCCGAATCACCCAGAGGTTATTAATGGGTTTAGCGAACTGATGGTTGAGGTGTTTGGAGAGGAAAACGGAAAAGGGTCCCGTAGTGCAGTTGGCATGATGCTCCCGAGGGGTGTGGCAGTTGAAATAGAAGCGGTTTTTGAGCTAAAAGATTAAACTAAAACCAAAGCGGGGTGACGAACAAATATTCGCCACCCCGCAAAAAAGGTTGGGCTACTCGGCCGCTTCCAATGTCATTTGGAGTTCTTCCATCTGCCGTTGGAATTCTGGATCATCGATCATGCCGCTCATGCCTTCCAAAATCGAATCTGCCGAAGCACCAATAATGGCGAGAGAAAGACAGCAACACAGAATTAAAACTCCCACAATAATTAAGATAATGCCCAAAGGGGTTTTGTAAAAAGGTTTTTTCTCCTCTTCTCCACTTCCCATGGGTTGCTCATTCATTTCTGACATAATTAATCTCCTTTAACTTGGCTTTAGGCGGTCCCACACCCTAACCGTATTTTAAGGCAAGGGTGATCAACAAACAATGGGGCTTCTTTTCAAATCAATTGTATTGTCCTCACATCGGCCGCTTAAAATGGCCAAATTACCGGAACTCCTACAACAACAACGAGCAACAATATCAGAGTGAGCCAAATACCCACTTTGAAAAAGTCTGTAAATTTGTAGCCTCCCAATCCATAAATAATGATGTTAGCCTGATGCCCAATAGGTAACAAAAAGGCGCTAGATGCGGCGATGACGGTCGCCATCACAAACGGCTCTGGGTTAACACCCAGCTGGTTAGCCGATGTGATTGAAATCGGGATGATGAGTACAGTTGCAGCGGCATTTGAAATAACGCTGGTCAGCGCCGCCGTCAACAGAAACAGAGTGGTCAGGATTAAATATGGGCCCCATTCTCCCACGGCCGAAATCACTGACAAGGCGATCAGCTCGGCCGTGCCCGTTGTCTGCATGGCGGCCCCGAGCGGCAGCATTCCCGCTATCAAAAAGATAGATTTCCAGTCGATGGAGTCGTACGCCTCTTCCATAGTAAGCACTCCGGTTAGAACAATAGCGATTGCCCCCACCAACATGGTGACCGACACAGCGTCACGCGGAACAAACATGACAGCGATAACAGTCATCAGCAATATCCCAATCGCCACAGGAGCTTTGTCACGCCGTAGCCCACGCTTTTGTTCGCTACTGTCCAAAACAATAAAGTTTGGATTGAGCTTTAATCCGTCAAAGTTTTTCATTTCTCCCTGGACTAGAAGAACATCACCAAACCGTAATGGGACATCTACAACATTATGAACCAACGGCTCCCCTTCATGCCTAATCCCAATCACCGTTAACCCGTACCGCGATCTAAAGCCGATCTCGCGCAAAGTCAGCCCGCGAAATCGAGATTTTGGTGACAGCGTGATTTCAAGTAGCTGACCTGCAGCCTCCAGCTCCTTGGCAATTGTCCCTTCCTCCATATCTGATCTCAGCACAAGGCCCAATTTGGGGGCCAAAGGGGCAACCTGATCCGATGGACCTTCGATAAGTATGATGTCACCTGCAAACACTCGCCGGGCAGATGCCTGCTGCAAAAACGTCTCACCTCGCTTTACATACACAATTGCGATGTCATTCTCTAATCCAAAGCGTATTTTGTTAATCGGCCGGTTAACCAGCGGTGACTCTTGCCCCACCACAACCTCGGTCAAAACCCCTTCCGGAATATCATATCCATCCGTAACATCTTCGCCACGGGTGCGATTTGGCAGAAGTCGAAAGCCGATCAAAATCATGTAGACAACCCCAACCAGCGATACCATGATGCCGGTTGGAACATAATCAAAAAAGCCAAATGGCTCAACACCAGCTTGCTGCATCGATGCAACAGCGATTAGGTTTGGCGGTGTGCCGATTAAAGTTATGTTGCCACCAAGCAGCGCTGCCACCGATAAGGGCATCAGCAATTTAGATGGTGAAATATTAAATTGGCGACACAAACCCATCACGGCCGGTAGCATAATGGCCACAGCACCAATGTTATTCATAAAAGCAGACATGGTGGCGGTCAAGGTCATCATTATGACAAGAACGCGCCATTGGTTCCCCCCAGCCAAATTAGAAATGAATGTCCCGATCTGCTCCGCCACGCCGGTTTTGGTAATGCCACCGCTAATGATAAATACGGTCCAAACTGTAATCACAGCAGGATCCGCAAACCCATAAAAAGCATCCAAGGGTTCAACCAACCCAAAAACCACACACGCAACAAGCACCAAGAGAGCCACTACATCTACTCGTGGTTTCTCTCTTATAAACAAAACAAGAGACACAGCTAAGATTAGCAATATCAGCCAATTCTGAACGGTCATTTGTGTTTAACTCCTTGTCTAACTTCTATATATACAAAATTAGGTCAGGAAAGCGGGGGGGCTTGTTATAGGTCGTAGTTGTCCCAAGTTTAATGCTCAACAGGGCAAGAACAGAATTAATATTGGGATAGTTATAAAAGTGCCATTCCTAGGTTTTCAGCTGTTTTTTCCCAAATGATCGAAAATAAGGTTTAAAAACCGATCTAAATCGTATGAAAACGCTCTTATGTAAACGATTTTACAGGGGCTAGCGGTCTCTCGTTAGGCAAATCTTAAGAAAGGGAAAAGAAAATAAATCGTGAATTAGCTATATATTTCAAATGTTTTGCACATGTTTTGTCAATGTATTTTGTCAATCAACCCGCATTAAGCATTTATTTGTCCATCAAACGGGAATCCTACGAAGTTTCTTTCGAAAATATTTAAAATGAATACAAGAATTTATTCTAGCCGTATTCCATAACAACGCACAAAAAATCATTAGGAACGAAAATTTAATCAGTCCCCAAATAAAATCGTTCCTTTCTGCTGAAGTATTAGTCTGCGACAGCTATTTACCTTCAGCCTTTTACGAACACAATTCAATTTAAGAGGAAATCTCCCATGGAAATTATCAATCAACTACTCGGAGCCGGGCTTCTTCACTCATATGGTGGAGGCGGTATTCTTTCAGGCTTTTTACATCCTATTTTAGGGCTAGACCATTTATTGGCGATGGTTGCTGTTGGCTTTTTAAGTGCTCAAATGGGCGGCCGGGCCATCTGGACCGTACCTGTTGCATTTATCGGCGCCATGCTAGTCGGCGGTATTATGGGCATTTTGGGCGTTCCAGTCCCACTGGTTGAATATGGCATTACCGGCTCAGTCCTGATTCTGGGCTTGGCAATCTTGGCCAACCGTGGCATTCCAGAGTGGGTTGCAATGGCTCTTGTGGCTCTGTTTGCCTTCTTCCATGGACATGCGCATGGAACTGAATTGCCAGAGTTAACCGAAACAGTAGGTCTGATTATAGCTTATGTCTCTGGATTCTTGATCGCCACGGCCGGACTCCACGTCATCGGTGCATTGATCGGTATTGCGGCTGATCGCAGCGATAGCGGCAAAATGATCATGCGCGCCACTGGCGGAGTCCTTGCAGTTGTCGGTGTATTCCTGGTCATGGGCGTTTAATCAACCCCTCTCCCCAAAAGCCGAATCTACCATTAACACAATCGGATCATCTAAATGAACCTCGACACACTCGAAGAACAAATCGAAAAGCCAGGGTATTTGCTGCTGATCGTCTCAATCTTGATGCTTCTCATCATCGGTTGGGTAAATTTAATCAGCGTACAAAGCGAAACCCCGGTTTTATTCAATTGGTTTTCAATACCGCAAGCAGTAATTTTCGTCCTCTACACAATCGGAATGATTAAATGGGCGATGTTACTGCGTCATCCAAATAATGATGATTGGTTTGTGAATCTGATCAGAAACTTGCAAGATCGCGTTTGGCTTGGCCTTACCGTATTAGCAGTTCTAGCGCTTATTCTGGGCTCAATGTTTGTCCCGAACCGGCTGATGGATATTTGGCTTTTCTATCCGGCCATCATCGCATCTTTCATCATAGCCTTTCTCCTGTTTCTGGTTATTCTCCTGACGGTCCGGGCGGGTGATGCCAACCGGCCGCAGATTTGGAAATGGATCGGCTTTGCTGGGATTGGGCTGCTAGCGGTTGAATTATTGCTACAAGCAGGTTCTCTTATTGGCATCAGCCCTGCAACCACAAACCTCAAAGCCCCGGTAGGGCCGTATGACAGAATTTATTACGTCAGCTCAGAAGGTGAAGTAATAAACAATATGGCCAACAAGCACGGCTGGCACTACCCAGAATTCAGATTAGAAGAGGATGGACACCTTATCGCAATCACAGGGGATGTCCACGTTAAAGGATTCGACCTGCCGAAAGAGCAAAATATCGGACTTCAATTAAACAGTCAACTTGCTCAATCTGCTTCATCACCAGAGCTGGAAGACGCAGAGGTTATCTCGCTTGGCTTCCCAGACTACGGAACAGGCCTCTTCCTGTCAGCGACAACAATCGGACACAACCACGAGGTTTACGAATTTGATGACCTCATCGTTATGTTTGATACCAAGAGTGACTTTCAAACAGTCACGGCCCCAAGTGATGAAGCGTTTTACTACTACGAAGAAGATGGCGAGCTTGTGCTGCATCCACAAAGCCGCCCCTCCCGTCACGATGCGGCCCATTTCACCTTATGGTTTTCAGACGGGGTAAAACCGAATCGATTGATCAACAGTCATGTCATGCTGGCACGGATCGCCCAACAGTTAGCAAATTCAGAATCCACAGCCCCTAAAGTCCCCGCACCGCAAGAGGATGTAAAGCTGCCGAACAGCTTTATGTTTTACGAAGACACAGACGACACGGGCCATTTTATTGTGGATAAGCAGCTTGAAGAGCTAGTTAGCGAAGTTATTGTGCCGCTTGATATGCAGATGCTTCTGGTGACTATCCCCCCTTTCACGCAAGAGTTTTACTCACAATCTGGAACAGATTGGTCCACCCAGTACGGTGAAGCTGATTTGTTATTGCCGGAACAAGAGCTAAGAAAAACCGCAGAAAAGAACGGGGTATCTTTCTTGGCGATGGGTGCATACATGCAGGCAAAAGGGCTAACTGTAGCCGATATTCAAGCCTTGTTCTTAAACAACGGGACCGGCTATTTTTCAGCCGAAGGGCATGCCTTTTTTGCCCAAGCGATTAACGAATGTTTTTACGAGCAATCAATTGACCAACTACTTGGTTGTGATTTAAGGAAGTAAAAAAAGATGACCGAAAATGTAACGTTAACCTCAAATGGAATTGCAATGGACGTTTCACCAGAAAAATTTGGTGAACTAAAAGACTCTATCAGCATTGTTAATGATCCGGCCGCCTGTCGGGCCAGAATGGCGGATGAAGGATATCTCTTTTTCCGCGGCTTGATGCCTCGCGACAAGGTATTAAAAGCCCGCAAAGAGATCATGCTGAAATTCGCTACGGTCGGTGAAATTGATGGCATCAACCATGATGTGATGGATGCGATTTATAACGAGCATACCTTCATCGACCAAGTAAACTTAAGGGCATTCACCGAAAGTCTCCGCACGGGGCAGTCATATGAAAATGTGGTGCTCAGTAATGAAGTGATCGGCTTTTATGAGCGATTCTTTGAGGCTGACGTCCACCCATATGATTTTCGCTGGCCACGATTTGTTCGGCCGGGCGAAGGCTGCGGCTTCCATTATGACGGTCCGTACATGAACCGTGGAACAGACAAGGTTTACACCAGTTGGATTCCGTTAGGGGATGTGAAAAAAGAAGAAGGCGCATTAATTGTGCTAGAAAACAGCCACAAAGTGGATGATCTGCTATCGTCGTATGCTAAACGCGATGCAGACAAAGAAAAAATCAGCTGGCTCAGCACCGATCCTATTAAATTGCAAGACAACTTTGGCGGCCGCTGGCTTAGCACAGACTTCCAAGCCGGTGACATGCTCTGCTTTACCATGCACACCTTGCACGGTGCTCTAGACAACAACTCTCCGGTTAAACGTTGCAGACTCACATCTGATACCCGGTATCAACCAGCAAACGAACCCATCGACTCTCGTTGGAACGGGACCAACCCGGAAGCACACGGATACGACAAAGTCTTTTTGCCGGGGCTCGGCCGCTGGAACAACAAAGATTTTCAAGATGAGTGGAAACCGGTAGACCAATTCGGCCGTCTCGCGCTCAACTAACCACGCACACCAAGGTTCTACCCAAAACATCCACACAGCACCCGGATCAAACACATGGATTTTTCATTTACGGAAGAGCAAATCAAGCAAAAGCAAGCTGCGGCTGAGTTTGCACAAAAAGAACTCAATCACGACATTATCAGTCGGGATAAGAACAACGAGTTCCCGCTAGCAGATTGGAAAAAATGCGCCGAATACGGCATCTTGGGGCTCACCATCCCTAAAGCGTATGGCGGCTCAGAAGCAGACCCGATCTCGATTTTGATGATCATGGAGGGGTTGGGGTACGGCTGCAAAGACAACGGACTCCCTTTTTCTCTTAACTCAGCGATGTGGTCGTACATTCCGGCCATCATCAAATTTGGCTCTGAAGAACAGAAACACAAATACTTGCCCGCCGTTGCTAGCGGTGAATCGATCGGCGCGTTTGGCATTACTGAAGTTGAGACAGGCTCTGACTCATACGGCATGCAGATGACCGCAACTCCGGTTGAGGGTGGATATGTGCTGAACGGCCGTAAATCATACATCACCCTCGCCCCAGTTTGCGATGCGGCCGTCGTGTTTGGCTCCATCGATCCTGAGCTGGGCAGATGGGGGATCACGTCGTTTATCGTCGACAAAGAAATGAAAGGGTTCTCGACCAGCCCCGTTCGTGACAAAATGGGAATGCGCACCACCCCGATGGGCGACTTAATTTTCGAAGATTGCTTCGTGCCTGAATCTGCCCGGTTAGGGCCGGAGGGTGCTGGGGTTAGCTTGTTCACCACCGCCATGGAATCTGAGCGTGGCTACATATTTGCCAGTCAGATCGGCCGGTTAGAAAAACAGCTAGAAGACGCCATCGCTTACGCCAAAAGTCGCAAGGCGTTTGGCCAAGCTATTGGCAAGTTTCAGTCGGTATCAAACCGGGTCGCAGACATGAAATTACGCCTAGAACTAGCCAAGATGTTGATGTACAAAGTTGCTTGGCTTGAGCAAAACGAAATGCCCTTGCTCATGGAAGCAGCTATGGCCAAACTTTACCTGAGCGAAATTTTCGTTGAATCCAGCTTAGACAGCATTCGGCTGCACGGCGCCAAAGGGTATGTCACCGAATTTGAAATTGAGCGAGATCTGCGTGATGGCATTGGCGGTCTGATTTACTCAGGCACATCAGACATCCAGCGCAACATTATCTCCCGACTGCTTGGGCTGTAAGGTTGAAATGATTTACACGATCCCACAAATCATCGAACACAATGCCATAACGGCTCCAGACAAACCTGCATTTCGCTTTGACGAAACTGATTTGTCGAACAAAGCGTTATGGCTCAAGATGAATCAGTTGGCACAAACGCTAGCTGAACATGGGGTTAAACGTGGGGATCGCGTGGGGATTTACATCCACAAAAGCATCAAAACGCCGATCTCGATTTATGGGATTCTTCAAGCAGGCGCGGTGTTCGTACCCCTTGATCCGCTTATGCCGCAAGACAGGCTCGCCTCGATCTTAAACGACTGCGGAATACAGCATGTGATCAGCGAAAAGTCAAAAGCGAAGATGTTAGCAAAAGTAGCTGAATCGACCCCATTGCGCTGTGTTATCGGGGTTGAATCTGTTGATTCTGTCGAAGCAGCCGTCTCTTGGAATACGGTTTTTGAGCAGCCTGAAACTGTGTATAAATCAGGAGCAGTTTCGCAAGATTTGGCCTATATCATGTACACGTCTGGGTCAACGGGTGAGCCCAAAGGGCTAATGCACACACACGCCAGCGGCTTGGCTTACGCACGAATTTCTTCTGACGTATACGGGTTAACGGCCGACGACCGGTTAAGTAATTTTCCGCCCATCCATTTTGATCAGATGACGTTTGACTATTTTTCCGGCCCGCTGGCTGGAGCAACCACGGTCATCATCCCAGAAGAGTACATGAAGTTTCCAGCGAGTTTGTCTGAACTAATTGAGGATGAAAAGCTCACGGTTTGGTACTCGGTCCCCTTTGCACTCATTCAAATGCTGCTCCACGGGGCGCTTGAAGAGCGGGATTGTTCGTCTTTACGCTGGGTGATTTATGGTGGCGAACCGTTTCCACCAAAGCACATGCATGGGCTACAAGAACTATGGCCGCAGGTCACTTTTAGCAATTCATATGGTCCGGCCGAAACCAACCAAGTTAACGTTTACCACCTGCCCAAGATCAGCGCAGATCATACGGAGCAAATTCCTATCGGCCGATTGTGGCACGACACAGAAGGGATTGTGGTAGACGATGATGACCAGCCGGTGGATGCGGGGCAAGAGGGTGAATTGCTGATTCGGACATCTACCATGATGCAGGGATATTGGAACCGGCCGGCGCTAAATGCCAAAGCATTCTATTTCAAAACCCACTCAGGTGGATTGGTAGAACGCTATTACCGGACCGGCGACACCGTAAAAGAACTGCCCGATGGAAATCTGCTGTTCTTAGGGCGTAAGGACCGGCAAATCAAACTGCGCGGTTACAGAATTGAGCTGGATGAGATAGAAGCAGCCTTGGTTGAGCACCCCTCAATTGCCGAAGCGGCAACATACCCCGTTTTACAACCGAGTAATGAAAAAATTATTGAAGCAGGGTTTATCTTGAAGGCAAATGCCACCATTGAAATAATTGACCTACGCAAACATTTAATCGATCGGGTTCCCAAATATGCGATCCCTGAATCGATTGTGCAATTTGAAGAGTTCCCACGAACAGGGAGTGGGAAAATCAACCGCAAGGAATTGGAAAAAAGCAGGTCAGAGGCCCACAGGGTCTAGGAATCACACATTACTTTGAGACAGTTGTCTCAGGGGAACGAAAACTATGACAAATTTAGAATCAATTTCAGAATACATTACGGCCACATTCTTAATAGATAATGGGCAGGACTCTATCGAGCCGGATGACAACTTGCTTTTGAGCGGGTTAATCGACTCTTTAGGCGTCATGCAGCTTGTTGCCCATCTTCAAGCTGAAAATGGGATCAAAATCGAACCGCGCGAAGTCACTCTTAAAAACTTCAAAACCATTAACTCAATCGTCGGATTTGTTGAAACCAAAATCAGTGGCTAAGCCGCTTGCAGCCTAGCCCCAGATCGGGCACGTTGCCGACCCAGATTTCTATGTCACACCCCCTCACTCAAAATCAGCTCCTTTTATGGATGGGGCAACAGATCAACCCAAATCTGCCTCTCTACAACATGATTCATGCCTACCGAATTATGGGAGAAATCGACCCGGTCTATTTTGACCAAGCATTTCAAAAAGTGGTTGAGGGGAGTGATGCACTCCGAACGGTTATTCGTCTGGAGAAAGACGAGCCACGCCAATTTGCGGATCCTGAGGTCAAAGGGACAACCGGCCTGCTCGACTTTTCGGCCGAACCAGACCCATTAGCCGCCTATGATGATTGGATAGCTAAACAAAAACAATCTGTTTTCAACCTAGAAAAACAGATGTTTGAGAGCTTTTTAATCAAAATCCAGCCTGATTACTGGATTTGGTATTTGAGCCAGCACCACATCATCACGGATGCGATTGCGACCGGCCTTGTTTACCAAGCGACGGCCGAGGCCTACGCCTTAGCGGTTCAAAACAATCTTGACGGTCCACCAACCCTGCCCCAATTTGTAGATTTTGTTGAATGGGAGCTAAACCACAAGCAGACCGACCGATATAAACAAGCACTGGCCCATTGGGAAGAAAAACTTGAAAAAGAGGTGCCAGAAACACAGTTTTACGGCAAACATGTCCCTGAAACGATCGGCCGGGCCAACCGAAACCCGGTGAAGCTGGGAATGGAGCGGTCGAACCGGCTGCGTGAAATAGCGATGGAAGATGGCTTTGCTGCCCTGAGCTTAGACATGTCCCTCTTCACACTATTTGCTACCCTGCTAGCCACAACCATTCATCGCGTGGCAGGTGAGGACAATATCCGGATCGGAACCCCCTATCACGGTCGCCCCTCAGCTGCGTTTAAAAAGACGATAGGCGTTTTCATCGAAGTCGGGGTGCTACAGATCGACATCGAAGAAAATGACACATTTGTCTCTCTCGGAGAACGCATCCTAGAAGAAACTTTTTCAAACATGATGCAGGTTCAACCAGGCATCAGCACCCCCAAAATGAACCAATCATTTCCGGTGATGCTCAACTTTATTAACGGCATTTCAGGCGGGTTTGCGGGTCACAGCGTATCCACAGACTGGATTCACACCGGCCACTTTGAAGCCAATCAGGCTTTTAGAATGCAAGTGACCGACTTTGACCAGACGGGAGAGTTCACCTGTAATTTCGATCTTTCGGCCGAACTGTTTGGCCCCAATGAAACAGAGTGGATTAAAGAACAGTTTTTAGCCGTTGTTGACACACTAATCGCTGATCATACCCAGGCGATTGGCGGCTTTTCGCTAATGTCGCCGTCACAGCATCAAACTTTATTTATCGACTTTAACGCAACTGATCATCCATATCCCAAAGAAAAAACGGTCATTGACCTATTTAAAGAGCAAGTGGGCAAGACGCCTGACAACATTGCGGCCGTGCGTGGGCAAGACACCATCAGCTACCGTGAGTTAGACGAAAGATCGACCGATCTAGCGCATCAATTGGTCAAAATGGGAGCTGCCCCTGAGAAAACGGTGGCCCTTTTTATGCATCGTTCCATCGAAGCGTTAATTGGGATTTGGGGCGTTTTAAAATCTGGTGCAGCCTATGTTCCAATCGACACCTCGTTCCCGGCCGACAGACGTTTGGCGATGATCACTGAACCGAAAGCGATATGCGTGCTATCAAACACGGCCGAGCTACAAGCCACGGTCGAAGCAGACGTTGACGTGCCTGTCTTGTTGATTGATCGCCACGGCGATTATGCACAGGATTTAGGGACACTCCCAACTCCACCGGCCCCTGATAATCTGGCGTATATCATCTTCACATCTGGCTCAACCGGCCGCCCTAAAGGAACCCTGCTGACCCACCAAGGGTTGATGAACCATATTTGGTGGTGTAAAGATGCCTATCTACAGGGTGAGGTCATGGACTTTCCGTTCAACGCCTCATTCTCGTTTGATTCGATGATCGCCACCTTATTCTTGACACCGATCACAGGTGGCAAAATCCAAATTTATAGCGAAGCAGATTACGCCCGTGGCTTAGAAGCGGTTGCGATTTTCCAAGAAGATGCGGTTGATTTTGTCAAACTCACCCCATCCCACATGAGCCTGATTGCTGATCATGTGTCCGGTACCGAGCGGATCAAAGTTTTATACAGCGGTGGAGAAGAGTTAAAGACATCTCTCGCCACCCGCATGAAAGAAAAATTCGGCCGGGAGATTCGGTTAACCAACGCCTACGGGCCAACCGAAGTTGTGGTGGCTTGCACACTACACGAATTTGATCCTGAAAAAGATACTGGCCAAGCGGTTCCAATTGGTCGGCCGGGTTACAACATGCGCCTCTACCTGCTAGACAAGTACCGTCAGCCGGTCCCGCCTGGGGTTGAAGGAGAGCTTTACGTTAGCTCTGACGGTGTGGCTCGCGGCTATCTAAATCGGCCGGAACTAAACGCTGAACGGTTTTTAGATGATCCGTTCCGAGCTGGCGCACGCATGTACAAATCGGGCGACATGGCCCGCTGGAATGAAAAAGGTGAGATAATTTTTGCTGGCCGCAAAGACAATCAAGTTAAAATTCGTGGCGTTCGAATCGAGCTGTCCGGTTTAGAAACCATCTTGCAAAAGCACCCAGATATCAATTTGGTCGTTGTAGACGTGATCACAGTTACCGATAGTGCATTTAAAGATCTTGATCATGACAAAAAGCATTTGTCAGTCTGGTACACATCGGCCAAGAAGCTTGAAACGGCCGACCTGCGCACGTGGCTGGCCGATCAAATTCCAGACCTGATGATGCCAAGCTTCTTCACTCAGCTAGATGAAATGCCGCTGACCACAAGCAAAAAAATCAACCGAATCGCACTGCCAGAACCGGCCAAAAGCGAGTTTGATGCAAATCAAGCCGTTGAAGAGCCAGCGTCTGATCTTGAGATTCAGCTGGCCGAAGCTTGGAAATCTAATCTGAATTTGCCCAAAATCGGGATTAACCACAACTTTTTTGAAATCGGCGGTGATTCGATCCTTGCAATTCAGGCGATCATGCAGATTAATCGAGAATATGATATAGAATTTCCCATCCCACGGTTTTTCGACTCTCCAACGATCCAAGATATCGCGCTGGTTATTGAAGAGATTTTGTTAGAGGAAATCGACTCGATGGACGAAGAAGAAATCATGCGATTGCTTTCAGAAGAATCTAACTAACTGATGTTACATGCCAGAGACCGTCAGGTTTCGATTTCTCTCTGGTTTTTAAAACACGGGGCTGCACCGCAACCAAATTACACAACAAACCGCCAAGGCACCACCAACCGCAATGGATCAGAAGGAAAAGCTAGCAGAAGCAAAACGCGCCCTTTTAGCCAAACGACTAAAAGGGAAGAAAAACAAAACCGAACAGCCGGCCGACAATATCCCCAAGCTGGCACATTCTGAACCTACACCTCTATCTTTTGCACAACAACGGTTCTTTTTTACCCATCAAATAGATCAATCCCCATCGTCTCACAATGTCTACAGCGCGTGGAAATTAGACGGGCCGGTTGACCACGATCAGCTAAACGCTGCTTTTCAGCAGCTGGTAAAAAGGCAGTCGATTTTGGCAACAAAAATAGAGATTTTGGATCAAGTGCCAATGCAGGCCTATTTTGATCCCGACACGTTTGTTGTGAACGTGATCGACCTATCAAACGAGCCAAGTGACCAAATTTCAGCCCAAGCAGATCGTTTGATTGCTCAAGAGTTTAACCGACCGTTTGACTTGCAAAATGACCGGCTCATTCGCCTGACCCTGCTACAGCTCAATCGTGAGAAAACCTCACACACGCTGCTGCTTAACATTCATCACATTATTTCAGATGAGTATTCAAGCGGGTTAATTTGGGGCGATCTTGCGGCGTTTTACAACGACGCTCAACCTACTCTCGACCCGCTACCAATCGATTTTCGTGATTTTGCAGACTGGCAAACTAGCTGGCTTGAAAACAACGGTGGCGATCAGCAGCTAAATTATTGGCGGGACGAGTTGGGTGGTGAAGTTAACACCCTTCAGCTCCCGCTCGATTATCCTAGACCGGTCCCCGCTTCTGGCAAAGGCAACCTGCTTTCGAAATCGCTCGACGTGTCTGTGTCCGAACAAATTTCAGCCTTATCAAAACAAACGGGCGCAACTCCATTTATGATTTGGATGGCGCTGTTCCACACCCTGCTCTATCGGTACACCGATCAAGAATCGGTTTGGGTTGGAACCCCGGTTGGCAATCGGCAACGGCCGGAGGTCAAAAAACTAGTCGGGCTGTTTTTGAATACGATTGTTGTCAGGTCAAACATCGGTCCCAACATGACATTTATCGACCTGCTGACCCAAATCCAGACAAAAAGTGTTAAAGGGCTTGCCAACCAAGATGTGCCGTTTGACCAGGTTGTGAACGATCTGCAGCCGGACCGAAGCACCGGATTAACACCCCTTTTCCAATCGATGTTGGTTTATGCGGCCGGTTCGCAGCCGCCCCAATTCAACGGAATAACTTTTGAACGCATAGAATACAAAAGCGAGTTTGCCAAGCTCGATCTAACCCTGTTTGTCAAAGGGGGGCCAGTCCCTACCCTCTCGATCCAGTACAGTACTGACATATTCGCGGCCGAAACCATCGGCCGGATGCTTGATCATCTGCAAACCCTAGTCACGGACGTTTTGGCAAACCCGGCCCAAACGCTGCATCAGTTTGAGCTACTGACCAGCCCGGAAAAAGAGCAAATTCTGGTTGATTGGAATGCCCCCAAACCGGCGCCAAACACGGCCGGAAAATTGCTGCACAGCCTAATCTTGGCCCATGCCAAAACAAAATTTAATCACGCTGCAGTGATTGGTGGCGCTCAAACATTAACCTATCGGGAGCTGGACCTGCAAAGTGGAAACTTGGCCCGGCACCTGCAAAGTTTGGGCGTCAATGGCTCAACCAATCCCAAAATCGGGGTGATGGTAGACAGACGGCCGGAGATGCTGGTCGGCATTTTAGCCATCCTGCGGGCAGGCGGGGCTTACGTTCCCATCGACCCAGACTATCCGGCCGAACGGATTGAGCACATCGTCACCGATTCACAGCTAGACATTGTGCTGACCACGGGGGATTACAGCCTGCCAGCCACAATAAACCGGCCGATTACCCTCATCAACTTAACCCAGCCGCTCCCCGAGCAGCCGACGGCCGAGCTTGGCCAAATCGCCCCACCAACGCCAGATGCGTTAGCCTATGTCATCTACACATCTGGCTCGACCGGCAAGCCAAAAGGGGTGATGGTGACCCATGCCAACATCGTGCATTCGACAACCGCACGCTATGCGTTCTACGAAAATCCGGCCGAGCGGTTTTTACTGCTCTCATCGTTCGCTTTCGACAGCTCGATGGTCGGTATTTTTTGGACCCTGTGCCAAGGTGGCACCCTGATTTTGCCAGAGCAAGGGATGCACCAAAACGTCGGCTGGCTCAACAAAACAATCGAAACCGAAGCGGTCACCCACCTGCTCGCACTCCCGTCCCTCTATCAAATTTTGCTAGATGAATCTGCCCCCGATCAACTCCGGTCATTAAACACCGTCATGGTTGCGGGTGAAGCGTGCCACGCTGGGTTAGTAGCGCAGCATTATCGCAAATACCCGCAGTCCAGCCTGTATAACGAATATGGGCCGACCGAAGGGACGGTGTGGAGCCATGCGTATCGGTTCCCGCAGGAGTTTGTGGGGCCGACGGTTCCCATCGGCCAAAACATCCCCAATGTGACCCACTACATTTTAGACAGCCAGCAACAGCCGGTCCCGATTGGGATTGCGGGCGAGCTGGTGATTGGCGGCGCGGGAATCACCCGTGGCTATTTGAATCGGGATGATTTGACGGCCGAAAAATTTGTCACGCTCCCCCATTTAGCCGCCAGCCCAGAAGATCGGTTTTACCGAACTGGGGATTTGGTTAAATGGGGCAACGACGGCAATGTGATTTTCCTCGGCCGGGTAGATCACCAAGTCAAAATTCGCGGGTTCCGGGTGGAATTGGGTGAAATTGAAGCGACCCTGATCAACCAGCCCCAAATTTCTGCGGCGGCGGTCAAAGCGGTTCAAGAGCCCAACGGCCCCACCAAGCGGCTGGTCGCATGGTTCACCAGCGAAAACAAAATAGACTTAACCCAACTGCGGGCAGGGATGGGCAAAACGTTACCCGACTACATGGTTCCGGCCGAATTTGTACAGCTAGCACAGATGCCTTTAACACCCAACGGCAAAGTCAACCGGAACGCTTTGGTTCCACCACCACCGGCTCAAAAAGGCGGAAACAAAGCTGCGGCAAACCCCACAACCCAAACTGAAAAAACGCTACTATCTATCTGGAAAGAGGTTTTAAAAGCCGGTTCGATGGGTGTAGACGACAACTTTTTCGAGCTGGGCGGCCACTCATTACTAGCCATCCAACTGTTTTCAAAAATCGAAAAGGAGTTTGGGGCCGTACTCCCGTTAGCAACCATTTTCCAGCTACCCACGGTGGCGGCTCTGGCACGCAAATTAGACCAAGAGCAAGAGACGCTGAGCCTGCAAGAGCAATTGCTGGTGCCGCTGCGGCCGGATGGTGACAAAGAGCCGATCTTTTTAATTCATGACGGAGCGGGCTACGTCTATCAATATGAGCGGCTGGTTCCGCACATCGCCAAAAACCGGCCGATGTACGGCATTATCCCGCCTGATTGGGACGGCCGCAGAAAGGTGATGTGGAATCTAGAGGAGATGGTTGAGCACTATACCGCCATCATTAAATCGATCCAACCGTCAGGGCCATATCACTTAAGCGGCTTTAGCTTAGGCGGCATTCTCGCCTTTGAAATCGCCTGCCGCTTACAGCAAGATGGGGAGAAAATTGGCCTACTAGGATTGGTTGAACCGACCGCTTGGGATGCCAGCTACCGATTTAAAGGGGACCCGAATAAAAGCGGTATGGCGCGACATTTAGACAACTTGGGCAGGCTAAATTTCAAGCAAAAAATGATCTACATCAGGGAGAGCATGTACGGCCGGGGAAACAATATCTATCAAGCGATAGTTGCCCCCTATTTTGCAGCACAGCTCGACAAATACCCAGACAGAGTGCCACGCCACATGCGAGACGGATACTACATCAGCAACATCAGCCTTGAGCTTCTGGAGTCGTACACTCCATCTAAATTTGATGGAGATTTACAGCTTTTTATGATGGATCGGGGTCCATTGGTTGAAGGTGGGCTCGGTTGGGAGACGCATAATAACGGCGAGACGACGCTGAATATCTTAAATACACGGAACCATTCCAAACTGATCGAGGCTCCGTTTATTGGCCAAATTGGGAAACTGATCACAGAACAGATCGATTCAGATTAAATTTGGTTATGGTTTCAACGTGTCCAAAACCTGATCAACTGCAGCTTCGGCCGACTTAATGCAGTCAGGAATGCCGACACCCCGATAGCTTGCCCCCGCAAGTGCCAATCCGGGCAGATGTGCTACCCGCTCATCAATCACAGCCAACCGTTCTTGGTGCCCCAATGTGTACTGAGGCAACCCATCTGGCCAGCGATGAACCATAAACAATTGTTTGGCATTGTTGGGCAAACCCAGCGTATCAATTAGCTCCTTGCGAGCGATTTCGATCAGCGTGTGATCGTCCAGTGCACACACGTCATCTTCCCCATACCGGCCGATGTACACCCGAATCAGCCGTTTGCCTTCAGGCGCACGGTTGGGCCATTTTTCAGACGACCATGTGCAAGCCAGCACATTGCGCTGCTCAGCCCGAGGGATGACATAGCCGTACCCTTCAGGCAGTTCCAAATCTTCTACATTTACCCCAACATTGACCAACACGGTCCCACAATATGGAATCTCTCCCATCGCTTGCGCCAGCTGGGCATCTACATTTTTTAACAGATGTGAGTTGACATTGGCCGGTGTGGTGACAATCAAAGCTCTGCAAGAAATCACTCCCTCAGCCGCTGCAATTTCCCATCCGCCATCTGATCGGGAAATATCTTCGACGGGACAATTAATTTTGATTTCAACCGATCCAATTAGATCAATAATGTGATCGGTTAGGCTGTCCATTCCATCTGCAAAAGAGACAAACGGGGGCAAGTCATCGGCCGCTGGTGTGGGAGCAGAAACCCCGCTCAAACCGCCGATTAGGCTGCCGTGTTTTTCAACAATCCCACGCAATTGCGGAAAAGTCGACAAAATGCTCATCTGGTCCCCATCGGCCGCATAAATGCCGGACATCAGTGGCTCTACAATATTTTCGTACGCCT
>JAHDEN010000321.1 GCA_020628815.1 Chloroflexota bacterium | reverse complement strand
CTTGAGGTTGAATATTTGACGGAGCGGTATCCGGCGCAGGTGGAAGCGGACTGTATGTTCGATCCGCAAAATGAACGGATGAAGGCTTAATACAGCGGCTAAAAAGTAATTCATCGGTTACGACCTCGACTTCGATAAGTTCAGTATACCCTTTCAAGGTGGAACTCTGAGCGTCGCTACGCTCACATGAAGAACTGCGTTCTTCCAAGGCCAACCTTGCTAGCACAGCTTGTCGAAGGGTGATCTCGCAGTTGCGGCACACGTGAAAAGTGAAAGTCCTAATCAATTAAAATGTATGGAATTTAGTCAATATGGGTGGATTAATTTCCCCCTTTTTTTATATTTTAGTTTTCGAATACTTTATCGAGCAGCTTATCTGGCCACTGAGCAACGGAAGATTAGTTTTCGGCTTGTGATCGTTCCTTGGTTATTGAGCGCAATTTGGGCGCCTGTGACGTATTTGGTCATATGGGCTATCTCAAGTATTTTCCCAGATATTGCAGATGGGAATTTTGTTTTGGTAATCATAATCCTTCTCTTGCTGTCTATTCTATGGCTTTTTTTTACCCATAAAAGATTTAAAAATTTCCTGGCAGAAAACTTTTGAATCGGGTTGTATGTTCGATCTGCACAATGAGCGGCTGAAGGCTTGAAGCGTTTTGACGGCCGGTTGACCTGCTAGATGACATCCGGCCGTCATGAACACCGCTGGCACAGATTGAGTCAAGTCACGTGTTGCTGGCGATGCTATTTTCATAAAAACAGTTTACAATCGCTTTTTGGAACTGGGAGCCAATCCTGAAAAAAGGAGGCGTTAAGTGAGATTGCTATGGATTGCACTAGCTGTGGTGGAGGGTGCGATCTTTGTCGGGGTACTTTCAGCATTATTTTGGGTTAAACTGAGAGTTGTGAGCCTTGCATTGGATATGATCGGTTTGGTACTTCCGAAAAAAGCCGGGCCGAAGCCTTCTTTTCCCCTCGATTCAACAGATGCATTAGCCAAATACGTGCGCGAAGAAGTCGCCTCATTTGGCATTGTGGGTGGGGTAGCTGTGGCCCGTATACGGCCGGGAGAACCGATTTTGAGCTACGGGCACGGGAGTGCAAACCGAGAACGAGGGGTAAGTGTGACGGCCGACACTCCGTTTGGATTGGGCTCTGTGAGTAAAACGGTTGTGGCTGTTGCTCTGATGCAGGCGGTTGAAGATGGGCATCTGACCCTCGAGACAGAGATCAATGATCTGCTGTCGTTTGAGATTAAGAACCCCCACAATCAGGCCACGTCAATGACGCTGCGCCACTTGGCTACGCATACCTCATCTATTCAAGATCATACATGGACCTATTTAACCAAAGGGTATTTTCAGGGTGATGCTCCGATATCTTTAGAAGATTTTCTAAAAAGCTATTTGCTCCCAAATGGGGATTTGTACTCAGCGGGACGATGCTATTTGGAAGCGAAGCCGGGAGAGGAGGCCTCGTATAGCAATGTTGCAACAGCCCTAGCCGCTTATGTCATTTCATTGGCGGTTGGACAGCCTTTTGAGGCTTACACACGTAAGCGGATTTTTGAACCTTTAGGGATGCAAAACACGGGCTGGTTTCTGTCAGAGTTTGCGGAGCCAAACACCATTGCGATGCTGTATAACCAGATCGGCCGGCCGTATGCCTATCTTGGGCTTGCGACTTGGCCCGACGGTCAGCTGCGGTCAAGTGCAAACGATCTGAGCCGCTTTTTGTCTGCGATCATCAACGGGGGCGAGCTTGATGGGGTGCGCATTTTGACCGAAGATTCTGTACAAGAGATGTTACGAGTTCAATTCCCCAAGCTAGAGGTAGACGATGAAAAGCAGGGAATCTTTTGGGGCCACCATGAACAAGGTTGGATCGGGCATAACGGGGGTGACCCTGGGGTGTTTTCGCTGATGTTTTTTGATCCCAGCACAAAGCACGGCGGGGTAGTGTTGATGAACAGCATGAATCAAAAAACAGTTGGCACCGGAGTGGCGCTGTTAGGGCATCTTTTAGGAACAGAAAAATAAACGTGGGGCTGTTCCTGATCGGTCTAAGTCTAATCACGCAGCGTTTGCACGTTGGTCAAAGAGCTATTTCCTTAAAAATGGGAGCCATGATTTTTGATCTAAGCTTGGATCAACGGCACCTGGGGGAACAACCGTCGGTTCGCCCGAGCTCCAAGCAGGTGCCCGGCCGTCAGCCACGAGTTCGGTTAATCCGGTGCCATCTGCATTAACGGTCCAAATAGAGCAGGGGCACAGCAAGCGTGGACCAAAGAAAAACGTGGTACGGGTGTCGTCGAGGGTGTTTCCTCGTTCAAACGCGATCTGGGAGCCGTCGGGGGAAAGTGACAGTTTGCCTATGATCTCTTCTTCTAGTTGAAACAGCTCAGTTGCGGTCTCTGATGCTAAATCGTACTGATAGATGCGGCCGACTTTCGGCCGGGTGACACTGTCTATAAATTGTGAATAGATAAAGCCGGAGCCGTCGGGAAGCCAATGGATGTCTAAAAATTCACAAGATAATAGGCTCGGGCAGGTGTCCGTGTCGATGCCCACTTGAGCGCCGGGGTTGTCGAAGTTTGAAATGAGGATGCGATTTTCAATGTCATCCTCGAGCATCAGAAATTGGTTTTCTGAGTCACCAGGCGGACCCGGTTCAACTTTTGAAAGACGATCCCGCAGGACGTAATCATTCATATTGATGATGCGTGTGCCAATTGTCCCGGGCTGTGGCTTTTTACCTGTAACCCACACGTTGTTGTCCGTGCTGCCTGTCGTTGAGGGTTCTTTTTGTAAAAACAAAACCGATTGGCCGTCATGGGTCCAGCGAGGTGAAAAGAAGGCAGGGCAGGTGTGATCGCCCGCGATGCCAAACCGGATCGTCCCTAAATCGGTGGTCTGCCCGGGGATGACATCAACCCAACCCTCTTCGCTTAAGTGGCAGGGCAAACTCAACGAATCAGGATCATAAAGGCGCATGTATTGGCGGACCCCATCCCCTAAATCCCGTACCGTTGCGGTGATGTGGTATGAAAAGCCGGTTCTGGCAAAATATTCAAGCGGGTTATCAGCCCCGTCAATATATAGGGAAACGTCTCCTTCTTCGTATGCTTCGAGTAGAAAGGTGACGGTGCCAAGCGGAAGATTTTTTGAGGCTTCCGGTCCGGGCGGCCGGTTCAGCCGCCGCAGCTGAGACCCGTCTGGGGCCACGGCTAGAAGATCACGCTCGGCCGTTGATCGTTGCCAATCGTGGCCACTAGCAAAGAGGATTTCAGTGTTAGACGGATGCCAATCAAGGGTGTGAATCATCAAGTCGAAATGGAGTCTCTCTGGTGCTTGCCAAACGAGTTGGTCCCCGCTGCCATCAGGCTGAATCATCCGGATAGATTGCCCTGTGGTGCTTGAGCTGATGTAGGCGATAGAGGTTTCATCCGTTTGCCCCTTCGCTGGTGTTGGAAGGGCTGAGCGGAGCAGTAAAAAAGAGCTGATTGGGACCATGACGATGATTGCAAGCAAATGGGCCAATCGAGGACGAGAGTGAAAAGGCATTATGATTTTCCTCAAAAGTAATTTGGGGGAAGTTCAAACTACTTTTCCAATGTGTTGTAGGCAGACGTTCAAGTTGCATATTTGCGAACTTAAATGGGTGTCGCGTGGCTCTTATTCGCATGGTAGCACAATTTTCGGCAGGGATCGACTCCCTTAATTTGAGGCAAACTTCACATGCCGGTCGAAAAAGT
>JAHDEN010000090.1 GCA_020628815.1 Chloroflexota bacterium | reverse complement strand
TTGATGCCCTTCAAGCTGAAGCCATGCATTTTGTATAACCCCATCTTGCACAGGCCTGCCCCAGTGGGTCGCTATGGGGGTTATGGTAATGGTTGGATCAATTTTATGGATCGCTTGGGCTACTTTTGGGGTGCGTACCGGCCGAGCCAAGCGCAGTGCAATGTCATAATTCGCATAGTTTTCAACTTGCTTAAAGGTGTGATTGATCGAGCCATAGACACTCGAGATTGAGATTAAGCTGATCGACACAAGCATCAGTAGCAAAAGGGTTGCCCCAAATCGCACTTGTGACCGAACCATGTTGCGAATCGCGATCACCTTCACTAGGTTAAATGGCCCGTGGTAAGATGTGATCCGCATGGCGAATACTTGATACCATTGACGGCCGAAACTAGCCACTTTAATAGAGCGATTGTCAAAGGCAACATGTACAGGCACTTTTATCGCTTGTAAGACCGGAACTAAAACGGCGATTACAGGAGCACTTAATCCTATTAAAACAATAGGGAGCACAACCGCAAACGGTAATTTGAATCCAATCAGATCAAAATTGATAAGGCTAAGCATTGCGCCAGCTGCAAGGTTTCCACCCAAATAGGTGATTAGCAGACTGAAAATTATGGCAATTGCCCCGATGACGACGGCCGTTGACAGATACATCCGGCCGATTAACTCTGATCGGCCGCCGAGTACTTTCATTATCCCGATTTCCCGATTCTGCCTTAGCAGTATCGTTTTCATGATTGAGATGACGAGCATGACACTGATCAGTAATGCAAATGCGCCAACAGTGGTGAGCAAAAATAAAAAGGTATTGATTGAGCCGAGGTGGGGGTATTTGTTTCGGTCGGGGTAAGTCGTTGATATGGTTGGGATAAATGCTTTGTTAAGCTTTTGCTGCACCTGACGGCCGATTGTTTGGGCATTCTCAAGATGATGCACACGTATTTGAACGGTTGAGTAGGCGGCTGATTGGTTTAGAAGCTTAAAAAAAGATTCGTTGCCGTAGGCTGTTAGCGTGTTTGCAAACTGTACCGGATTGGCGTTCAAGTTGTAGACAATTCCAACGATCTGAACGGTCCAGTATCGGTCTCTAGCTGGGGTACTGATCTTCACCCAATCACCCATTTTGATGTCAGTGTGCTCGACCGCTTGTCGCTCCAACAAAATTTCATTTTCTTTCTCGGGCCATCGGCCGGCATCGAGACTTAATTTATAGATGTCTACGTTTTCTAAATCGGGGTAAACGGTAATATCTAGAATCGGTGTAGCCGGAGATTGATCAAGTAAAAAACGGAAGGTATGAGAAAGCTCAACCGTTTCGACCCCGTCAAGCCGCTCAAATTTGCGCTGAAAATCTTTTGTAAAAAAGTTTGAGAAGATAGAAATATCGGCCGGATTGCTTGCTTGGTATGCGGCGTTTAGCTCATTATTGGCACGCTGATAGATTAGCCCAACAATGCCTACAGTACTGAGCGCAATTGAAAGCACAATAATTGTGATAAGCGATCTTGATGGGTGGCTGGTTAGCTCTCTTAAGGCTTTTTTCCAATAAACAGGCATCTTGCCGCAATTATGGCTCAATAGATGCGGCTGTCGAAAATCAAATGAGATCAGACCCTTAAAGTAGGTTGTTTCTAGACTTTCGTTAATCTAAAGTTGCTTTTAAACAATACACAAGAGAGTAAAGGGGTGAGGGTATAGGGGGTAGACATGAGTCTTGTTGAATGAGCCTGCTATCAACCACCCGGTTGATTATCTTATCGCCCACTCTTCAATTTAAAACCGTACAGCCTACTGATTCCGAGTCTCTGATCTTCTCATAAACTTGTGTCTAACTTAACCCTTTTATTTAGGAGACATTGAAATGAGAAAAGAATCACAAAACAAACGATTTGGCGGAATGAAAATGATCGGTATTGGCCTTGCGAATATGGTTCTTGTCGGTGTGATTTTTCTCTCGTTTTCGGCCAAGACATCCACCCCTCAATTTAAAGATGCGGATGGCGCTATCATTGCCGGATCAATTGCTGAAGAACGGCTGATGAATTTAGGTGGGGTTGATCAAACTGTTTATTTGCGCGGCCGAGACAGAACCGCTCCACTGCTTGTTTTTGTTCATGGCGGACCAGGCGCAACCGCTACCCCGTTTTTGCGAACCTACAACAGCGATTTGGAAAACGATTTTATTGTTGCTTATTGGGATCAGCGCGGTACATCGAAAAGCTATGATGAGAGTTTGGACCCGGCCGACATGACGATTGATCAACTTACGGCCGACTTGGGTGATCTAATCGATCAGTTACTGGCAGAGTTTGGTCAAGATCAAGTATTGTTGGCCGCTCACTCATGGGGAACAATTATCGGCTTAGAATATGCGGCTCAACGGCCGGAAACGGTTGCCGCTTATATCGCCATTAGCCAAACAACAGGGCAGATGGCTAGTGATGAAATCGGCTATGAATGGGCCTTGGCCGAGGCACGTGCGGCCGGAAATGAAAACGCCATCAGCGATTTAGAAGAGATCGGCCGACCTGCGTACACGATTGAAGAATTTTACACTCAACGGCGCTGGGTAAACGTTTTAGGCGGTGGCTTGTACGAGCATCAATCAGACTTGGCCCTGTTGCGGACCGCCTTAGCGACATCTGAGTTTGGCTGGACAGACTTGAGATCGTTTTTCCAAGGCAACCGGTTCTCAAGCGAAACGCTTTGGGATGAACAGCAAGCTTATGATGCAAGAGAACAGCATCAAACGTTTGAAACACCGATCTATTTTATAAACGGCCGTTACGACCGTCTCATCTCACCCGATTTGAGCGCTGAGTATTTTGAAACGATTGATGCACCGCATAAAGAATTGATCTGGTTTGAAGAATCGGCGCACTCTCCTTTGTTTGAGGAACCGGATAAGTTCAATGAACTGGCCAAGCAAATCGGACAAGAGAATGGGATGTTGCCGTAGCAACAATTTATTCAGCATTTATCATGATGGGAACTCGTTAGAGTTCCCATTTTTTATTTCAAAAACTGGATCGATTCATTAATGGCGCGCACATCAGGATTGTTGACTGCTGAATAATTACACAGGCTTAGTGAGACGGCTGTAGATTGGGTTAGCATCACGTGCGAGACTCTGAATGATCCGCAGCCCCCGTCTAGACTGGCACGCTCACCCTCGGCCGGATCTTCCGGCACAAAATTAGGATTCCCGATAATGTATGAGACCCCAAACCTCTTTTTGAACTCCATTTCGGCAATATCGATCACCGGCTGTCCAAATGGCGGCTCTTGCGCTTGCTCAATCTGCTCATCGACCCATTCTCGAAATGTGCCGGCCGGGAACTGGGTAACCGCTATTTGGATTTTGATCAGCTCAGACGGCTTCATCCGGCCGGATAGCACATCCCCTTCTGTGTAATTTGTGATGACCGTAATCCCACCTGGTGTTAGATGCCAACCATCTGGCACCGTCAACTCGTAGCTGTTTGTATCATCACGATATTTGTCTTTGTTCAAATTTCTCAAGCTGGTAGGGGATGGGTAAGCATCATTAGAAATAACTTCGACATGCTCAACCTGGGATTCGATCTCAGCTTCTTCAGGATCTTGTGTTGGCCGAGGGGTAGGTGTTGGGGGTGGAACATACCCTTCGGCCGTGCTTGATGTGGGGGAGGGCAAGGCAGCTTGAGCGGCCGAGGCAACGGTTGGAACCGCTTCGGCAAGCTCCAACTCACCACTTTGGGGCGTACAAGCAGAGAAACTAATCAATGAGAAAAGAACAAAGAGGCGAAATTTCATAAATTTACCGTGCTAGTACTAGCCTAAAAACTGTGAGCAGCCTCTACCATGTTGCCTAACTTGGCCTTCACCATCTCTTGCGTCAAAAATCCCAATCCGCAATCGGGCGCCACAATCAGCCGCTCAGCATCGATGTGATTAAGAACCTGTTTGAGTCGTTCTTTGATCGTTGCTACAGGCTCGATTTCAGATTTGGCGATGGCAACTGATCCCCACACAACTTTGTTATTACTGAATCTTTCTAGCAAACTCAAGTCGTTATTTGCGTGGGCATCTTCAAGCGAGATGGCGTCGATTGCAGAATCATCTATCGCTTGGGCTAAGTCAAAATAGACATTACGATCAGCCTTCTCATAGTCATTCTGGTCTAAATGCATCGGGTAGCCGCAGCACATGTGAACCACCTTGTTGACGTGGGCCGGAACATCTTTAAAGCAACGTTCTAGATTGCGGAACCCATACTCAAGGGCCAAGTCGGGATTGCGGGCAAAAACCGGTTCGTCTACTTGAACCCAGGTGCAGCCTGCATCCGCAAGGGCGAGAATTTCCTGATTAAGCGCAACGGCTAAATCCCAGCCTAGCGCAGCACGATCGTGGTAAAAATCATCGGCCGTGCTGCCGGTAATCGTCAGCGGCCCGGGTAGGGTGATTTTTACAGGATGGGTTGTCGCCGCCTGAGCCACTTTGTAGTCGGCCGGAAGTTTTGGCGTTTTTGAACGGATGGGGCCCCGCACAGTAGCGACATCTGCTTCCCAAGCTCCGTTACGCAACACCTGATGGGTTAGCGTATCAAAATCAAAGCCTTCAAAATTGCGGCACTGATAGTTGATGTAATCTTCGCGCCGCATTTCCCCATCGGCCGGAATATCGATGCCAAGCTCAACCTGTAGCTGGACCACTTCCCGAGTGGCTCGGTCATGAATCTCATCAATGCCATCTGGCAGATTTTTGAGATAGGCTGAATAAGCGCTTGTGGGAGATTCCATCCCGCCCCGAAACCAGTCAGGGGTAGGAACGTAATCGGGTTTGGGAAATGAGCCGAGTGTTGTGGTGAGTAGTGGCATAGTGTGCAGGGATAAATTTTAAAGGATCAAGGCTAAAGTTTAGAACGTGCTCTTCCTTTATCCCTCATCCTTTCCCTTTTATCCTTTCTTCAGCGCCTTCTCGATAATCGGCCGATATTCTTCAATTGTCGGCGTCTCCATGTTTTCTTCTTTGCCTGCCTCATCGTAGCGGCGCACTTGGATGGCTAGCTTGAAATGTGGATTTTTCTCGAACTCAGCTACTTCTTCTGGGGTGTAGGGGCCACCTTGCAACTCAAGGCTTTGGAGCGAGGCGGGTGAGACGGTGGCAAAATATTCCGCATCGGTTGCGCACAAATACCGTTTGGCTGCTACGTGCAACCGCATCGGTTCGATTACTTCAGGTGGGAAAAATTGCTCGAGATAGTCAGCTCCAACCTCTTCGTGCTTGCCGTCGATGCCGTGATCCGCAATATCTTCCCCCAGATCGTGTACAAAATGACCGTAGTCGTGCAAAAGCGCGGCCGCAATGACTAAGTCGCTCGCGCCGTCTCGCTCGGCAAATACGGCCGATTGCAGCATGTGGTCACGCATGTTGACCCGTTCCCCATATTCCATGTCCCCTTTTTCGTTAAAGGCGGTGATTATTTCGTCTACTATGTTCATTTTATGTGGGGCGAGGGGCGAGTGTGCAAGTGTGTGCTGGCCGAAACCCGCAAACTCGCTGACCCGCCTACCCGCAAACTTATTTTCTACTTAAAACTTCCAACTTACTCAACAAACTATCCATATCCGCGTAACAGCCTTGAAGATGGCGTTTGCCGCCGCTTTCGTAGCCGATCCGGCCGTGTAAAATTCGCTGATTGTCAAACAGCATCGCCTGCCCACCATCAAGTTTAAACGTGATCTTAAACTCATTAGCTTCGAGCATGTGGGCAAAGGTCTGATACGCTTTGTAGAACCCTTTCATCTTATCGGGAGCGGTGTAAAACGCCTGCATTGAGCGATTGTTAATGCGGATGCTTCTGACTTCGCCCCATTTGTTTGTTTCAATAATCGAGGCTTCGTGCTCCAGATGAGCATCATCACTTTTAAACTTAAAGGTAACCGGCGTTGTGCTTAAAAGCTCAAACGCGGCCGGGTCACGTTCGCGCAGCGCTTCGGCAGCGGCCCACCCATCTGCCAACGTGCTGTCGCCACCGCTGACGTTGTTGTTGAGCACGTGTAGCAGCTGCAACCCGGGCACTGGATGCCGATATGGGTTATCGGTGTGGCCGGTTAGGGTCAAGCTGGTAAACGCTAAATTAGTTGGATTTGGTTCAACCTGAACGTCGAACAGCGTGCCGTAGTTGGTTTCACGCACATATCCAAATAGATCAATGATTTTGAAGAGAGATTTAAGCTCGGTGGGGACATTGGTGATGAGGGCAAAGCCGTGATCACGAACGCTTTGGAGCATCGGCCGCAGTGCGACATCATCAGCCGCCATGTTTGCATAATCATGAAAGATTAGGGTTTGCATGTCGGCCGCTTTCCACGTTTGGATCGTTTGTCTCCGTTTGCCAACTTCAGACTGTTCATACGCATTGTGGCGCAGCCATGCTGGGTCAAAACGGCTCGTTGAGCCATCATCAGCCCAAGTTAGGTCAACCGTCCCGTTGATGCTAACGGTGCTTGGTTTGCTATCAAATGGGATATTGGCCGTTTCAACTAGCTTTTGTCCGTTCGCATGGCGATTGTCCGGCGCATTGTCACGCAGCCAAATGTGATGGAACTGACTCGTGTGGCCATCTGTCCAATTTATGGTGAGTGTGTCATCATCAAATTGATGACTGGCTATTGTGTTTGTGTCCATAGGGTGGGGGACCTCCAACTTAGATTAACTCGTGGTAGTTATTCAGCGGATGCCAAAATTCGCTTTAACAAACGTGTAGCTGAATAGGTACAGTTAGAATTTTAAATGAGTAATGATGAACGGGCCACGAATTAGATGGCCTGATTTCGGAAAATATTTGATAATCACCTGATGCAGACATACTCACATTTTATTATGACGGCGATCGGCAATCGGTTGATGAAGCGGAATCCTGTAAACGAGGAGTTTCTGCCGCCCCTTCGGTCAAGAGCCCTGCTCCTTGGCTCTGTGATGCCTGACGTGCCGTTGACCGCAATCGCCATCGTCACAATTGCAACTGATTTGATTCAGGGCAATTTTGCGGATGAAGAAACATTATCATTTACACAGCAGCTGTTTGAGACGTGGTTTTTTCAATCTCCGTGGGTTAAAGCGGCCCACAACCTGTTTCATGGCCCTATTCCAGTCATTTGTTATCTCTTAATCGGCTACTTTGCTTGGAAAAATGGGAAAAAATGGGGGGCGGCTCTCTTTTGGTTTGCCTGTGCCTGTCTGCTCCATACGTTGATCGATATCCCGCTGCATTATGACGACGGGCCGCTCCTTTTGTTTCCGTTTAACTTTGATTTTCGCTACTACAGCCCTATAAGCTATTGGGACCCGGCCCGTTACGGCCGCCAATTTACGATATTTGAGCACACCCTAGTATTGGGTATGTTGGTATGGATTTGGTTTGACTGGCGGCGAAACAAAGCGGCGAAAGGTTGATCTGTACATGCGTAACTGGCTCTATCCGCTCGCATATCCAATTCGCAAACGGCAAATTTTAGACAGATGGGAGAAGGTAGGTCGCCCAAACCCGCCTCCGGCCTATTTTAAGCACGACTACCTCAAGCAATTGGCGGCCGAGAATCCCCATCTAACAAAATTTGTAGAGACCGGAACATGGAAGGCGGATACGCTGTGGCAGCTGCGGAACCATTTTGAAACTCTGCATTCGGCCGAGCTTGATTTTGAGCTCTTTTTGGCGGCCAAAAAACGGTTGGCCCGATTTGAACATATCCGGCTGTGGCAGGGCCATTCGCCTGAAATCTTGAACCTAATTTTGGAAAACAATGAATCACCAACTCTGTTTTGGCTGGATGCGCACTACATGAGCGGGGGTGTCATCGGGGCCGGTGTCTGTCCGGTTCTGGCAGAGCTTGAAGCGATATTTGACCATTGCTCAGAAAGCACAGGGCATATTATTTTGATAGATGACGCACGCAACTTTATCCCGGCCGGAGATTACCCCACGCTGGCCGAAGTAACAGCGTATGTCAAACTTCATTGGTCTAGTTACGATGTTCGGGTGCAAAATGATATGATTCATTGTCAATTGACGAAATTGGATTAACGATCCTAGGCTGTGTTGACATTTCGCTTTCAGCCGCGAATTCGGCGGATATAAACGGATATCAAAAAATTATCCGCGCAAATCTGTTTGCATCTGCGGCCAAAGCGTTAAGCGATTTTGTTTTTAGCAGAATGTCAACAGAATCTAGTTGAGTGGGCTTTGTTTAAGGGAAAAAATGACGATGCAATATGTAGTAAATAAAAATCAAATCGGTGAAATCACCACTGGCAAACAAACCATCTCTGAAAATTTGGGCGATGGTCAGATTTTGTGCAAAGTGGATCGGGTGGCGCTCACGGCCAATAACGTGACCTATGCGGTTACCGGCAATATGCTCAACTATTGGCAATTTTTCCCCACCGATGATCAGGGTTGGGGCATCGTGCCGATGTGGGGGTTCGCTGACGTGGTGCAATCGAACCATGCTGATGTACCGGTAGGGGAACGGCTATATGGCTACTGGCCTTTTGGGAGCCACCTGGTGATAGATGCGGCCAAAGTGACTCCTCAGGGGTTATTTGATGGGGCTGAGCATCGCCAATCGCTCAATGCGATTTACAACCAGTACACACGCACGGCCGCATCGTCCGGATTTGAACCCGCTTTTGAAGACCTTGTTTCTCTGCTCCGGCCGATGTTTACGACTTCGTTTCTGCTAGACGACTATATTTGGGACAGCACACCAACGGCTCAGACAGTGGTTGTGTCGAGCGCATCGAGCAAAACAGGATATGGGACCGCCTTTTGCTTGGCAAAAAACAAAGCTGAACGGGGCAACTACACGGTTGTGGGGCTGACCTCGGCCGGGAATGTTGACTACGTGACCGGGCTGGGGCTGTACGACAAAGTTTTAACTTATGATCAGGTTGATCAACTGCCTGGTCAAGACGGGCCGGCCGTGTATGCTGACTTCTCAGGCAACGCCAAACTTCGGGCTGCAATCCATAATCATTATGGAGAAAACATGGTGCGAGACATTGTGATTGGAGTCACTGATTGGACCCAGCAAGGCTCCGCAAAAGGGTTGCCCGGTGCCCAAGCCGAAATGTTCTTTGCTCCGTCGCAGGCGCAAAAACGGATGAAAGAATGGGGCGGTGGCGAATTCATGCGCCGTGTGGGGACTGATTTGACTTCATTTATCCAATTTGCGAGCAGCCAAATCGAAATTTCTGAGCAGTCTGACCCGGCCGACATCCAGCAGCTTTGGACCGACATGGTAATGGGGAAAGTTGACCCGAAGATCGGCTACATTCTTTCTCTGTAAATCATCAAGCTTCAGCGTTTATGGATTCAAAAGTCACTAAATATCTTGATGATAAGGGGGTAAGCTATAAGCTTCTGCCCCATACCGAACCGGTTTTCACCATGGAAGCGGCCGCTGCTCAGCGCGGAGTAATCCCAGACGAAATGCTTAAATCGATTTTGCTGCGTGACAAAAGCCATAACTATGTGATGGCTTGCGTGCTGGGCTATTGTCAGCTGGACCCCAAGAAAGTGCGCGCGTTTTTCCCAGACGGCCGATTTCGACGCTTGCAGTTCGCCTCGGCCGAGGAAATAGCCGAGCAAACCGGATACATCAAGGGGGCGGTTTCCCCGTTTGATTTACCAGACGGCATTCCGCTGGTGATTGATGAACGCATTCAATCCCTTGAGCGGTTTAATACCAGCACGGGTGACCATATGTTCGGCATTGAATTAGCAACGGCCGATCTGCTGGCGGCCACCAATCCGTTTTTGACAGACATCCAAAAAGACAAAGGGTAAGAGATAAAGGATAAAATTTCCGCCTTTTGCCTTTATCATCTATCCTTGCCACCTCTTATGGCTATATTTGAAGAACTCGACATAGAACAGCTGGATACGATCACATCTGGGGAGATTGTGGCGATTGAACCGGGTAGTGCGGCTGAAGCGGCCGGTATCTTGCCCGGCGATCGATTGCTGGCTGTTAACGACACGCCGGTTGAAGATATTATTGACGTGCAGTTTTATACGGCCGAAGAAGAGTTTGATCTGCTAATTCGTCGGGGAGAAGAGCTGATTACGTTTGAGATCGGCCGGGATTATGGGGAAGAATTGGGACTGCACTTCTCTCATCCAACATTTGATACAGACATTCGCCGCTGTAATAACCTGTGTGAGTTCTGTTTTGTGCTCCAGATGGGGCCAAAGTTCCGCCGCACCCTTTACATCAAAGATGATGATTATCGCTATTCGTTTTTGTTTGGCCATTTTGTTACCCTGACGAATTTAAGCGAACACGATTGGTGGCGGATCGAAAATATGGGGCTTTCTCCCTTGTACGTGAGCGTGCATGTGACCGATTGGGAGAAACGGCGGGAATTTTTGCGTAATGCAACCGCACCTGATATTTTGCCGCAGCTAAAAAAATTGGCAGATTGGGGGGTTCAAATCCATACCCAGCTTGTGATTGTGCCAGAGTTTAATGACGGGGAATGGCTCGAACGGTCGATCCGAGAACTGGCCGATATGTGGCCGGCCGTGCAATCTGTTAGCGTGGTGCCGGTCGGGCTAACCAGTCACCACAAATATAAAATGCGCGGGCACACGACCCAAGAAGCGTCTGACACGCTCGACTATGTGCATGAGCTACAGGCGACTTATCTTGAAAAATTTGGCGTGCGCTTCCTGTATCCCACCGATGAGTGGTATTTGGTTTCTGGCCAAGATGTGCCACCGTTGGAAGCGTATGATGACCAGGCGCTGCACGAAAACGGTTTGGGCATGGTGCGTGGCTTTTTGGATGAGTGGGCTGGGGTCAAAACTGAGATCGCTGAATGGAAAGCAAGCCATCCTGATAAATGGCCCTGCGACGGCCGGAAGCTAACCCTAGCGACCGGGGCGTTGTTCGCGGAGACCTTGCAGGCGGCACTAACGGAATTTTCAGATTTAACCGGCATTGAAACTGAATTGCGGGTGATGAAAAATATTAGGCTGGGTGAGGGGATTACAGCGGCCGGTTTGCTGATGGGGGAAGATGTTTTGATTCAGTTGGGATCGGTTGAATTAGGCGATGTTGTCGTGCTCCCGCGAATCATTTTTGACCATCCAGATACCGTATCGCTTGATGACCTGTCACCGCAAGACTGCGCCAACCGGCTTAAGCGGCCGGTGGCGTTGGCTGACACGATGGGGGACATTTGGGATGTGATAACTGGACAATCTGCAACGATCCGGTGGCCCGAGTAAACTTATCTTGGCCTGTTAAATTTATTGGGGCGCGAGATTGTTTAAAGCCCGAGCTGCATGACGGCTAAAATTGTCTAGGGTGTCTAAATCATTCATTGAAAATCTCCCTTTTTTCGAGCGATTTTCAAGATAGATTGCACCGATCAATTTGTTATCAACAATTAAAGGGGCGCTTAAAATCGAGCGTAAGCTGCGAGCCACGATCGATTGGGATGCTGAAAAACGAGGGTCCGCCATCGCATCTGATGTCAAAATTGGAACTCGGTTCATGATAATCGTGGTAAGAACCGTTGTGCTGATCGGATCCTCTTCGGGATTGTAGTAGCCGCCCCAATGGTGTCGAACGGCCGGAAACCCAAATGTGCCATCCTGTTTTAGCTTAACGATACAGCCATTTTCAGCATCTAGAATAAAGATGGCCTGATCCAAAACAAACTCAAATAAATTTGATATATCGGTAATCTTTGACATGGTGTCAATGATTTCTAGAAATCCGTTATCTACGGTATCTGGATTTAGACGTTTGGTTACCAAGTGGTCACTGTTATGCATAGTTTTCACACCCCATGTGTATAGTTTTTCGAATTAATGAGGGTGAGTATATAACAATCCCAGCGGGGTTGAATATAGGCCTTTAATACCCAGTAAGCTGATAAATTTAATGGTGAAAAAAGCGTGTAGGAGCGCAATCAAAACGTTTTGAGCCGAATTTTTAGCGGATCGACAGAACCTCGGTGATGTTATCCCCTTCGTTGATCAATACGACGCCCATTTCTCTGCCTTGTAACTCGGTGACGAGGGCTTCGTTTGACCGTCGGGCTCCAAAGCTGGCCGGGTTAACAAGCACAGTTACAACACGTAATCCACGTTGGCGCAGTTGGCGCGCAGCCTCGGGCCATTCCGGCCGGGTTGTGGGGGTAATCACAATCACCGTTGAACCGCGTGGAAAGACACGAGATTCTGACAGCAGCATATGCTCGGGAGCCATGGCTCCTTCTGCCCGTAAGACCGAAAGGGTCTCGAAGATTTTTGTTTCTTGTCGGATACCACGATCCGGTTGCACAATTTCGTTTGTGTGGCCATAAGCCATCATGCCAACGGAGCGATTGCTTTTGAGGAAAAATTGAGACAGCGATGCTGCAACGGTCACGATATATTCTTCGGTCGTGGCAGGTAGCTCGAATTTTGAAAGCTCCAGCATTTTTAAGGCATCGAGTCGATTGGCCGAAATCCCGCTGACAACGTCTTCAGCGACAGCCTGATCAAAAACCGACATGTCTGGCACGATCCAAATGTCAGCCAGTGGGTCTAACTCAAATTCTTTTACGATGAGTCGGTTTCGTCGTGCCGAGCTTTTCCAATGGATCCGATTAAAGCTATCCCCGGGGGCGTAATCACGCACACCGGCCGCGTTGGTGGTCACAAAGTGGGTTTTGCGCCGTAGGGCATCTCCTCCAGACAGAACTCCGGCCGGAAGCACAAAGCTTTTTAGCGGCACGCTGAGCGGGAAAATAACAACGGGCGCGGTCGCTTCTACCGCTTTTTCAAGCGTAAAAAAGCCAAACGGATCGCTGGTGCGCAGCATCATCGGGCCAAGACGATAGCGCCCTCGCTGTCTGCAAATGGTTTGAACCCGCCATTGAGTTCCTTGATTCCCCCATAATCCGCTGACCACATGGCTCGCTTGGTGAGCCGGCACATCTGAGTGATCAAGCACTTCTAGCGGTAATTTAGGGATGATGGAGGTGTTTTTGATGCGGAAGCGTTCTTCCAAAGGGCGGCCGACTTGGGTTCGGCGTGTGCGGGTTGACCGAGAAAAACTGATATACCTGAGTGATGCCCATACCCATCCAAAAGAAACCAGCAAAACCAATGCGAGCATGTAGGTAAAGGTGTAGAAAAATGGCCAGCCGGTATACAGCCCCGCAAAAAGCGATAGAGCCATTAGAACAAGTACGGCGTTTCTTCGGGTCATGGGATCGTGATTAGAATCGCAGGTCGCGACAATTAAACGGGAACAGCTACGCTTTTCAGGACTCGGTCGATGACATCATCGGTTGTGATGTCCCGGATACGGGCGGCAGGGCCAACAATAATCCTGTGGGCCAATGCAGGGCCTGCTAGCTTTTTAACATCGTCTGGGGTTACAAAATCCCGGCCGGACATAGCTGCCCAAGCTTGGCATAGTCTGAATAGTGCCAGTGCCCCACGTGAGCTTGAGCCTAAATACACATCGTTGTTTACCCGTGTTTCGCGCACAAGATCAACGATGTATCCCCGAATGCCTTCGTTGATATGAATGTCTTTTATCGCGGTTTGCGTGGCGGTCAATTCCTCTAGAGAAACAACTTGCTCTAAAGTTGTGATCGGGTGAACTTTTTCTTGACGGTCGAGTACGGCCAATTCCTGATCTCGTTCAGGATACCCTAGTCGGATACGAAGCATGAACCGGTCCAGCTGCGCTTCTGGCAGCGGGAAGGTCCCTTCGTATTCAATCGGGTTTTGGGTGGCTACCACCATAAACGGGGGTTTTAAGGGATGGGTTGTTCCCTCAACGGTCACTTGCCGTTCTTCCATCGCTTCGAGCAAGGCTGATTGGGTTTTTGGGGTGGCTCGATTGATTTCGTCGGTAAGTACAATTTGCGCAAAAATCGGCCCCGGCCGGAATTCAAATTCAAGTGATTTTTGATTAAATACCGAAACGCCGGTTACGTCTGTAGGCAACATGTCTGGCGTAAATTGGATGCGGCGGAAATCACAGCCAACTGATTTTGCTAGCGAGCGGGCTAAAATCGTTTTCCCCACACCTGGCACGTCTTCGATCAGAATATGACCTTGACACAGTAGGCCCAAAACGGTTAATTCAACCGCTTCACGCTTGCCCACAATTACTTTTTCAATGTTCTCGACAATCTTGCTCGAGATTTCCTGTACTGTTGCCATCGTCACTCCGTTTACTACGAATTGGTTTTTAACTTGGCTGAGTATATCAGGGGTTTTATTTCGTCAAAATCGGTTTATTAGGTATTAATAGGGGTAGCTTACAAGCAGGGCTTTCGTAGGTTATTTGGCTTTTATAACAGGAAAAAAGGATTATTCGGCCGACGATTGTTCCAAGCTGTCTAACTTTGCATTTGCGGCTGAATATTTCTTTTTTTCATACAGCTCAACAGCTTGGTTGTAGATCGCTTTTTGTTCTTCAGTCAGCTGCTTTGTTGCAACAATTTCTTTGAAACGCTGTTTGATGGTGGATTTTAGTTCAAACATTTTGTTGGCAATGACTGCCCTCGATGATCCGCTAGACATTTTATTCCTCGCTTTCCAGAAATCAGTAAAATCATATGCTTTACGCTAGAAAGTATTTCGAAGTTTTAGTCGGATTAGTGTATTCACCTCTTTTCTCCTTCTAAAGAGTGCAGGATTTGAATCATTGGCTAAGCTTAAGAGGGAAGAAAATGATTGGCACGATTACCCTATGTGACTATGTTTGTGCGTTGTTTCTGCGTTTAGAGGATCACTTTTAAGAACTTTACTATGAATTTAAATGTAATTGAACTGACAAAAACCCTGATCGAAATGCGATCTGTTAGCCAAGATTCCAATGGCCCAATTTCTGACTATTTGCAAGCAATTCTTGAAGAGATGGGGTGTGAAATTGAACGGCTTGAATACACTGATCCCAATGGGGAGCTAAAAGTAAATGTGATCGGCCGTCTCGGGGCTGGAACCGGCGGGCTTGCTTTTTGCTCCCATTCAGACACGGTGCCGGGCCAAGAGGTTGATTGGCCCGCTTTTGAGCCAGAAATAAAAGATAGCAAGCTGTACGGCAGAGGCAGTTGCGATATGAAGGGGCCATTGGCAGCTACGATTGTGGCGGCTAGTCAAATCGATCCCAAAAAATTAAAGAAGCCGATTTATATTTTGATAACGGCCGATGAAGAGATCGGGCTGCTGGGTGCGAAACATGTAACTGAGAAATCTGAAATGTTGAAAAAGGACCGGCCGATGTACGGCGTGATCGCTGAACCAACAGAAATGATTCCGGTGTATGCCCACAAAGGTGGAGCCGGGGCAACAGTCACGTCTCATGGGGTAGCGGCCCATTCGAGTACGGATAAAGGGATATCGGCCAACTTTAAATTAGCCCGGTTTATGGCAGAGATGGCTGATCTGCGAGATTTGTCGATGCGTGACCCGATCTATCAGGATGATGAGTTTGATCCGCCCACAAATGGATTTAATATGGTGATGTCGGATTTTGATACGGCCGGTAATGTCACCGCCCCTAAAGCGGTGTGCCGGGTTGGGTTCCGCACGATGCCCAAAGCGGCCAATGAGGAATTGCTTGACCTAATCTGTAAAGCGGCCGAAAAGTATGAGCTTGAATTTAATGGGCGTATGGCTGACCCGCTGTATGTTTCAACCGACTCACCATTGGTTGGGGCGGCCGTGGCTGCGCTGGACGGCCGCAAGCCTGAAACCGTCTCGTATGGAACAGATGGGATTTATCTGAAAAACATGATTCCACAGATGGTTGTGTTAGGCCCCGGAAGTATCGGTGTTGCCCACACGATTGAAGAGCACATCCCACTTTCTGAGCTGGAACAAGCGGTAACCGTTTACCGATCAATGATTCAGCAGTTGTGCATGTAAGAGGTGATTTTGTTTTTAAGTCTCTGGCGTTAACTCAGGATCTGGAACTTCCGTAGGCTCAGGGTCAGTTGGGGGGGACGCCACTGTTGGTTCTGGCGGCTTGGTTGGTTCAAGCGTTGGTAAGGGCTCGCTTGTGGCTGTGGGGGGTACGGGGGTTTCTGTTGGCACTTCTAGCGTTGGTGGTGGTTCGGCCGTATTGGTAGCTGTAGGTGGAATAGATGTGGCAGTTGCAACGGGGGTAAACGTCTCCGTTGGCGTTTCAGGGGTGAATGTAGCTGTGGGGACCAGTGTATCTGTCGGTTTCGGAACTTTAGTTGGCTTTGGAGTCTTTGTTGGTTTTGGTGTTTTTGTGGGCTTAGGCGTTTTGGTTGGTTTTGTTACCTTGGTCGGTTCCGGTGTTTGGGTTGGTTCTTGCATTTGAGTCGGCGCTGGTGTTTGAGTTGGTTCTACCGTTGCGCTTGGCGCAGTGGTCGAAGTGCTTGTTGCAGCCAAAGTCGCTGTGTTGCTAGGAATTAGAGTCGGAGTTTTGCTTGGAAGTGTGGTGGCGGTTTTTGTCGCTGCTGGAGTTGATGTGTTTGTAACAAATGGGGTCGGTGTTTTACTTGGGTTAGGGGTGTTGGTGGCAGACTTGGTCGCTGTTTTTGTGGCGGTTGGAACAGGTGTAACAGGCGTGGATGTTGCCGGTTTTGTGGCGGTGTTATTCGGTTCAACCGTTGCCGTTGGCGTGTTGCCGGCCGGAATATCAGGACTTTCTGTTAAGGTTGGAACGGGCGTTGAAGTTGCGTTGACAACGACCGGTTTGATTGAGGTCGCAACTGCGGTTGGGTTGCCCCCATCAGCCTGAGTACTGTTTTTTGTGGCTGTGGCGGTAGGGCTGGGGACAAAAATCGTAGCTGTTGGGGTCGCAGTTGGTGGTGGAGGCAAAAACTGCCCTAAGCACCGATTCGCATCTTTTTTCCCACCCTCATCAAAACTGCTGGCAAGCTCTTTGTAAAACAAAGCATTTCTTTGTGAGATAAAACGGAGGGTTGGCTCGATCGAAAAGTCGGCCGGGTCAAGAACAACTTGTCGGCCGGGGCGCAATTCAACTTCCTCGTTCCGATTGATTTGATAGTGGCAAGTGCCGCTAAAACAGAATGCTTCTAAAGTTTCTTCCACTTCAGAATAACGAACGGCCAAACAAGCATTTTCCGCGCGGAATGAAAAGTCCCCGTCACTGGCTCGAACTTCGACCTCGATCCCCTTTTCGTAAAATCCGGTATGGGAGAACGTGTCGCTTTCTGCAAACTGCCTAAATTCAACTTTCGTATCAACCTGCTTAAACTGAATCTCGCTGCCAGCGATAGCGTAAATGCTTGCATCTTCAGCTTCAATCCCCTCATGGTTAACCTGAATCTCTGTTCGAGAGGCCGCAATGACAGTATCGTCTTCATAAATCTGGTCAAAGTCTGGCTGGTTTACAAAACGATAAACTCCGATTTGACCTGGTTGTAAGGTGGGGCGTGGGGTGTTTGTTGGCAGAGGGGTTGCTGTCGGCCGGGCAGTTTCGGTGGCTGCGATGATCGCATTGACAGTTTGGGTCGCATAAACGCCAAAGTCTTCTTCCGGCTCATCATTTGTTGATAAGTTGATGGGGATTTGCCCATTATCTTCAATAGGTTGGGCAGCTTGTGCTTGATTTTCACTTGCAGAAACGGCCGGCACTTCGCCGTTAGGAGATTGCAAAAACCATAATCCCGCCCCACACAAGATAAACATCAGTGCAATTAGCCCGCCAATCATAAGCGATATGGAGCTGCTTTTAGGAGCCGGGGCAACTGCGGCCGCCGCACGGGTTGGGTCTGGCATCTGTAAAAGTGCGACGGTTACATTGTCTTCAACCTCTCGCCCCAATGCGAACGAGATGAGACCCCGAGCGGCCCTATTTCCCTCTTGCGCATTTAGAACCTGTACGATTTCCTGCTGTTGAATGTAATCGTTGGCGCTGGCCGTATCTGAAGCAAAGGCCCCATCAGAGCTGATTAAAATCGAATCCCCATCTCGCAACGGGAGCCCCATTTCGCCACGTTTCTGTGCATTTGCAAAGGCGTTTTCTTCGTTTCGATCATGGTCGATGTAAAAGCCGATGTCGGCCGAGATCGAATCGTGTGTACCCAAAAACCAGCTATTTGAATCTGAATGCCCGCTTTGATTTAGCGTGGCCAAGCTATTAGCTGTGTGGATGGTGTTGAGCTGGGTTAAATTTTGCTTTCTAAGGAAATGAACGCGGCAGTTACCGATGTGAGCGATGTGCAACTGTTTTTCATTGACGATCACGGCGGCTGCCAAAGAGCAGCCTGCAGATAGTGATTCTTGATCGTCAAGGCAGGCTAAAACCGCTTTGTTAGCAGCTTGCATGGCACCATTTAATAGTTTGGGGATCGATTCAGCTTCAGAGTAGGAAAGGTGTGCGACAAAGCTGTCAACGGCCGTTTGTGAGGCCAGATGGCCCAAGCTCCCAAGTTGCCCTCCATCAGCAACAATCCCAATGGAGAGGATGTCGCCGTTCGGCCGCTGGAGTTCATGAACCGCGGAGCGGTCAAAATATGTGTTAGACGAGCCTGTAACCTGCTGATAGCCAGAAATGATGCGAGACATAAATATATTTCAGATGTAAGCTCTGCTTCGATTTTCCTTGGTATGCTTATTAGAAAAGCTTCCTTTAATGGTGTAGCTACCGGGGAAAGGGTCGAATGAAATTGGAAATTAACCTGAATCACACACGTTCCATCACAGTCATCCCTTCATCCATAAAAAGAATGATGTTGCCATCTTACGATGAGTCTTACTACGCCCATCTCCTAATAGTCAGTCAGTACTTAATCTATTGTTTTTAAACTCGTAGATATTGTCATACACTACGCAGATGCCAGAAAAAAGTCACCTGATTTTAGCCATCGATGTTGGAACCCAAAGTATCAGGGCGATACTGATCGACTTAAAAGGATCGATTGTTGGTAAAAGTCAGCTGCATTTTAAGCCGTATCAACGCTCTAATTCAGGATGGGTTGAGCAAGATCCCAACTATTTTTGGCAAATGCTGGGGGCCGCCTGCCTCAAACTGTGGGAGACGAATCAATCTGATAAGGGGAGAGTGGCGGCCGTTGCCCTAACCACACAGCGGGGGACTGTGGTCAATGTTGACGGAGCTGGGGAACCGCTGCGGCCGGCAATGACATGGATGGATAAACGACGCACCGAAGGGGTTAAGCCGGATTTGAGTCTAAAATGGCGGACCGCGTTTGCGTTAACCGGGCTAACTGACACGATTGACTACTTTACGGCCGAAGCTGAAGCGGTATGGATCGCAAACCATGAACCGCAGATTTTAGAGAACACCCATAAGTTCCTGCTGTTATCAGGATTTTTAACCCACAAGCTTGTCGGCCGTTTTGTCGACTCAACCGCTTGTCAAGTTGGCTATATTCCGTTTGATTATCGTCGCTTTGAATGGTGCCGCCCACGAGATTGGAAATGGCAAATCTTGGCTGATTTAAAACGATCGCAGATGGTTGACCTTGTTTCACCCGGGGATAGTCTGGGGCAGATTACTCAAATAGCTGCTGAGCACACCGGTATCCCGGCCGGATTGCCCCTGATTGCGGCGGCGGCTGATAAAGCGTGTGAGTCACTGGGTAGTGGCGCTTTAACGCCGGAGGTCGCCAGCTTAAGCTTTGGCACGACAGCAACCATCAATACCACCCATTCAAAATATATCGAGCCGATTAGGCTGGTCCCCCCTTATCCGGCCGCGGTGCCACAGCATTACAGCCTTGAAGTCGGGGTGTATCGTGGTTTTTGGATGGTTAGCTGGTTTAAAAATGAATTTGCTCATTTAGAAAAGGAGCTGGCGGCTGAAAAGAAGAAGCCGGTTGAAGCGTTGTTTGACGAGATGATCAAAGAGATCCCAGCCGGATCGGACGGGCTGGTGTTGCAGCCATATTGGGCTCCAGGCTTAAAAGTACCGGGGCCAGAAGCCCGAGGTGGGTTGATCGGCTGGAACGATAGCCACACGCGTGCGCACATGTATCGGGCACTTTTAGAAGGATTGGTGTATGCGTTGCGAGAAGGGGGTGAGCGGATTGAAAAGCGGAGTGGGCAAAAAATAGAATCGCTGCTGATCTCGGGCGGAGGCTCTCAAAGCGACAGTGCGATGCAAATCGGGGCAGATGTGTTTGGCCTGCCTGCGGTGCGGCCGCATCTAACCGAGACAACCGCTTTGGGGGCTGCGATTGTAGGGGCGGTTGGGTGCAATTTGTATCCGGATTTTGAGTCAGCGGTTAAGGGGATGACCCGGCCGGGGCGAACGTTTGAACCCGATGTCAAAAATCATCAGGTGTATGATCAACTTTATCAGAAGGTTTATAAAAAAATGTACCGGCAACTGCAGGGCATTTATAAATCGATTGGGGAAATTACAGGGTAAACAAAAAAAGCCCGGCCGAATTTAATTTTCGGCCGGGCTTTTTTTGTTGCAACAGCTATTGCTATTTTTCTACGATATCAACCCGGATAATTGTGTCGCCAGGTGATGCTGAACGCATCGGGTCACGCTCTTCAATCGATGCGAACGCTTCCTCTCCATCGATCATTTCACCAAAGATGGTGTGACGATTATTTAGATGAGGGGTTGGAACGTGGGTGATAAAGAACTGACTACCGTTGGTTCCGGGTCCTGCATTAGCCATAGCCAACAGGCCACGTTTGGTAAAGCGCAGGGTTGGAACAAACTCATCTTTAAACCGATAGCCTGGTCCACCACGGCCGCTGCCCGATGGATCGCCACCCTGAACCATAAAATCCATGATTACACGGTGGAACGTTGTGCCATCATAAAACCCTTGGGTTGCCAAGAAAACAAAGTTGTTAACGGTAACAGGTGCGTTGGTTGCGTACAGTTGGAAAGTCATGTCTCCCCGATTTGTACGCACGATGGCTTGATAGTTCTTGCCATCTTTCAGCATGTTTTCAGGTGCTGAGCTGTAGTACCCATCACGAGCACTTGGTTCCATAGCGGCCATCGGCCGATCTCCGGTAATAATATTATCGTCTGACATAATAATCCTTCTTTTAATTTAATTTTTGCTACCCAAATAAACAGGTAACAATTGTGCATTCTAGAGCAACGTGATTCGTGGTGCGTTTACAACAAAACGCACCACGAATCACGTTGTCAATCAAAATTTTCGTTCTTTGCTAAACCTTAGCCGAAACACTAACTTTCTAAAATATCGATGCGGATAAGTTTGGCCGGTGAGCCCGGTTCACCCGAAATCGGAATGGCTCCAAGTGTATCATCACCCTCAACGACTTCGCCAAAAATCGTATGGGCATCATTCAGCCAATCGGTTGGCACATGGGTGATGAAGAATTGACTGCCGTTTGTAGATGGCCCTGAGTTGGCCATTGCGAGCAAGCCACGTCGGTCAAAGCGTAAGCCTGGGTCAAACTCATCCCCAAAGCTGTAGCCGGGGCCGCCTGAGCCGGTTCCGGTTGGATCGCCACCTTGCACCATAAAGTCTTCAATTACCCGATGAAAATTTAGCCCATCATAGAACCCTTCGGTCGCTAAAAAGACAAAGTTATTGACGGTGATCGGGGCTTGATCATCAAACAGGTCGATCAACATTTCACCCTGATCAGTTACGAGCAACGCTTGATAGCTTTTTGATGTATCGATCATCATTTCTGGCGGGGCGCTGTAAAAGCCATTGCGCTCGGCCGGATCTAAATCTGCCAAGGGGCGTTCGGTTTCTATCACGACCGGTTCGGCCGGTGGTGCATTGAAGAACTGAATTAAGAAATAGGCCGCTACGCCAACTAGCGCAATGCCTATCAGGCCGACAACTCCATTCCGCAGCGAAGTTTGAACCGCTTCGGAGCGTTGGGCAGCTTTCGCTTCGGCCGCCCGATTAGATGCAAAACTTTTGTTTTTTGTTTTTCTTTTAGCCATGTTATTTCTAGGGATGTGAAAAATAAATTGGAAGAGAAAATCTTACTGCGTTGCGCGCCTGCGTTCAAGTGCGCTAATGGCGCTGATACAAACCAGGGCCATAAATCCACCAATAACGTACCCCTGCAGGATAGACGCTTGGGTGATGAAAACTGAAATGAGGCCGAGTGCGCCCGAAAAAAGATAGAGGATCAGAACCGTTTCTCGCTTGGTAAACCCTAAATCGTTTAAACGGTGACCGGTATGATCTTTACCGGCCGTGGTCAGCGGGTTGACCCCACGCCGTAGCCTAGAAACTGTCACTAAGGATAAATCAAACAGGGTAACGCCCAAGATAAATATCGGGACCATCCAAGTCACAAAATCGCTATTTTGTGGAAAGTTGATCTCAATCGAGAGTACGGCCATGATAAAGCCTAAAAACAGCGAGCCAGCATCTCCCATAAAAATCCGCGCGGGGTTGAAGTTGTAGCGCAAAAATCCCAAGCAAGAGCCAAAGACCCCGGCCGCCAATGCAGCGACGAGGAACTGGCCGTTTAATGCGCCTAGCAGGGTGATAAAGGCGGATTGAACACCAACAATACCTGCGCAAGCCCCATCCATGTTGTCTAAAAAGTTGGTTGCGTTGCTAATGACAATGACCCATAAAAAGGTAAAGATGATGTTGAGCCAGTAGGGGACCGGGAGCGAGATCATCACCCCAAACCAAATTAAAACGGCTACGGCCACAAATTGCCCCGCAAGCTTGACAGGCGCAGACATGCCACCCATGCGATCATCGATTAGCCCGACGGCTGAGGTGATCGCCATCCCCAGTAAAATGCCGATGACCGGCCGGGTTAGCGTGTAGACCTCGAAAATCACGAAGACGAGGGCAAATGCGATCAACGCCCCGCCGAAAATCGCGACACCACCCATTAGAGGCATCGGCTCAGCATGTATTTTTCGGGCAGAAGGCATGTCGACAAAGCCGATCCGAATGGCAAAGTCACGCACGGCAGCGGTGC
>JAHDEN010000320.1 GCA_020628815.1 Chloroflexota bacterium | reverse complement strand
GAACTGGGGACCGGCGATGACAAGACCGTCTAAAGGGGATGGGTTGGTGATGGGAGCAGGCTCTTGCGCTGTTTCATCCTCAATTTCGGCCGTATCGTCCGTCTCTCCCATTTCAAAAGTTTCAATCGCGGCTGTCTCCCTGCATAAATCATCCGGTATGCGATTCTGAGTTTTTAGTCCGATCAGATGAAGTAAAGACCAGCCCTCGTACAAAACTGATCCGGTGGATTCACCGTTGGGCAACGTGAGCCAAAATTGAGTTTTAGCCGGACCATCAGATTGGACCCATTGGTTTTGCTCGTACCTAGCACCAATTCCCATCATGGCCACACACTGGCGATATAATAGCTCAGCCGTTTGATCATCATCAACCAAATCAGCGGCCGCATGGTGCACAATGATGGCTCGAGCGTCATCATTGGTGACAAGTTCGGCGGCGGCATCCCAACTTGTTACGGTGGTGACTGATACGCCCCATGTGGATTGCAGTTCGGGGCTCATGATGTGCTCCGGCCGCAAAATATACTCAAGCTCATTCGGGTCTTGTGGGATTAGGTAGACCGCATTGATGGTTGCATCTTGCTCTGGAGGTTTAGGGGTTTTACGCTCAACGGCCGCGGCAACCGTTTTCAACTGCTCGATCGTCGTATTTCCCGCGACCCCAATAATCAGATCGCCGGCCGGAAAGGTAACAATATTTCGTGCGTATGCTGGGCCACCGCTTCGAACCCAAACCTGTTTCCCGTTATCAAGAGTAACCTCGTCTCCCACTGCAAAGTAGTCTTTTTCGATCCCCTTGCCAAACGGTTGAACCGCCTCGACGACAACTTTAGAGTCATCTTCAAATGTGAACCAGACGCTCGACAGAATTGAGTAGCCGTCAATCTCAGGGTCCGTTGGTACAGGTAATTCTGCCAATATTACGGCAACATCTTTTAATGGATACGGACTGCCATATGCAAAATCGGCCGTTAACGCGTCGCGCCATGTTGATTGATATGCGTCGACTCCAACGGCCTGATATTCATACTCAGCCGATCCAAATGCAATCGCGCGAATATTGCGCAACTCCGCAAGCTCAGCATCACTCAGGCCAGCCTGTTCTGTATTGTTTTCAGGTGAAACGGGGTCGCTGTTTTTGGTCGCCGTAACCCCCTCGATTAATGGAGAGGCCGTATTTGTTTCCGATTCAGTGTCACATGAGATTAGCAAAACCGCAATTAGCAGGGCTCCGGCCGGAACAAGTTGGCCAGATTTGTAATTGATCCAAAAATCCTTCAAGAAAAAAGCGCCCAATAATGTGTAGCCAACTAGATTCCATGCAAGCAGTGCTAAGAGTGAAATTGGATGCGTAAAGTAAGCAAACATGATTAGTTCGCCAGCAACCATCGCAATTAAAAAAACGATGTTTGCAATGGAGAACTTGATCAAATGTTGCGGGCTGTAGCGCCTGATAGCAACCATAGACGATAGGAAAAGTAGCGGCAGGGTTAACCAAAACCCGGTATAGATACGAGACGTGGGGAATGCTAGAAATGCATCTTTTGTCCACAGAAATAGCCCGTGCCAGAAAGGTTGATAAACGGATTCAGAGCCTACTCCGGTTACCTGCCAAAGTTCTATGATGCCCACATGCCAAAGCCAAACCAAGCGCCAGCTGAAAAGCATAGCCAAAATACCGACCAGTATTTGGATGGGAAGGGGACTCCTCAATTTATAGAGACTATAGGCAAGAATGATGAAGAAGATGGATAAAGCAAAAGTAAGATTCATAAAGATTGTTCGGCGGGTTGATTTTGTTCTTTAAACAGTCTACTCAACTTGATTCTTCTTTTTCTCCAAAAAATCTCCCATTTTTGGGAGATTTTTTGATGCAAGCAATCTGTTTGGTCAGGTAATGTTGCACGTAATGAAAAAAACAAGTCGCATTTTCTCTCATTTCCCCTTTATTCTGATCTGTTGTTTGAGCTTCTTTTTAGCGGGGTGTGGCGATTCAGATTTCAGTACCTCTTCCATCTCTGCTACTGCCACATTTGAGCCGCCCAAACCCGGGTATGAAACCGCACAAAATCCGAATCCAACCTTAATCAATAACTCTGACAAGATCGAAATCGTTGCATGGAGTTACACTTCTCCAAACGATGATTCAGCTAAGAATCAATCTTTGGATAGAGCTGGTTTTTTGATTGAAGACGGGGTATCCCGCAGGCAAGCAACCATTCGATGGGATGAAAATCAGTTTGACTTAAGGTTTGGTGGCTTTCCCTGCTCTACCGCTCCGACTTTGGTTATAGCTGATGGCTCGATTGAGCTATTTCCAAACGACTGGATTTGGGATGATTGCGATGCTATGGAAGTGTTTCATCGGTTCGAAGTAGAGCTACAAACCGATATTCCCCCAGACCAATGGACCTATCAATATCGTTTTGGTGATGAGCGATACTCGGCCGAATAATCGATAGACCCTGTGCTTATTTTCAGTTTTTGTGTTTAGGCAGACCTCTTGGGAATGTCATTAAAAACATGTAGCCTGAACTCAATATCTTCCACCAAGCTGTTAAAAACGGTGTAGGTTTGTCTGTCCATCGGGACCAGTAAGGTGAGAAAAAGCTCGTCTTCGGCCGAGAAAAGTTGCGTTGCTACTACGTTGTATTTTAAATTGCCCAAATGCGGATGGTTGTGCTCAAACCCCCTGAGTAAATCAGTCTGTTCATTTTCACCATCAGAATGCAATAGCTCGTTCCACAAAAATTCAAACTTTGGATAGGCTTCAACCAGCCACGTCTGAATTTGATCGTAAAGTTCGGAGTGACGATGGCCTAAAGCCAGATAGCGCCAATAATTAACATTATTCACCTCTGTGGCTTTGATCTTACTGGCATAGACCTCCCGGACAGGGGAGCTGGGATCATGAATGTGACGTGCAATATGATACTTGGTTGGATCACCGCCATCGATGCTGTCTAGGTAAGTTTGAGTCAGGCCATATACATTTGCATAGGCTGAATTAATGGCCAAGATTCGGTAAAAGCCGTCGTGTAGCAGTACGGGTGACTGGAAGGTCTCCATCTTGGAGATCGCTGATTCTCTGGCAATCTTAAACGATTGATCCGCTCTGACTAAATTGTCACGATCTATGTTGGTTGCCAAGCTGAAAAATCGATTTCGCTCGACCGTGGTTAATTGGAAAACAGAGGCGAATCGTAAGAGCGTTTCACTGTCTAAATTAACTTTCTCACCGCGCTCAATTTGCCCCACGATTTTTATTGATAAGTTACAGGCATTTGCTAGGTCAGTCTGGCTCCAAGATCGGCCGGTTTCGGGGTCGATGATGTCTTGTCTGAGTGACGCACAAACTAATCCAAATTCTTCACGTAGCATGATAGAAGGGTCCTTTCAAAGAAAATGTTTGGTTGATGATAACAACCAATCAAGTAAAAGGCACTTTTATTAAGTTTACGAGATGATTTTTACTGGAGAGAAGCGAGAGATTTTTTAGAAGTTCTTCTCGCCGGCCCGGATTGGAACCTGTAGCCAGTTTTCCCGCGGGGGGAGCGGGCAACTAAAAGAATCGTTGTAGGCGCAGTACGGGTTATAGCAAAAGTTAAAATCGAGCTGTAGCTTTTTGTCGTGGGTTAGCGTAATTCCCGGCCGTTCACTGTCCAAATACCGGCCGGCCCCATAGGTTTCAGGGCCGTTTGTAGCATCTTTAAACGGCACAAACAGAGACTCTCCCCACGGATCACTGTAAATTACAAGTGACGTTTCTTCCC
>JAHDEN010000089.1 GCA_020628815.1 Chloroflexota bacterium | reverse complement strand
TAGAAGAAGCACCAGCCTTGGTCAACGTTGTTGTTGAGGCTCCAACCGATTCACCTGTGGTTCAGGTGGAGCAGGACACTGATCCAGCCCCAGTCGCACCAGATGAAGCACCAAACAATAATGGTGGCAATGACGGTGATGGCAACGGTAATGGTGATGGCGACGGCAATGGCCGTGGAAATCGCCCCGGCCGAAACGGTAACGGCAATGGCAATGGCGGCGGCCGTGGCAATGGCAACGGTGGGGGACAAGGTAACTAGTCTCAGTTTTGGACAGTAACCAAGACGCAAGTTGGCTTCCGAAAGAACGGTGTCATCTAAGGCCTAAAGGCCCGATGACACCGTTCTAGTTGAGTTCAAGTTTGATCTTTGGGCTCAAATAATTTGTAAAGACTATTTTCAGACGTTCTGAGCTTAAGCAAAACTCAGCTTAACTAGAAGTCTCCTTTTGCAAAACTAAAGCCCCGTGCATATCAAGGCACTCAATAATTAGCTCAAGCCTTTTCCATAAAAACGTGGAAAGGGCTTTTTATTTACCACGTTCGATCTGCATTTTTGTGGTCTTCGGCCGCTATAGAAATCTGAGATGTAAACGAATTATTTTTGGGGATAAATCTAAAAGTCACAGTTTTTTTACCTGGAAAAGCACTGCGCGTATCAATGATACAGATCAAGTGTAAAGCAGGATAAATCTTGTCATCATTCGTCATTTAAGCTTCCGTCACTAATTATTTTAGGCAACGGCTTGAATCACTCAATTCGCTTCAAGCGGTTGTGAAAATGGATGAGATTAAAAATGAAATCGACAAAAATATTTGGATTTTACCTATTACTATTTGCATTAATCGCAGTAGGGATCGCTTCTAGCCTCTCTAACGCATCTTCTGACGGCATGTTATTTTCAGACGAGGCTGGGACTGTTCCCACCCGCACACCACACAGCGGCAGCACCGTGCCCACCAGAACACCTGTAGTTGGGGATACGATCCCAACACGGACGCCAAACAGTGGCGGCACGCTTCCTACCCGTACGCCCAACAGTGGAGGAACGCTCCCCACACGCACCCCAGATTCATCGGGCAGCGCGGCCGATAGCCAAGAAACCGCCTACACCACCACCAGTACAACCAGCGAAGGCAGCATGATTATTTTACACAGCAATGCGTCTGACGGTGATGATTGGGTTGTGGTTGAATGGTTGGCCGGTGACGGCAACTGGTATCAAGTCGACGGTTGGCGCGGCCATATCAGCAATGGGCAGCTCATGTGGTGGGTTGCAAACGAAAACTTGGGTCAAGGGCCGTTTCGCTGGGTCGTTTACCAGAACGACTCTGAAACAGAGCTGCTAAAAACGAGTGATTCATTCTTTTTGCCAGACTCTCAAAATAGCTCAAAGTCGTTTGCTTTAGACTGGTAGGCAACTCCGGTTAATATCGACACTGCGCTATAAACCTTTTACTTGAAGGTTGGTCACAATCCCTCTCTCTTTTTATCTTGACAATACCTTCGCCAATTTTAGCTAGGCAGACTCGTACCTCGTCTGTTTAAATTCTTCTATATGTGTCATGTTTGTCGCTTTGACGACAAACATGACACAAATAACTTTGGGGAGCGGCCAAAGGCGCGCGACCTAGCTGGTTGAATTAAAAATCGTTTGGGGTTTTTCCTAAAGCGTTTTTAATCCGGTCACAGCGTAACTTACCAGAGATGGCAATTTGTCAGACCGCCAAATTTTGGCGAGGGTATTGTTAAGTAGATCATGATTTGTTTTAACAGACCTGACAGGTTTTTTGATAGTTACCTCTGATCAAAGTGCGCTGAAAACCTGTCAGGTCTAAAGTCAGACTACTTAAGAGAGATTAAAAACTGTTGACTAGAAGAGTTGCAAAGCCCTTTGTGATAATCCACAAAGGGCTTTTTTTATGGCTTTTTTACAACCTTTCTATTCTTCTTACGATACTGTAAAGCTATCATTTTCATATTAGGTGCCTACTGCTACATAGTTACACCTCGGTTTAGCTCCCCAAAAAGAGAAGATATGTCTAATATAGCTTTACAGATCACTGATGTATATTCGATAAAAGAAGAACTTGGACGCGGCTCAAACTCAATTGTCTTTTTAGTTAAGGATAATCTGGGCTTTCAGTATGCCTTAAAAACACTGCACTATGGATTTACCCATAATGATGTGCGTAGAATAAAGAGGGAATACAGAATACTAAAGAAACTTCATCACCCTAACATTGTAAAGGTTGAAGGCTTTAAAAAGATCGGTGCGCAATATTGTCTCGTCATGGAGTATGTTGAGGGTCAAAGCTTAGATGAACTGTTACAGACGAGAAATTCATTAACGATCAAAGAAACGGTGCAAATTGCATGGCAGATTTGTAACGCATTAGCCCACGCACACGAAATAGGAGTTTTTCATCTTGACCTATCCCCAAGAAACATCATGCTTATGCCAAATGGGACAGTCAAAGTTACCGATTTTGGTTTTTCGCGCATCATCGAATCTAGCGTCGGCACCATAACAAGCTCAAGAGGTATGACAGTGAGAGGGACACCTTACTATATCTCCCCTGAACAAGCTTTAGGGGAGAGAGGCGATCAGTTATCAGATGTGTATGCGTTGGGAGTAATGATGTTCCGCATGCTCACCGGAGAGTTGCCAAATGAAGTTGAGAGTAGGAATCCATACGTGATTGTTGCGCAAAATTTTAATAACTCACCAAAATCAATAATAGATATTGATCCGAATTTGCCTAAAATGTTGGATTGGCTAATTCAAAAAGCGATGGATCACCGAAAAAATGATCGCTTCCATTCGGCTCAGCAGTTTCAAAAAGCGATTGAAGCGTTTGCCATATCTCGAAAGATTCCGATAGAAAAAGTCAGCGTTTGGAAAAAATGGTCATTTCTCGCTCAAGATGTTTTTTCGACTAGTGTGACATACCTTTTGTCCTTGTCTCTAATTTTAGCTTTAGGGATGTCACTTGGATTTCTCAGATGGGGTGAAATATCAATGTATTTTTGCCATCAATTTTTTGCAGATAGATGTGATTTAGTAGATTCGAAATCACAGGAAGGAAAGGTTCCCGTACTACCCATACCAATAGAACTACCTGAACCATCACCAACGCCGCAATCAACTACAATAATAACCTCGCAACCCACAGCAACGCTTATCTCTCAATCTACTGCCACACTAACTGTAACACCAACTGCAACTAGTACAGCTACAGCTTCACAGACCCCAATCCCTGCTACTTTAATACCAACCGCGTCGCCAACAAGTGCCCCCAGCTTCAATTTTTCTGTTCCGGCCGCTACCGCAACCGTTGCTCCCACCCCCATTAATTCTTTTGATTTAGACGGAGACGGCATTTTGCACAATCCATCAGAAGGAAAATATGATTTGTGTCCAGCAGAGCCGGGGTTTGCCCACACTTGTGGCTGCCCTGAATCGGCTGTGCCGACTGCTTGTGGCGGCTCATCTGATAGCCCTGCCCCAGCAGAACCCTATCCTGCACCAAATGAAACCGCTTATCCGTAAGCGAAAGCTCTAACTCAATCCAATTCGGCCGCGCTCTTTATCCATCGAGATGATTTTCACTTCGATCACGTCTCCAACCCCCGGCCAATCCCCCCGAATTTGGGACCGGTGCAGCAAACCGGACTGCTTGACCCCGATGTCTACGAAACAGCCAAAATCAACCACATTCTGCACCGTGCCTTTTAAACGCATCCCGACTTTCAGATCATCCATAGACATGACATCGCTGCGTAAAATCGGGGCGGGCATGTCGGCTCTTGGGTCGCGTCCCGGCCGGATCAACTGCTCCATAATGTCGGTCAGGGTCGGAACCCCCGCTTCGAGCTCAGTCGCCAAAGATTTTACTTCTATCGGTTCTAAGCGACTTTCCCGCTCACCAATATCCATCCCACCTTTTAAATCGATCCCGGCTTTAGCCATCACCTGCTTTGCAAGCGCATAGCTTTCAGGGTGGATGGCGCTGTTATCGAGCCAGTTGTCTCCGTTGCGCACACGCAAAAATCCGGCCGCCTGCTCAAACGCTTTTGGACCAAGCCCGGTCACTTTTTTAATGCTTACCCGATCAGAAAACTCTCCGTTCTCATCCCGATAGGCGACGATGTTTTGCGCCACACGCGGCCCAATGCCCGCCACATGGGTTAGCAACGCTGGGGATGCGGAATTGACATCCACACCAACTTCGTTGACCACAGATTCAACCACCCCCTCAAGGGTTTCGGCCAGCCGTTTTTGATTCACGTCATGCTGATAAAGCCCCACCCCAATCGCTTTTGGGTCGATTTTAACCAGCTCGGCCAAGGGGTCTTGCACCCGGCGGGCGATCGAAACGGCACCCCGAATTGACACATCAAGATCAGGCAGTTCGTCGCCGGCTAGCTCGCTGGCAGAGTAAACGCTGGCACCCGCTTCATTGGTCACAATGTACGCCAGGTGCTCCTTTTTCAGCGTGCCGATCAGCTCAGCAACCAGCTTTTCCGACTCGCGGGATGCGGTTCCGTTGCCGATAGAAATCAGCGCCACGTTATGTTTTTCAACCAATCCGGCCAGCTTGTTTAGGGATTTGTCCCATTGGCTTTGGGGTTTGTGCGGATAAATTGTGTCGTATTCTAAAACCCGGCCGGTGGCATCGATAACCGCCAGCTTGCAGCCGGTTCGATAGGCTGGGTCTAATCCCAATACCACTTTGTCAGCCATAGGCGGCTGCCCCAGCAGACCGCGCAGGTTTTCAGCAAATACATCAATCGCGTGCCCTTCAGACGCATCTGACAGGGTACGACGCACGTCACGTTCAATGGCGGGCAACAGCAAACGGGCGGCCGCATCCTGAATCGCATCTTCTAGCTGTTTGGAAAATTTGGAGTTTTTGCGTGGCAAGAACCGTCTGGCGATAGCGCGTAGCCAGTCCCGCCGGTCGATAATCGTTTTGATGCGCAAAATCTTTTCATTTTCACCCCGATTAAGGGCCAAAATTTGATGCGGCCGCAAACGGTCTAACCGCTGTTCAAAATCGTAGTAAAGCTTATACGTTTCTTTGGGATCTTCGGCCGACTTAATTTTCTCAGCCTGAACCACCGCATATTGCAACGCCTTCTCACGCACCTCCCCACGAATTTCAGGGTGATCGCTAATCGCCTCCGCCACGATGTCACGCGCCCCTTGCCACACCGATTCAGGGTCTGCTAACTCATCCCCTAAAAACGGCTCCGCTAGCTGATCAAGCGATTCATGGCTTGACCCTTGGGTCAAAATCATATCTGCCAAGGGCTGTAACCCACGTTGGCGAGCCTTTTCTGCCCGCGATTGCTTTTTGATTTTGTAGGGTTGGTAGAGGTCTTCAAGCAAAGTCAGGCTATCGGCACTGTTGATTTTTGTTTTTAGGTCAGGAGTTAATTTTCCTTGTTCCCCGATCGCTTTTAAGATCGTTTCGCGTCGCTCATCGATTGCACGTAACTTGCTTAAGCGATCAACAATATCCCGCAGCTGTTTTTCATCCAGCTCCCCTGTTTTTTCTTTGCGATACCGCGCAATGAAGGGGAGGGTATTCCCCTCGTCTAAAAGCGCAATTGTGGCTGCGACTTGGCCCGATTTTATGCTTAGCTCTGTGGCGATGGTTTGTGCGTGTGTCATAGCTGGAATTATACAAATTCAGCGGGTGAAGGCACAGCGTTCGCAATTTAGAATTTACCATTCGCTATTTACAATTTTCTGAACGGCGAATGGTAAACGGTGAATGGTAAACGGTAAACGGTGAATGGTGAATGGATGTCCCGTCCTAAATAAGGTTAGGGCCCACTGACACGCACAACTGGTGCGGGTAAAGCGGCCGGAGCCTGCACCACAATCTGCGGCTGTGGCAGCTCAGACATCTTGTCCGGCTTTTTGCCAGCCATACGCAGGCTTGAAACGCGGCTGAGCAGATCAAACCAAAATGGAGCCCCCATGGAAACTGCGATGGTTGTGATAATCCAGCCGAGTAAACGATTGAGCAGTTCCGGTACATTTTTAGGAACGGTGCGCTCGTTCCACCCGATGGGCAGCCCCAATTGCTCCAGTTCGTCGATAATAACGGCCGCATCTGCTTCGGAGCTTGATTCTGTTAGCACACCAACCGTTTCGCGCAGTGAATCTGCCCCTTGGTCGGCCGAGGCGACAACTGCACTTCTCAAGGATGGGTTGTTGGCGAGTGCATTGGCCAAGCTAATACTATCGACGTTCGTGAAGATGGTTACAACGAGCGAAAGCCCAAATATGCCGATGGCCGCTTGACGCTTGTACCAGCCCGAGACTCGATCCATCGCATTGTCAAAATAGTCCCCAACCTTTTTGCGGGCTTCTAAAATAGCACGATCGGCCGTCTGTTCGGTTAGCAGCAACTTAGCTTCTAGCTGGGTGATCGTCTCATTTAGCTGTTTGATGCCGAGCACGTCTAGCGCCGCTGTGTCGGCCGACTGCATCTGTTTTAAATCTTCTCTCAGCTTTTCAACCTGCCGCCAGCCCTGCTCAATATCACCGATCTGCTTTTTCGTTAGCCCGGTTTCGTCCATTAAAATCATAATCATGCGGCCGAGTTCGCTATTTTCGGCCGGCATATGCTTGAGCTGTTCTTTTATTTCTAGATAAACTTCACGCAGTGGTTTCGGGTTATCTAAATCTTTTGGGACTAATATATCCATCAAAACGGTTGTAAAGGTTTCGGCCGGGATGTATGATGGCAATCCGGTATTCCCAATCTTGCTAGACATGCCGCGAACCAAAGGGTGGGCGTAAAATTTTTGGGCTAATTTCACACCCTCAGGGTCGTCTAACAGCCTCCGAATGCCAGATTGCAAGGTTTTTCCCCTAAGATTGAGCATCGAAGCGATCCATTCGTTAATTGTTGAACACACCACACTTAACAGTAGAAATACAAAAATCATGCCAAGGGCGATTTCGAGCGTTGCAGAACCAAACATATTTCCTCTTTATGTATAAATGATTTGAGACAGGTAGAATACAAATATGTCTTTCTCGAGTAAAATTGTCAATCGAATGGTGTATAACAAGAAAAGAAAATGAGCGACATGACTGGAACATAAGCACCTCCTTTTTGAAAAAGCTATCTATACATTTTCACCATCACTGATGGTGAGTCTCACTTATGATTTCGGATATTAAAAGAGCAGACCTACAAACTTGGTGGTTGATCGCTAAGGCAGATCCTCAAGCAACATTCTATCAAACACCTGCATGGTTAGAGGTGGCTCAAAGAATGGATGTCCGCTACCAGAATGCATCTTTGCAAGGCACTCTTTCCTCAGGTACAAAATTTGTCTTTCCGCTCACATCATACTCAAGGCAGTGGCCGGTAAATCGGCTTTATAGCGTGTTCGACTACTGCTATGGGGGTGTGATTAGCGACCGGCCGCTGACGAATGAAGAGCATGAAGCGATTCTGCAAAAACTTCCGCTGACTATTTTCACTCATTTCAATTTGGTAGAGCCCCCCGGTCTCCCTAGCCGAAACGTTCCCCCTGCATTCACCGTTGAAAATTACACCAGTTCGCTCCTTGACTTAACAGGCCGTAGTTTTGAGGATGTAGTGAGCAATTTTTCACGTACCCATCGGGGAAACTATCGCAAAACAATTAAAGAGGGGATTACTGTACGTCCAGCCAATCATGATCAGTTAGATGCTGAGTTTAAGATTTTTTATGAGATTTATTTGGCAACCCTTAAAAACCGCTGGCAGGATGAAAACATGGGGTTGTCATTTTCTCCTAGTTTTTGGACTGGCTTTGCAGAGGTTATGCAAGCGTATCCTGAAAATATGTTTTTGTGGTTTGCAGAAAAAGATGGAGAACCGATTTCGGCCGAAATTGATTTTGTTTGGAACGGCCGCTTAAACAGTTGGTCAACCGTTTCTCGTCCAGCTTACTTTAAGCACAAACCTACCATTGCATTGCTGGCTGGGATCATCAAAAATGCGATTGATTTAGGGGTGACCACCTTTGATTTCGGCCCTAACTTGGGCAAACAGGGGCTAGAAGACTTTAAACGGCGGTTTGGTGCTGAAACCATCCAGTATAATACTTGGGAAAAGCAAAGCCCAATCATCGCCTTAATTGACAAAATTCGATCTTTCAACCGCCATGTCACCGATTAAATATATTAGAAAAGCAACCATCGACGAATGGTGGCGTATCGCTAGAGCCGATACAAAAGCCACATTTTATCAAACCCCAGCTTGGCTAGAAGTATCTCATTGTCAATCAAAACAATATAGGAATGCAAGTTTGATGGGTGAGTTGCAGAATGGTGTTAAATTCGTTCTGCCACTGTGCAGCATACGCCGTTTGGGGATCTTAAACTCGGTACATAGTGTGTACGATGGCTGTTATGGGGGTCTTATCGCAGATGGTCCACTTTCAGAGGTGGATTATGCTGCGATTTGGAAGCAGATACCGATTGCGGCCAATACCAATTTTGCTCTAGTATGTGTACCGGGTAGTGATTATGACTGCCCGCGTCCAGATTTCGAGACAGACTGTTTTCTGAGCTCTGAGGTTTGGTTAGAAGGCCTGACATTTGAAGAAGTCTACAAGAAATTCACAAAATCACGCAAAGAGGATTATCGTCGTGGAGTAAAGCATGATCTGCAATTTCGCCCGGCCGACTATACTAATTTGTCGGCCGAATTTGATATATTGTATGACTTATATGCAGAGACAGTAGAAAAACGATGGAAGGGAGATGTTTTAGGCGATATTCTTGACAGAGGCTATCTTGAAAAGTTTCAGAAAGTAGTGGAAAAATATCCGAATAACTTTCATCTTTGGTTTGTGGAATTGGATGGAGAGCCGATTTCAATGGCGACCGCATTTGATTGGAACAAGCGACTTGATGGTTGGATTATGGCATCCAGGCCCGAGTATTTTAAAATTAAACCGGCGGTTTTTATTTTGACAAACATTTTGCAATTTGCTACCGAAAATGACTATAGACTGTTTCACTTTGGGCCAAATGGGGATAATACCGGACTTGTCGATTTCAAACGTCGCTTTGGTGCCGATACGGTATCTTACCAAACTTGGTTTAAGCAAAGTCCCCTTCATAAACTATTGTCGAAATTAAGTGGATAATTCTACACGCTTTTCAGTCTATGTTGCAGGAGCTTCAACATTTTTTTCAGCAGGTGTACCAAGGTAGATGGATAGCTCTGATTTGGTAAGCGGCTCATCTGATGGGCGCGCATAATAGCCGTCTAACCAAAAATTTTCAGAATGATCCAGCTCTTGCTGTACATGTTGCAGGGTTTTGTTCTTGAAAATTTGGACCAGCCAGGCGCTGGTGCGGCCGGGTGGGCAGGTAGACATGATTTGCACATGATCATCCTGAATCGAAACAGGGGCCGCGATGCAACCGTAGAGCCGGCCGATAGTTGGCAATATTCTGTTTAGCTCAAACTTTTCTTCAATCGAAAGGGGACGTTTTGTTTTCCAGACCAGCGCAAATTCGTTGGGGGACAAATGTGGCCGGTGGGGAACCTCGACGGCCGGTTTAGAATCGGCCGCAATACTGACCTCAATCGCGTTCCCATCTGCCTGATCGTCTGATTTGGTTTCAACCCGACGAATCCCAGACATAAGCGCACGCGACGCTTTGCGCATGTGCAAAACAGAACTATGTTCTTTGGCCGCTAAGGTGAGCAAGAACTCATCATATGGGACGGTGAGCAGTAAAAAGCTTTCGGGCTGGCTGTTTGAATTGATCAAATTGCGGTTCTTTTTGTCTGTAAACCACGTCATTTGCCCTTTGTCTGCCTTGTTTGTGTGATTATTGCGCACAAACCGGCCGACCCGCACCATTTGATCTTGATCGCCTCGGGCATGAATGCCAACCAGCTCTTGATGGCGGGTAAGCAACACCATTTCAAGATTAAATTTTTGTAGAGTAGATGAGATCAACTGAGACAATTTGCGGGTGCTAATCACTTTGCGCGCCGCCGGTTTCTCATCTTTTTTAATGAAAATTTCTTCGACTTTGTCTTTAGGCTCTTCTAAAAAGTCTAGGGCTGGGAAAACTTCTGTCAGCCGTTCATACGTGACAATGCCCCACGCCATTTTTCGCTGACGCTCGGTTACATATTGGTTGCTGACTTCAGCAATTAATAAGATCGGTAGGTTCTCTTGAAGCATGTTCAGAGAATAGACCAAGCTGTCGTTGGGGCTAACGGCCACAATCGCCAAATCGATATTTTGACGCGTGAGAAGCGTGCCAGCTTCGCGTAGGTTGCTCACTTGGTGAACAATATAATTATCCCGAGCCGCCAATCGTTTTGATATTTCTTCAGACTCTGGTAAGCGGGATGTAAACAGAAGAATATTAAACATAGTGTCGAAAGTTTAACAGTAAGATTAGGCGCTGGGGGAAAATAATGGGTGAATAAAAAAGGGGATGTATCAAAAGATACATCCCCTAAAAACATTATGTGAATTTAACCCTAAAAATCGACGGTTAGAGCACAGTAAGCTCGATGCTATCGGCTGATTTTTTCGGTTCTTCGGCCGGTTTGTCTACCGCCTCTCCCGACAGGCTCCATGGTCCGGTGATATCGATTTTGACATCGACCAGTTGCCCTTTTAAATCACGTGGATCGGTAAAGAAGACTAACTTTCCTTGTGGATTCCGGCCGCGCCAGCGACCTTTTTGGGTATCTTCAACCAAAACTTGTTGAATAGAACCCATCATCAGCTGATTTTTTTCGTGGTTAATACGACGGTGCTGATCTTCGATCAAGTGGAAACGACGGCGTTTCTCCTCATCGGCCACATCGTCATCATATTTGCGGTCACTGACCGTCCCTGGCCGTGGGCTGTAGCGGGCCAAATGAATTTTGTCGATGCGCAGTTCCTCGAGCAGATCATACGTATCTTGGAACTCTTCAATCGTTTCGTTCGGGAACCCAACGATAATGTCGCAGTTAATCGCGGCCTCTGGCACAATGGTCCGAATGCGATCAATCAGCTTGATATATTCTTCCCTTGTGTACTCTCGTTTCATCTCTTTTAAGACTTTGTTGTTGCCCGCCTGAATCGGCACTTCGATATGGGGCATCACCTTAGGTAGGTCGGCCACGGCGTGCAAAATCTTGTCAGTCATGTAGTTTGGATGGCTGGTTAAGAAGCGAATACGTTCTAATCCATCAATGCCATTAATGACTGTCAGCAGGTCAGCAAGATCGGGACCATTCGGAATGTCGTATCCATAGCGATCAACGATTTGACCCAGCAGCATCACCTCTTTCACACCCTGGGCAACCAAAGAGCGAACCTCGGCCGCAATTTCACCCACCGGCCGGCTCCGTTCTTTACCCCGTTTAGATGGGATAATGCAGAACGTACAAGCGTGGGAACAGCCGTACACAATCGAAACCGGTGCCGCAACCATTTGGCCCCGCTCATGCGCGGGCAAAATCACTTCCCCATCTTGCCAGTTTTGGACCGCTTCCCGTTGCTCCAGCTCAAACTCAGCTACCTCATCTTGGGTTAGATGGGCGACCAACGGCAGACCATCGGTTGCGGGTTCCATAAATACGTCTACGAACGGGAACGTTTCTTCCAGCGTTTCGTTGCCACGAACACCCACAACACAACCCATAACGGCTATCGTTTTGTCTGGATTGTCGGTTTTGATTTTTTTCAAGTTGTGCAGCTTGTTATACGCTTTGTCTTCTGACTGTTGGCGTACCGTGCAGGTTTGCAAAACCACAACGTCTGCTTCATTCATTTTGGGCGTAGCGCGGTACCCAAGCTTTTCTAGCTCGGTTGCGACACGACGCGCATCTGAATAATTCATTTGACAACCAGTTATCCAAAAATGATATTTTTTCATGAGTTAGTTTTGTAGTAATTCAGTTGATCAGTTCGTTCATTAGTCATTTGCGGATTAGATATCTCACTGACTCACTGATCTACTAAAACACCGTTACAGGGGCAAAAGGATACACAGGAATAAGCTTCTTGTAAATCCCTGTATTACATCTTTCGTCCAATAATAATGCCTTCTCTAATGGTGAAGAAAATTTTATCTGCCTCAAATTCTGGGGTCAAAAACTCTTCTACTATTTTGGGTGGGTGGGTCAGCATCGCGATCAGGCGGGTTTTGTCGTCGGTCGCGACATGCATTCGATCGGCCCAAGGGGCAAATTCCATCCGCTTTGGTCCGGTTTCTTGGTGAATTTCTGTAAATCCAACATCTCTAAACAGCTTTACCCATGCGTGTAAAGACCAACATGCGCCGTGGCTGGGATCACGTAGTTTTTCGAATCCGTTGATAAAATCAGCCGCATTCGCGTACGCTTCCTGATCTTTTTTCTTCTTTGATCCGGTAGAGGGGACCACATTATCAACCACTGCAAAAATGCCGCCCGGCCGCAAAACGCGCCAAGCTTCTTGCACAAACTTTGGAATATTAGGGAAGTGGTGTGGGGCAATACGGCAGGTGACCAAGTCAAACGAACCATCTGCAAACGAGATTAATTCCGCATCGGTACCGGCAGTGGTGATATTGGTTAACCCTTTTTCGGCCGCCAAACTGCGCGCTTTGGGCAACATGCTTACAGTAATGTCACTTGCGACCATATGTGACACATGTGGGGCTAAGATGTGGGCCGTATGCCCGGCCGCTGTAGCCAAGTCAAGCGCCACCCAAGACGCCTGAGGTTCGATCAATTCAACCAGCCGCTGCAGGCTGGCACCTTTGGCGTGTACGCGACTTATCGCATAGGCCTCTGCTTTTCCCCCAAACATTTCTTGGACTTTTCTTTTAGACATGTTTTTCGTTCCTAAAGATGGCTATAATTTCAAAGCTCCAACCTATTTTAACTCAACATATGAAAAATTTTAGAATCAATTCCATCTTAATCGGAACCCTACTTGTTTTGTTTTTGGCCGGATGTGCAAATGATAGTGCATTGTCTGAGGCTGATATTCAAGCCACTGTAAATGCGGCCGTACAGGCAACTACTGTGGCGCTTGCTCCTCCAACATTTACCCCAATCCCCACGCTGACGCCTGTTACCGAAGCAGGGGAAACCGCCGCCGGGGGAGAAACTGAGACCAATTCAGCAGACGCTGAACCCACTGCCACCCCATCGCCCACTAATACACCAGAGCCCACGCTGACACCTACACCCGATGTCCCCTTTGTTAGGACAGATTTGGGAGACGGCTCTACCCGATACGATATGCCGCTTGATGGTTTTGGCGTTTCTCTGCCAAATGATTGGATTGTTGCTGATATTTACCAAGTGACTGATTCGGCCGATCAACGTCAGTTAGAAGAGCTGATGGGGAGCGGTATTTTTAGAAATTTGGTGCAAGCCGGTGTTAAGTTTTACGCGTTGAACACAAGCTCCGCGAGCTTAGACTCGATCAGCCCGATAAATATCAATATCTCTTCCATTCCAACCGAGGCGTCTACCTTAGAAGCTGCAGTTGAGGAGTGGGTGAATCAGGTTACGTATCAGCTAGAGCTATTCCCTGAGGAGCTTATTCAAACACCTTCTTCTTTGGGTCAGGCTCCCACTGTTCGGTTGGACTATACGTTTCAGCAGGCTAATCCCCTTGATCGCGATGTCTCGCTCCAATTTGTGCAACATGTGGTTCAGTCCGGCGATGAACTGCTTTTAATTTCAATTACGTCCCCGGTTGAAATAGCAGGCGATTTTATCCCTGCGGCCGAAGCTGCATTGCAGTCGATTGAATTTTATGCTCCTTGATTTTTGCTAGCGGCCGTCTGCAATAGCTACAGTGGCGAACAAAAACTCAATAAACAAAAAAAGCCCTCAAGATCATCGCGATCTTGAGGGCTTTTTATCTTCAATGAAAGGAGGAGATGAAGATTTTTTAGGCCATTGCAACGTGTGATTCTGCATCCCGCGTATTTTTTTGAACAACAACCGCTGCAAACAAGCTCAGAATAAACGCCACACCATAGAACCCTTTTTCGCTCAAGAGCAGGTCTGCATTCCACAAACCGACCATAAGCAACAAGATCGGTATGATCGTGGCGAACCAGCTAATCCCATAGTAGATGGTGGTAACCGGCACATCTTCAAGCTGATCGCGTACATTTTTCTGTACCGATACGGCCCCAAAAAGGCCAAACATTAACAGGGTTAAATAGAACCCTTTTTCACTTAAGAGCATCGATGCGTTCCACAATCCGATGATATAAGTGAGAATTCCAATCCCTAACGCCAACCAAGACGCCATAGAAAATGCATTTGAAGGTTTTTCGATTTTCATTGTAGATTATCCTTTGTTGTGTTTAGTTGATGGCAAAAACAACGGCCAAATATAACCCGGCCGCTACGACACTAATGCCACCGGTCACAGCATATTTGACCATGTTGCTCATGTCTTCGCGGCGTAAAATCCGGCCGTTTATCATGCCTGCAATCGCCCCAAACGCAGCACCGATTAGCCCACCTGCAAAAACCAAAACAATCGGCCAGCCTGCCCATAAATATTGCCCCCAGGTCATCGGGGTGGTTGGGTGATATTTATCATTTCCAATCATGACAGTTGGGATCGGGTCAACAAAATTGTTAACCATTCGTACATCAATCGTTTCTCCAGAATTGTCGGTTATCCCTTTGCTCAGCCATTTTGATCCTTTTGCTGCTTCCTCACCGTCAACATAAATCTTGGGGGCTCTAAAAAAGCCGATCCGATCTACTTTCACTTCTTTGCCTTCAAATCCGGGCAGTTCAATTGCGTAATCCATTATTTTTCTCACTTTCCCTTCCCAGAGCTTTCACATTCTCTGGAAAGAACTAAATTAATCTATGACCTTAGTTTAGAAAGGAGATGGCGGGTTTGTGCCTCAAAATGACTCTAGAATGTCTCAGGAGTTAATTGTGTAGGGGATGATTCATTGCCCAATCATGTGGATCAACTTGAGGTAACAAGTAGGCATAATTGCTCCAGAAATCATCATTCCCATTGCAGGAAACATGTTGTAGGGGCATCCCTCGTGGGCATCTGTTCCAACTATTGCAATTGAGCATAAGGGAATTGAGCCCTGTTGCCTTAAAAATTTCCATGTCAGGGCGAGCCATCGGGGCTGCGCCTAACGATGACTAGCCGCTACGGTTGAATTCAACCGTAGCGGCTAGTCATTCGGGGAGAAACTTGAATTTTAAAATCAATCTTACCGAATGGCTCGCCCCGGATTGGCGATATTTTGCGACTTGTCTAGCCTAAAAGACGCGGGTAAATACGATAGTTGGGAGAAAAATCCTCGTGGGTACCCCTGCATCACTTAATCAAATTTGGCATCGATGATTTCTCGATGAATCTGCTTAAGTTGATACATATGGGAATGACGCTTGGTCCAATCTTCTAAAATCGGTTCTGCATCAAACAATCAAAATGGGTTTGTCGGGGGCAGTAGGCGACCTTTTTGTTTAAATTAAACTGAGCTTTACTTAAGCTCGGAACGCCTGAAAATAGTCTTTACAAATTATTTGAGCCCAAACATCTAACTTGAAATCAACTAGAACAGTGTCATCTAAGGCCTAAAGGCCCGATGACACCGTTCTTTTGGAAGACAACTTGCGTCTTGGTTCTTATCCAAAACTGAGGTTTAGTTAAACTTTTCTGCTTACTGATTTGGAGAGGCATAGGGGCGAACTTCGAGGTCGTTAAGCTGGATGGCTGGGTCGAGATCAATCCCCTCAACAAATTCAACATCAACTTGGAACGTGTTCCAGCCCAAATCAATCGATTCTTGGGAAATCACAAAGTCGGCCGTAATTGTTTCACAATCTGTCCCGCTATATTCAAACAGTACCTCATCCTGAAGGTGCCAAATCATCGATTGAAATTGATCACCAACGCAAAGGGGGGAAGCGCTAAATTCAACCTGATAATCTCGTTCAGATGTGGCGATAAAATTAAACGAAGACACCCCTTCTGCGACCCAGTCGCCACTGGTTTCTGACTGTGTCAATCCAGAGGTTGGGAAGATGTTGGTCTGGTTGAGCTGATTGTTGATTTCGACGATACACACTGGGTAAGACTCTGGTGGAAAACATCCGATTTCAGCAAAATAGCTGGGATTGTCGATTAAATGCTCCCAAATTTCTTGGCTGGTATCACTAACGTTGTGAACCATGACAAACTGAACATCGTAAGCCGTAAGCACATGCGCCAGATGCTCTGGCGGGGTATCAACCCATTCCCCAACCTGGTCAAACAAAAATCGAGTATGTTCCAGCTTAAAAGAGCCGGTTGCAGAGGCTGAAGGCACTTTTGTTTGCCAAGAAAGATAGAGGGGTAACGCACTGTGCATAATATTGTCATCAACTTCGATGATACCCTTGCCTGCCTCTATCGGTTGCTCTGAAATCCACTGATAAGCCGGATGCATATTATCAAAATTTAAATCTAGCGGTGTGTTTGATGCAGGCACCAATTCAATGATCCAAAGTACGCTGAGCAAGATTTTAAAAGGCAAAGGAAGCTTGTCTAAACCGGCCGCTGCAATCCCAATCGCCCCAAACAGGGTGACATATGCAAAGCGGGCCGTGACACGGGCACTTTCCCAAAAAGGGATAAAAATCGTAAAAAGGTAAGCGGGTAAAGGGATCGCATTTTTAAAATCATCTTGGATGTGGCTCGTAAAAAAGACATCAGGCTTTAGCCTATGCCCCATCGACCACAAGCCGCTGTTAATACTTTCTAGAATCGAGGAATTTATAACTACCGGCTGGTCGCTGATTTTTAGAATTGGGCCAACCGTAAATATTAGACTGATGATGAGCAGGTAGAGATGTCCATAATAGCGCTTCGATTTTTGAGTAAATTTGAGCCAAAGAGCCACCACAACAATGATTAAAGTGATGAACCCGATGTTTTGCATATGGTTTTCGGTTGTGGGTCCTTCTACAAAAGGGGCTACTAAATCTTGTATAAACGGGATCGGATGAAAAATGCTGGGGATGAAAATATGATTGACACTTTGAGCCCAAAAAACCAGCGCATTCACAATCGGGTTTTCAACCTCTATGCTGCGGCTTGAAAAGTAGTAAGGCAAAACGGCGCTTGAACCGATGAGAAGTGCTATCGCCCCTACAATCGGGATTTGGATCAGCTTTTTCCAGTCGAACAGTTTGCGCTCCAACAGCAAAAACATGAGTGGGGCTAGAAAAATAGTGTACAGAGAAAAGCTGATCATCAGGCCCCAACTCACACCGGCCCATAATAGGTCGGTGTGCCAAATACTCTCTTCTTCTCGTAGATACCATCGGTGAAGGTACAGGGCGAAAAATGGGGATAAGCCGGTCGCCCACAAGATGTGAAGATGGCCGCCCGAACGGATACTCCGCATGGCGATAAAGGTATACGCGGCCGAGACAAGCAGCGTTGTAAAATGGGTTTTTGTGAACAGCCTGAAATATTTTATGGAGCCGATGTAAGCAACGATGAATGACAAAATCGCAATCGCGTTATAGGCAAAAACATCTCCACCGATGAGGTAAAAGGGCTGGGCGAGAAGAAATAAAAGCGGCGTGTGTGCGAAGATGCCAAGGGGCCACCCTTCAGGATGAAATATGTATGGGTAGAAAAAAGGATTAACAAATTCGGTTAGGGCATGGTTGTACCACATGATGCCCCACACGATTTCAAAGGCGTCGCCACCGGCCGGTAGCGTGGTGAATATGTTTAGATTTCGCCAAAACGAGGCGATGCCAATCACAAAGACCAAAATGCTCCATCCCAATTGTTGCTTGTTGCCCAACCTGCTGCTAATCCTTTCCAGCGATGGAGAATTTAAAAACGGTTGTTTCATAAAAAATAGAGCTTATTGACTCAGCCGCTGGCGTAGCTGGCCACATCCGGCCGCAATGTCGATCCCACGCCGTTGGCGCACGGTTGACGGCAGCTTGTAGCTGGCTAAAACAGCTTGAAAATCTTTAACTCGCTGTGGATCGCTCGGCCGGCCCCCATATCCGTCGGTCGGATTAAGCGGAATTACGTTGATGTGGGCATCCATCCCCTCTAAAAGCTGCCCCAACGCATGGGCCTGCTCAGCTGTATCATTTTCGTATGCGATTAACGTCCACTCAAAAAAGATTCTGCGCCTGCGTTGTTCAGAATAGTAGCGGCATGCATCCAGCAAAACGGCCAGTGGCCAACGTTTGGCCGGTGGCACAAGTTTCTGTCGCTCCGCGTCGGTTGCTCCGTGTAGCGATACGGCTAAATTTACCAGCCGATTTTCGTCTGCCAAACGGCGAATCCCATCCGGCAGCCCCACGGTGCTTAAGGTGATATGGCGGGCTCCCAATCCTAATCCCCGCTGGTCGGTCAAAATATCAATCGCTTGTAATGTGTTGTCGTAATTGTGTAGCGGCTCGCCCATTCCCATCAGCACAATATTGCGCAAGCTGGCCCCTTGGGCACGCAAAAGCCTTTCGACAAATAAAATTTGCCCCACAATTTCACCGGGAGTGAGATGGCGCATAAATCCCATTTGGCCGGTGGCGCAAAACACGCATCCCATCGCGCAGCCCGCTTGGCTGCTAATGCAGGCTGTATAGCGTCGTGTGTCTTCCGGCCGATCTCGCCGGCCGGTGTAGCGCATAATCACCGTTTCGATCGACTGCCCGTCGCTACAGCCCAGCAAGAATTTGCGAGTATCCCCATCTTGGCTTTCTAAGTCAGATAGGGTGGTAAAGGTGCTCAAGGTTGTGTCGGCCGCCAGCTTTTCTTTTAAGGATGGTTTGATCTCGGTCAAATCGTCGGCCGATTGGGCCAAATCCCTGTACAGGCCGTGCCAAAGCTGTGTAGCATGAAACTGGCTATATCCCCATTCGGCTACCTGTGCAGTTAACTGCTCAAACGTTAAATCGTTCAGATTGATCACAATAGCGATAGCAGGGCCGAGGCATACGCTTCTTCGGCCGTGATCCCTTCAAAAATCGATTTACTCCCTTCTTTTTGGACCGTTACCACATATCCCCCAATGCTTGATTGCAGCATAAGCGAAGCATCGCTCCCCAATTTGGCAATGATTAATTCGCGCAGCTGGGTTTCAGTTGGCAGCCAAATCGCATCGGTTTGAAACACAAAATCTAACGCCCATTCAACAGATCCGTTAAACGTAATCGCATGGTAGCCGTGCAAAACCTCCATAGTGACCGTCATATCGCTCAGCGCGAAAAATTTGTCATCCATATCGACGTCTGGGACGGCAAAGTAATCGTGGGTTTTAGGATCCCAATTTAACCCAGCTTGCTTTAGTTGATTAGATGTTTTTAGTGATAATGGCATTAGATAGTTGTCGTTATTTGAATTGATTTACCCCTGTTTTTACCTGCAAGCGAGATCGCAGGCAAGTGGCAAAAAAAGCTTCTCAGATGGCCCTAATTGGTTATAAAGTCTCTCTTACATTTTCGACACCCCTCTGGGGCTGTGCTAAAATGCGAGATACAAAACAGGTACTCTTTTTACCTGATTTTTTCTTAATTTTACCAGAGATTTTTTAGCCAAAAATATTCTGAAAAAGAGGTCTAAATGACTGACAACAAATGGGGTTTCCCACTTATAATTATCGGTGTTCTGCTTGTCACAAGCTTGCTGACCGTTATCGTCCCAACCATCACACGGGGGATTGGTCAAGCATTTTCTACCGGTGGCGGCACAGCGGGATCAGCTCCTATCGAAATCCCCGATGCCCCAGTATACCAAGAGAATGTAGAGCTTAAAGTTGAAGGGTATTTGTTGGGCGAAGAGCTGGTTAAAATTCCTGCTCTTGGCGAATTCAACAGCCAAACCGAAGCTGAAAGAACATACACATCTTTGTCTCTTCTGGCTGTAATCACCGCCATTGTAATTGGTGGGATGGTTGCATTTACGATCCCAATCGCCTTGTTGGGATGGTTAGGCTCGCGTGGGGTTAACAATACGTTGACCGACAAATCTTATGAAGCCGCTTCAACCGGTTTAAACAACAGAATCTCTGCTGACTTTAAAGAGCAGAACAAAGAAAAGCCGGTTACCGGAAAACCTGAAACCCACTACCGTCCAATGCGTGATGGCTGGGCGGCCGGTTTTATGATCGTTTTCTTGGCATACTTCTTAGGCCTTGTATTAGGCGAAGGCGTTTCGCCTGGTAACGGCCGTTTGGTTGCCAATATATTCTTTATTGCTGCAGCGATTGGCAGCTACTTCTACTTCCGCCCAGCACGCATGGAAGCGATTGATCAATCAGAGTACGGCACCTATAACCGCGGTTTGATCTGGGTTTTCCTTTCAGGCGCAATCGTGATGGGATTAGGCGTTGGCCTGATGTACGTTGTGATTTCTGGTGGAGACCCGTTCCCATGGCTTGAGTGGACTCCTGCTCCACGCATTGACTGGGAAATGTTGAGCCAGTGGCTAGACGATTCAGGTCTGCGTTTCTCTGAGTGGAATTAGTCCACATTTAGGATGATCTGAAAAAATAGCTCCTCCACATAATTAATGTAAATCATTGACGGATGTTGTAGAAATACAGCATCCGTTTTTTATTTCTGTTTGACGGTTTCCAATCGAAAATCGTCAATCCAAAATCGTAAATCATGAAGTTTCTTTTCCGGCCGATGGGCCTTATCGAAGTAAGTGGTGAGAGCCGCTTAGACCTAATCAATCGCATGTCTACAAATTTGGTGAGCTTGTTAAAACCAGGCGAAGGGGCAGCAACGGTGCTCACAACCGATGTCGGCCGGATTATTGACCGAGTCATTTTGTATGCGGGTGAGTCAACGGCTTTAATGATGACGGGAGAGAACAACGGGGACAACATCGGCCGGTATTTGATGCGCTTTGTCTTTTTCAATGACGATTTTCGCCTGCAGCCGCTTGATGGGCAGTTTTCGACCCTGTTTGTCTACGGTGAAGATGCTGTGGCAAAAATCAGCGAAATTTGCGGTCTAGAGCTCGATTTGCCCTTGCACAGCTGGCAAGCTGCCACAATTGGGCAGGCAGATGTGACGGTGCATGCCACAGACCCGCTGGCTGGCGGCGGGCTGATGCTCAAAATCCCGGCCGGTAGCGAACAAGCGGTTCAAGCTGCACTAGAAACGGCCGGTGGGGAAGCCATCGATGAAGGCCAGTTTGATGCGATGCGCATAGAAGGCAAATTGCCTCGCCTGCGCCATGAGCTAACCGGTGACTTTATACCGCTAGAAACGGGGCTGTGGGACGATGTTTCGTTTACGAAGGGGTGTTACACCGGCCAAGAAATTATCGCGCGCATGGATAGCCGTGGAAAAATTTCGAAACAGTTGGTTCAACTAGAAACAGAAGGGCCGATTCCGGCCGGAACTGCGCTAACAGCTGGGGGCAAAACGGCCGGAACTGTTACCACATCCGTCGGAAATAAAGCTTTGGGTTATGTAAAGTCTACGATCTTAGAACAGCAAATCGACCTTTCAGCCAACGGGGGAGCTGTTCGGCCGATTTTTGAGCCACAATCCAAATAATTTTGAAGGCTAAATTCCGCAGAATCGAATATTTAGCCCCAAATTAATATTTACCCCCTTTTTCTGTGGGAGTACACAGGGGTTAGGTTTTCGGCCAGAAAAATGGTATAATCTTTGGGCTGGGTATTTTACAATTCCAAATCACTTAATTTACATAAAATATTTTTGACTGGTTAGCAAAACGGTTAACAAAATCGTGAAACGTGGTGCGTGAGAGTTATGTCGCGCACCACGTTTCACGTATAAAACCGATCTGCTGAATAGACTATTTTTTTACCGACAAAGAGGTCCCATTGGAAACTCAAAATGTAGGCAATATTAACCCCATAGACATTAACCGCGAGATGCGCAGTTCCTATCTCGACTACGCCATGAGCGTAATTGTTGCGCGTGCGCTGCCTGATGCTCGTGACGGATTGAAACCGGTCCATCGACGCATTTTATATGCTATGTATGACATGGGGATTCGGCCGAATAGCCCTCATCGCAAGAGTGCCCGTATTGTGGGTGAAGTGCTGGGTAAGTATCACCCTCACGGTGACTCATCTGTTTACAACGCGATGGTTCGTATGGCTCAAACATTTGCCCTACGTTACCCCTTAGTCAATGGACAAGGTAACTTCGGATCGATCGACGGTGACAGTGCGGCCGCCATGCGGTACACCGAAGCCAAGATGGCAACCATCGCAAACGATATGTTGTCAGACATCGAGCGGAGCACGGTTGATTTCACCGCTAACTTTGATGACTCGCTGACAGAGCCTGCGGTATTGCCCAATCGGGTCCCCAACCTACTATTAAACGGCACCAACGGTATCGCTGTCGGTATGTCAACCGACATCCCACCCCATAACCTAAAAGAATTAAACGATGCGATCATCCACATCATTGATAATTACGAACGGATCAATGAAATTACGGTGGATGAACTCATGCAATTCGTTAAAGGCCCCGACTTTCCAACCGGCGCATTAATCGTCGGCAGCGAAGGGATTCGTTCTGCGTATGCAACCGGCAAAGGGCGGGTGATTATGCGGGCTGTGGCAGAGATCGAAGAGAATCCGAACAAGCCGGACCGCCAGCGGATCAATATCACCGAAATTCCGTACCAAGTTAACAAATCAAACTTGATTGAACGGATGGCTGAATTGGTCAACAAAGGTGTGATCGATACGATTTCTGACCTGCGTGATGAATCAGACCGGAACGGTATTTCGATCATTGTGGAGCTAAAACGAAACGCTCAGCCCCGCAAAGTTCTCAATCAACTGTACAAACACACCGCTCTACAATCTAGCTTTAACATTCAAATGTTGGCTTTGGTAGATCGGTATCCACGTTTGCTATCGCTGCGGCGGTCGCTCCAGATCTTTATCGAGCATCGTGTCGATGTGATCACCCGAAGGACCGAGCATGAACTAGAGCGGGCCAAAAAGCGTCAAC
>JAHDEN010000088.1 GCA_020628815.1 Chloroflexota bacterium | reverse complement strand
TGCTCAAAACCATCGCCAAACTGTTGCCGCTCATGACCGGTAGCTTGGCCTTTGATGGGGGGGATGTGACCCACGTTCCCGCCTATGAACTGGCGACCCAAGGGTTGGCCTTTGTGCCGCAAGAGCACAATGTGTTCCCTGACCTAACGGTGGCTGAGAACTTGTCGTTGGGCAGTTTGATTGGCACTCGCACAAAGGAAGAGCGGCTCGAAGAGGTGTACGATTTGTTTCCCGTTATCCCTGATCGGTTGCACCAAAAAGCGGGTACGCTGAGCGGTGGCGAAACGCAAATGGTTGCCATTGGCCGGGCGCTGATGCAAGAGCCAAAGCTGTTGCTTTTAGATGAACCGACGGCCGGATTGGCCCCACTTTACGTTGACAATCTGTTTGCCAAGATCAAAGAGATCCATGAAACGAAAGGGGTATCGGTGATTTTGGCTGAGCAAAATGCGGTCAAGACGTTAGCCATCTCGAAGCGGGCGATGATCTTGAGTTTGGGTGAGATTTTTACGATTGATGACAGTGAAAATGTGAATCTGGATATGCTGAAAGAGGGGTATCAGATTTAGCCGTTCACAATCGGGTTCATCAATCTTCCAATCCCTGAAATAAAAACCTCGCATGGTTGATCGCAGTGCTGCAAATCAACTAGGCGAGGTTTTTTTTGTATCCCACCCAGCGCGATGATGTCCCCGGGCTCTAATGTTTGAAAACGAGAAATTGTTTCGATCGCTTTTTCAATCGTGTGATTCAAGGGCCGCGTGGTGTTAGTGAGCGCTGTTTTCTCATCAACTTTGAACGTGATGTCCAAGCTGTTTGGCTCAGGAATTTCATTTTTAGTGACTAACCACGGCCCCATCGGCCCAAATGTGTCTGCTCCCCGAAGTAACGGATTAGGGTTCAGCTGACCCGCCACATCGTTAAAAATCGTGTAGCCGTAGACAAAATCGAGGGCATTCTCGGCCGCTACATTCCGCGCTTCTTTGCCTATCACAATCGCTAACCTTGGTTCTGGCACGATTGGGCCATACGCGGGGTCAATTTGTATTGTTTCTTGATGGCCTATCAAGCTAGAAGATGGTTTTAGCCAGAAACTGACCCCGTTTGCCCCCTCATCATTGGTCCCCAAACAGATAATTTTGCCCGGCCGACGAAGCGGCGGGAGCCAGTCAATTTCTGACAAGGGGATCGGTTTAACTTTGTGGGGGTAACGCTGACACTGATAGACTAAAAAGCGGACCGTTTCTTGAGCAACTGACTCAAAATCTATCAGCTCTCGCATAGTGAATGGAAAGCTGAAGGGGAGTTTTAGCCCGGTTGCCGCTTCATGAAGATCAACAATTAGGGCATCGCCAAGCGCCACCCCGATGCGATCTTCATCCATGTATCTGAACTGAGCTAATTTCACAAAAAGAAGGATACGTCAGCCAATAACCAGAGGCAATCTAGACTGAACCCAATCTGCGTTGTTAGACGTTGTACCAATCGTCAACGGCCGCATCAATCATCTCGCGCGTCATCGTTTTTTCCATCTTTTCAATGATGCGGGTGACTTCTGTGGGGGTAGCATGCGGCTCACTGGCGATATTTTCCAAGTCGTAGACCGACCCCTGTGGTTTTAGATCTAAGTCGAGGTGTAATGTGCGTGCCGGCCGATGTTTGAGCAAATGCTCAAAAACCCCAGCATAGGCGGCCGGTTCATACGGAACGTCACCGTCTGAATCAAACGGCTCAATTAATCCTAATGTTTCTGCCAGTTTAAACGTTTGCTCCCAATTTTCTTTGAGCACCTGCGGCTCTGCATCCTTCACTTCTTTCTCGTTACGTGGATTGGCAATCGACGCTTTGCGCGCCTCTTCGATTTTTTGTCGAATCCGTTTGGATGGCACCGGAGTAAAAAACTGGGCCAAGTCGCCAGACAGTAGAGGTTCGGCCGGGTCAAACCCCTTTTGCACCAGCTCGATCAACCGGTTGCCAACCAGCGGCACTTCACCGATCAAAATATGCTGTTGCCCTCCATATTTGTGGTGCCACTGCACAATCCCCTCACGCGCCCACATGCCAACCGCTTTACGCATGGGGGGCTGAGTGAAGCCGTTGATTTCAGGATACCGTTCCTGCCCAATCGGGCTGTTCTCAAACGCCATGCGGGTCACATCGTACTGAAACAGATGCACAACCCGGCCGGCCTTTTGCGCCAGTAGGGCCAGCTGCTGCACATACAAACTTTTACCCACGCCGGGAATACCAGCAATAAAAACAAATCGTTTTTGCTTTACCGTTTTTTCAAACAGCCGTCTTAGTTCACTGTTTTCTGGAAGAATAATCATGTTTAGTTGTCAGTTGTCAGTTGTCGGTGGCCTACGGCCCGGTTATCGGTTAACCGTTCACCGCTTACCCTCTCACTTTACCCATGTTTCTGAACCGATCAATGCTCGGTACTTCACCAACTGGAACTTCGATGATGGTTGGCAGATCCGATTCAAATCCTTGCTGCATCGCGCTGCGACACTCGTCCAGCGTGGTTGCGCGCACGCCGTTGGCTCCAAACGCCTTTGCCATCGCTACAAAATCCGGGTTAACCAGATCAGACGCGATCACTTTCCCGTCGTACAACCCCTTTTGCATTTGCTGGACGTTGCCATAGGCGTTGTTGTTGAAGATGATGGTCACCAATCCGATTTTATGCTGTACGGCCGTGGCCAGCTCTTGCATCGTAAACATAAAGCCGCCGTCCCCGGCAATGGCGACAACCGGTTTGTCAGGCATCGCAACCTTGGCACCCAGTCCGGTCGCAAAGCCGTATCCCAATGTGCCCTGATAGCCGGTTGAGATATAGGTGCGGGGGTGATAGGTTGGGTACATGATGCGTGAGGCAAAGCCAACTTGGGTTAGTTCATCGAGGAAAATACCGTCTTCCCCAAGCTCTTGGCGAATTAAACGGAGGTAGCTCCCCTGCATTTCTAAAAAGGCGGTATCGGCCGCCCATTGCTGCTTAATCGCCTGCATCTCTTCTTTAATAGATGCCCGTTTGGAGTTGTAAACGGCCGTGCGTTGCGCCAACAGAGGAATCACGTCTTCCGCTTTCGCCGTGATGGTGAGATCCGGTTTTACGTGTTTGCCGTGGGCGGTTGGGTCCACATCGATCTGAATAATTTTTAAATTGTCGTCTTTGCCCCATTTGGCCGGAACCCGCAGATTTGTTCCGATGGCGAGCACCAAGTCGGTCTTTTTCCAATATTCGTGGCTGGGTGGCAGATGCAGACTTAACTCATGACGCGCATCCATCACCCCTTGGCCGGTTCGGTAACCAACAACAGGGGCTTGCAGCGCTTCGGCCAAAGCCCGGATCTCTGCACTGACTTCAAGGGCGCCTGTGCCGCAATAAATCATCGGGTATTTGGCATTGCCCAACCAATCGGCCGCTTTTTCAACGCGGTCGGTATCCACCACAGGGTTAAAGGGTGGGGCGATGGGGACATCAAGGTCAACGGCTTTTCGGCTGCTCAAAATATCCATCGGAATCTCAAGTGCTGTCGGCCGGGGGCGGCCAGACGCCATTTGGCGGAACGCTTCTCCAATCAGCAGAGGGGCTTCGGCCGGAGAGTTCACCCGTTCGGCCCACTTGGTCAGCCGTTTCATGATCCCAAGCTGGTCGTTAATCTCGTGTAGCACCCCCAATTCTTGCCCGATTGTGTGAGTAGGAATTTGCCCAGACAGACACAATACTTTGGCGTTTAGCCCATATGCGGTAGCCAGTGCGGCCGATGAGTTTAAAAAGCCAGGGCCGGGGACAATGCTATAGACGGCCGGGCCGCCGGTCGCCATCGCATACCCCAGCGCCATGTAGGCGGCACCTTGCTCATGGCGGGTGTGTATCACTCGTATTTGATCCTGATGATCATAAAGTGCGTTGTAGAGCCAGTCGTTTTGTACGCCGGGTAAACCAAACAGGGTATCAACCCCATTTGCAATCAGTGATTTCACTACCGCTTCGCCGCCAGTCATCTTTTGCATATGAATGTGTCCTTGATCTGTTTATTATTTAATTTCCTATTGTCTTTGTTTTCTGATTTGCAGCAAATGAATTTGCAAACTTAATTGATGAAATGACGGCCGATGTCGAATAAAATTCTGAAATCAAGCCATAAATCAAAATTAAAGTTCGAATTGGGCAAGCTTTCAAAATTATCATGGGCAAGCACTGTTAACGGTTAGGCTCCGGTTGCAGGATTTAGTCTTTTGCTGTCTTTTTTCATGGACATTTAACGTTCCCATCAGCCCAATGGTAAGCTAATTAACAGACTATTAAGTTTAGGAAGAAGTTGTGCAAGTTTGAGCCTATACCATATGTTAAATACTTTACAGTAGAGCGTCACCTCTCTATCAATTATCCAAACCAAGATTCTATACTTTTTGTCATAATGCCATTCTTGCTCCAAGTAGCCGCTGCTTTAGATAGTGGAAAAGTTCGAAAACATAATGAAGATAACTACTACCGCTCTGACTTTGATCCAACTTTGGATTCAAAAACTGATTCTTTGTTTTTGGTCGTAGACGGTGTTGGGGGGAATAAGGGTGGTGCCAATGCAAGCCTGATCGCCTGTGAGCAGATGCCAAAGCTCTTTTTTGACCCAAAACGACAAAAAATGGAGCTTGTTACCCGCTTGCGTGATTCGATTATGGCAACGCATCACGAAATTGCGGCTGTCGGCCGGAGTAATCCCAAATTACGTGAAATGAGCTGTACGTTTGTTGTGGTTGCGATTGTCGGTAACGAGGCTGCCATTGCGAATATGGGAGACTCTCGCGCTTATCGATTGCGGAACGGGGTACTGAAGCAAATGACTGTAGATCACAGCATGGTACAAGAGCAGCTTGCGATGGGGTTGATCAATGCAGATCAGGCACGGACCCATCCACATAAAAATGTGGTTACCCGATCATTGGGTGGTGTAGAGCAAAATGTACCAGACATGATCCCACTTGTGTTGCAACCCGATGATGGGTTGGTTTTATGCACAGATGGATTGCACGGTGCTGTTACAGATGCTCAGATCGCTAAACTGATGGGGCAAGAAAAAAATCAGGTTCAGATCGCAGAAGATTTGGTTCAAGAAGCGAATAATAACGGGGGGCCCGACAATATTACCGCTTTGGCGCTGAAGGTGTTGTCGCAAAAAACCGCATCTGGTATCACAAGGCCTACTCTGGCCGTTAACGATAAAGATCATCTACGGCCGATCGGTTTGACCTACGCAAAAACTCAAAAAAGAAAACGGCTATGGGGATTCCTTCCGTGGGGCTAATGTCTTAGATAGAATTGGCCTATGACTAGCCAATCTGTTTTGCCCCCTTTACCTACTGAACAATGGGATCAATCGATCCAGCATATTGCCAAAAGATTAGAAAATCCACTGAATATTCATAAGATGATTGCGCATAACCCTGCACTCATGGAAGCTTATACCCCTTTACGCTATCACGTCGTGCGTGATAGCTCTTTGTCTGATCGCCAACGTGAAATTTTGATTTTGCGTGTTGCCCATGTGATCCAGTCTGACTATGAATGGCGCCACCACGTTGAGCGAGGGCAAAAGGCTGGGCTTTTGTTGGATGAGATTGAGTCTGTGCGGCTTGGACGCTCTGCGACATGTTGGTCTACAGATGAATCGCTGATTATCGATTTGGTGGACCAAATGATTGAGACCCAGCAGGTTGAGGAGCAAACAGCGGCCGGGTTGCTTGCGGTGGCTGGCAAGCAGATTTTACTTGATGCGGTCTTTACGGTTGCCGTCTATTTAGCCCTTGGATCACTCTTAAAAACGTTTGATGTGCCTATTGACTAATGGGTTGTGAATTAAGCGTAAACGTATTATTATAGTACTCGATAACCAATGATGAATAAGTCGCCCAAATTCTATGCTGAGTTTGGGCTATTTTTTTGATAGGTTCAAGTCATCATCCTAAAGATGGTGAATCACACACCAAGGAAAAGCTACGAGAGAGTGCCTAACATTCAAATGCATTTGAGGGGAAGTTTGCTCAGAGTGCATTTATCTAACATCTAGCGTTGATAAGCTTAAATATACCTGTTCGGTTCTAAGAGACCTAAACGTGGTTTCTATAATCATCAAACCATACATGCCCTGCAAATAGGCTCGTATTTGCGGTTGTGTTCATGCCAGTCAACTAGAACAAGGATTTCACATGTTTGATTACTCTGCAGTTCCCTTCTCGAAAAAAATATTGAAGATTTTAAAACCAATCATATTATTGCTTTTATTGTTGATCTGGGGCGTTGTCTGGGTTGATATTTCTGAATCTACAAACAGTGTGACGCAAGGGTTTACGAATCTAGAATCTAACATTGCTCCTTTAGAGACAGTGGCTCCAGAGCCTACAGATACACCGGAGTCAACGGCGACATTGACGCCAGAACCAACTGATACACCAGAGCCAACGGCGACATTAACCCCAGAACCAACTGATACATCGGAGCCAACGGCGACATTCACCGCAGAGCCAACTGATACACTCGAGCCAACAGCAACATCTACTGAAACTGTTGAGCCAACGGCTACTGCAACAGAAACTGTTGAACCGACGGAGACAGCAACCGAAACCGCTGAGCCAACGGCTACCGCAACAGAAACTGCCGAGCCGACGGAGACAGCAACCGAAACCGTTGAGCCAACGGCTATCGCAACAGAAACTGCCGAGCCGACGGAGACAGCAACCGAAACCGCTGAGCCAACGGCTATCGCAACAGAAACTGCTGAACCGACGGAGACAGCAACCGAAACCATTGAGCCAACGGCTATCGCAACAGAAACTGTTGAACCTACGGAAACGGCGACTGAAACCATTGAGCCAACGGCTATTGCAACAGAAACTTCTGAACCTACAGAAACGGCGACTGAAACCATTGAGCCGACGGTTATCGCAACAGAAACTGTCGAACCAACTGCAACGGCTACAGAAACTGTAGAGCCGACCCCCACGTCAACCGAGACTTTGGTGCCGACAGAAACTTCAATTCCAACTGCAACAGAAACTCTAGTCCCCACAGAAACACTGATCCCAACCGCAACAGAGACTCTGGTTCCCACCGCGACACAAACCCCTTCTTTCCCTAAGATTTCGATTGATAACGCCGAAATTGTTGAAGGGGATAGCGGGAGCAAAAAGCTTAAATTTGTGATATCTAGATCAAGTAACGTATGGGCCAGCTCGGTTAAACTGCAAACGATCAATAATTCTGCCAATGGCAGTGACTACACTCCGATTTCGGGCAAAGTAGTGAACTTTAGTAAAGGGGGGTCACTCAAGCAAACGGTAAGCGTGACGATTGTGGGGGATGATATTGTTGAGCCGAATGAAACTTTTATTGTGCAGCTATCGTCACCCGTCAATGCGGTTCTTGATAAAAAGCAGGGGGTTGGGACGATCAAGAATGATGATTCAAGCCAGCTGATCGTAACAGGTGGAGAGAGCCAATCAGAGAAAGACTCAGGAACAGTAAGTTACAGCTATCAGGCCAAATTGACGAACCCCGTTCAAGGGACATTTACGGTTAACTACGCTGTGAAGGATGGGTCGGCCAAGGTGTCAGACGGAGACTTTTCAAAATCGAGCGGAACATTGACCTTTAGCTCAAGCGGGCAGCAGTCTCAAAGTTTTAGTGTGACTACTAAGGGAGATCAAAAGGTTGAAGGAGACGAAACGTTTAAAATTGCGCTTACGTCATCGATGCCTAGTGGTGTTTCGGCCGTTAATAATTCTACAACCTCTACGATTCAGAACGATGATTCCGCCACACTTAAACTTAGCGGTGCACAAGCCCAAAATGAAGGGGATAGCGGGACGAAAAACTACATCTTTACAGTGTCGGTAGATAACCCTGTGCAGGGTGGGTTTGATGTTAATTTTAAAACGACTGGGAATTCGGCAACGGCCGGATCTGACTTTGAAGACAATGATGGCAAGCTGACCTTTGCTGGTGGCCAAAACGAGAATCGAACGATTACTGTGGCTGTGAAAGGTGACGAGCTGATCGAAGCAGATGAAGACTTTGTAGTTGAATTGGTTTCGATATCAGGCACTGCGTTGGCCTCGGATATTGAGATCGGTACCTCATCCCAAACCGGCATCATTAACAATGACGACTTCGCATTTTTGACCCTGATTGGTGGGCAAGAAAAGATTGAGGGTGATAGTGGAACAACAGAATTTGAGTTTAAAGTGACTCTGAATGGAACTGTTCCCGGCGGATTTGATGTTGCCTACTCAACCGATGATAAGTCGGCCGTTAGCGGAGAGGATTACGTTGATAACGATGGGACGCTTAAATTTGAAGGGACCGACGGTGAAATTCAATCTGTGACGGTGTTGGTGAAAGGGGATACAAAAGCTGAGGCGCATGAACAATTTGAGTTTTCATTGGGTGAGATAACTGCGCCAAATGGAGATATTCCGATTAACGTTGCAGGCAATCCACAAATTGGCACGATCACCAATGATGATGGGGCCGTCATTTTCTTAGATATCGGCTCTGTGTTTGTGACTGAATTTACAGCTACAAAAATGGTATCCGTCACATTGAGTAACGTTTCTCAGCTACCGTTTACGGTTGATTATGACATTGTGGAAGGGACAGCTATGGACGGTGAGGATTACTCAAACGTTGCCGGTACATTGAACTTTGCGGCCGGAGAGCAGGTAAAAGTCATCGAAATCCCCATTATCGACGATGATGAAGTTGAAGAGAATGAATCGTTTACGGTGTTACTGTCTAATCCATCAGAATTTGATTTGGGGAACCCATCATCAAGCGTTATTACGATTTTAGACAATGACTCGACGCCGGTCTTGAACCTGTCCAGCGTAATTGGAGAAGTTGTAGAATCAGACGGCTCGATATCAATTGAGCTAGAGCTAAGCCAGCCATATGCTTTGCCGGTAATTGCAACTTTGAACCTGAATGATGGGACGGCTCGAAGCGGTGCCGACTTCTCTCCGATGGGGAATGAGGTTGTTTTTGAACCGGGTGAAACGGTTCAGTCGATCGAGCTGTCTATCGTTGCCGACGTAATTTATGAGCGGAATGAAGATTTAACTATCGAAGTCGTTTCGGTAACAAACGGTGATTTGGGTGAGAAGCTGGAAATGTTGGTCAAAATTATTGAAGATGATCCGATTCCAAGTTTTGCAATTGGGGGCGTAACGACCAGTGAAGCGCTCGTTGGGCTGTCTGTTGTTGAGTTTATGGTTGAGATAAGCCATCTTTCTGAGATTGATATGTTCGTAGACTTTGAGACGGCTGATGGCAGTGCAAAAGCGTATGAAGATTACTTGCCGGTTTCCGGCCGGTTACGCATCCGTGCCGGTAGTCAAAAAGGGACGATCGGGGTCCCGATTTTGGGCGATACGATTTCTGAGGGAGATGAAACATTTTCACTTAACTTCTCTAATCGCAGCGAAGGGCAAATTGACTCACCAAATGGTGTGTTGACAGTTACCGGTGTGATCAAAAATGTTGAGGTTCATCGAACGTTCTTCCCGATTGTGGCGCGCGATCAATAAAGGATAAGCTATAGCTTTTGAACGAGCCTAATGCGAAATAGAACTCGGCCGGTGGTCCTTTTTATTCGAGGCCTACCGGTTTTAAATTGACGCCAACTTGTTAGAGAAAGCCGCATATCTGAGCCCATTAAGAAAAGTTGTTAGGGAGCAGGCGTAAAATAGTCTTTGCATGCACACATACACCAAATCGGCCGAAGGGAATTTAACTCAAGCTACACGATTCACAAAAGCAAGATTGCAACAAGATAGCAGCCAGTTGAGTTAGAGCAGAAAGGCATCCCGCATGAACAAACAATCCTGTTTAAAAGGGTTGTTTTGAGCTTTTACAGCGGTTATTTTTACAAAACAAGCAGGGCATTCTAGTGGTTTGTCAATGATCAATGGATGGAAATTTCAACCGAACAAACCACTTAAGGCGACGTCAACTATTTCCATCAATCCAGCTTTGACGTAGCACTGGTGCCCACATGTGTGTAGAAACGCAAACCACCAAAGGAAAAAGAATGTTTCAACAAAACAAAAATCAACCTATGCCTCAGCGATACTTGAAAATTGCTATTCTGGCTCTATTTTTGATAGTGTCGCTATTTATCGCCTTATCTAACCATAATACAAGCATCATCTATTCAGAGGGGAATACAATCCCAACTCCTACACCGGCTCCAACCTTGGTGCCACCTCCCAGCCCGACACCACTCCCAGAAACGATTTTATCGATTAATGATGTTTCGAAGCTTGAAGGGAATAGTTCAACCCAGATGGTTTTCAAGATCACCCGCTCGAACAATTTGTCAAACGTGAGCGTAAAAGTAAACACGGTGAACAAGCAGGCGTTCGATGGAGCTGATTTTGAAAAAATATCGAACAAGACGGTTTCATTTTCGGCCGGAGGCGCCTTAACAAAAGACGTCGTTGTTGACCTAATCCCAGAAGAAAAAGTTGAAGGGAACGAGATATTTAACGTGGTTTTAAGTTCACCAACAAATGCTCTGCTCGATAAAAGTGTCGGTGTGGGGACGATTTTGAACGACGACTTTGCAACGGTGACGTTAAGTGTTGCTGATGCTGAAAAGAATGAGGGAGACAGTGGATTGACGGCCGTGGTGCTTGAAGCCACAATCGACAAAGAAGTTTCAGGAGCCTTTGAACTATCCTACAAAACAATTGATGGCACCGCGCAGGGTGGTTTAGATTATGAATCGCTAGAGGATGTGCTGAAATTTTCAGGGGCGGCCGGTGAGACAAAAGAAATTGTGGTTCAGATCAAGGGTGACGTGTTGGTTGAAGGGAACGAAACCTTCAGTGTTGCGTTGGGTGAATTTACGAACACAGATAAAAAAGATTTCCTCTTAACAGACGGTTCTCCGCAAGAAATTGTGATCATCGATGATGAAGCAGCAACGCTCACATTAAGCGGTTCGGCCGAGAAAGAAGAGGGAGATAGCGGAACGGTTGAATACAAATTCCCGGTTGTGTTAAGCGAAGCGATCCCCGGTGGATTTAGCATCGAATACTTCACATCTGACCAGACCGCAACGGTTGCGGATGCAGACTATGTGGACAACGACGGGGTACTTGATTTTGAAGGGACCGCGGGCGAAGAAAAAGTGATCACTGTGATCGTTAATGGTGATATCAATGCTGAATCGAACGAAATATTTACCGTCTCGTTGGGAGATGTTAAAGGCTCGGGCAGCTTAGATAATTTGACAATTGTCGGCAATCCCCAATCAGGCGTTATTTTGAACGACGATGGTGGTGTGTTCTTTATAGATTTGGGCGCCACAGGTGCTGTTTACAGCGAATTTGACGCTGTTGCTAAGATCCCGGTTACGTTTAGCGGAGATGATTTGACGGTTGAAACCAAAATCGACTTTGCAGTTACCGCTGGAACAGCTACTGACGGTGAAGACTTTACGGCCGTTTCTGGCACGCTAACGTTTGCTCCCGGAGAAAAAACTCAATTTATTGAAGTCCCGATTTTGGATGACGATATTGAAGAAGAGTCAGAGACGTTTGTCGTTACGATTTCGAATCCGACCGGTTTTGCAATTGGCAACCCCGCAACGGCCGAAATTACGATTGTTGACGACGAAGGGTCAGCCACAATCAGCCTAGCAAGTTCAATCATACAGGGAGACGAATCGGCCGATTCGATCCCGGTTGAAATTAAGCTAGACCGGCCGCTTGGCTTTGACACATCGGTCAACGTTAAAACCAGCGACGGTAGTGCAAAGGCGGGGCAAGATTACACCGGGATTGACGAGACGGTGGTGATTGCCAAAGGTGAAAGCTCTGTCATCGTGAATATCCCCATCTTGCCAGATACGATTTATGAGCGAAACGAAGATTTAACCTTGGTTTTAAGTGATCCTCAAAATGCTGATCTGGGTCAGGCCGAAGCGCTGGTTAAAATTATTGAAGATGAACCGGTTCCAACCGTGTTAATCACCAATGCGACACAGAGCGAAGGTGTAAATGGATTGGTTGAAATGACGTTTGAGTTGGAGTTAAGCAGCTTTGCCGCGGTCGATATCTTCATTGACTTTGAAACGGTTGATGGCACCGCAGTGGCGGGTGAAGATTACATCGCAAATTCCGGCCGTTTACGCATTCGGGCCGGTAGTCGCAAAGGGACCATCGGTGTGTTTATTTATAGTGACGGTATTTCAGAAGATCCTGAGACATTTACGCTTAAGCTGACCAACAGCAGTGAAGGAACACTAGACGGGACCAACGGAACGATTGATGTGATCGGAACAATCGAAAACAGTCAAAGTTCGATTATCTTGCTACCGTTTGTGATTCGCTAACAAGCGGCTGAATTAGTTTTTAAAACCAAAAGGGGACTCGTTTTTAAACGGGTCCCCTTTTTTGATTTAACAGAGAGCTGAGCAGGCCTGGATGCACTGTTGCATTTATTTAGCCATGAGCTTGGCTAAATTTTCTTTAAACGGTGGGTAAATAATCCCTTTTTCAGTAATGATGGCGGTCACATATTCGGCCGGGGTCACGTCAAACGCCGGATTTGCAACGTCAACATCATCGGGGGTGATTTGCCAGGTGCCAACATGGGTCACTTCTTCGGCCGAACGCTCTTCGATATCAATCTCATCTCCCGTTTCTAGCGCCATGTCGATCGTGGTGGTGGGGGCCGCTACATAAAATGGAACCCCGTTGGCATGGGCCACAACGGCTAAATTATAGGTCCCGATTTTATTGGCGGTGTCACCGTTGGCAACCACGCGATCCGCCCCTACAACACACAAATCCACCACCCCTTTGCGTAAATAATAGCCAGATGCGCTGTCAACGATGACCTTAAATGGCACTCCCTGCTCTTTTAGCTCATAAGCAGATAATCGGCCCCCTTGCAGCCGGGGGCGTGTTTCATCGAGCAGGGCCATAACTTGCTTGCCACTTTCGTGGGCCATGCGGATTACCCCCAATGCTGTCCCGTAGTCAACCGTGGCCAAACTACCGGTATTGCAATGGTGAATGATTGTCGCTTTATCTGGGATAAGTTCGAGCGCATGTTGGCCGATCGCTTTGTTGATCGCCACATCTTCTTGGGCGATGGCATGCGCCTCGGCCAAGGTTGCGGCTTGCAAATCTTCAATCGTTTGCCAACTTGGTTGGTCGATCAGCCCGGCCATCCGATCTAAGGCCCAAAACAGGTTCACAGCGGTCGGCCGAGATTGGCGCAAAACAGCATCCGCCTGTGCCAACTCCGCTTTTAGGGCAGATGGGTCGTGAGCGGCCGAATGGTGGGCTGTGAGAGCCAGCCCGTAAGCGGCGGCAGCGCCGATAGCCGGAGCACCACGAATCACCATATCTTTAATCGCTTGAGCGACAGATTGATAGTCGGTATAGTCGTTGTAAACAGTTTCGTGCGGCAATCGCCTTTGGTCGATCATCCGAACAACCCCCTCTTCTAACCATTCAATGCTGCGAAACGCGCTCATGATTCCTCCGATAATGTGGTGATAAAGACCTAAATTGTCCCAGCATCAGCCCCTTAAAACAAAAAACCCGATTTAAATCGGGTTCAATGCATACTTAGCCAGTCAGGCTTTTGAGTTTTAGGATCAGCTATCCTTTCTTGCTCGGCCGTGGCTTCCGCTTGGCTTTGCCCCGAGCATTATTTTTGCCTTGTCCCTGATTGGGGCGTCCCCCTTTGTTTTGATTCCCACCCGGCCGTCTGCGCTGATTTTGCTTTTTGCGACGATCTTGCGCATGTTGACCGCTTGATTTATTTGATCCGGCCGCCCACGGGTTTTCAGGATCAAACCCTTCATAATTGAACTCTTCAAGCTTACGTAGCTCAAGAGGCTCTTGCAGCAGCCGCTCAATTTTGCGGATCATAGGAATATCTTCCGGGGTTGCAAAGGTGAACGCTTCACCCTCTTGTTTCGCACGTCCTGTCCGGCCGATGCGGTGGGTGTAAGCATCAACGGTGTCTGGCATATCAAAATTAATTACATGCGTAATATCAGATACGTCGATACCTCGAGCCGCAATGTCGGTGGCGATCATGATGTCAAACTTCCCTTTGCGGAACCCTTCCATCGCTTTTACTCGCTGAGGCTGGCTCATGTTCCCCTGCAGCGCAGCCACGTTGTACCCTTTTTTGCCAAGATCACGGGCTAAGTTACGGGCTTTGTATTTGGTGCGGGTAAAGATCAACAGACGGCCGAAACTCAGATCTTTTAACAGCGCCCGAATCATCTGATTTTTTTGTTTTTGCAAACAAGGGTACAGCGCATGTGAAACGGTTTTGGCTGGGGCGATCATCCCGATTTTGACCGTTACCGGATGAACCAGTGTTTCGTCAGCCAAGGTGCGAATGTCTTTCGGCATTGTGGCTGAAAATAGGAGATTTTGGCGTTCTCTTGGGAGCCGTTTGATAATCCGACGAATATCGGGCAAGAACCCCATGTCAAACATGCGGTCCGCCTCGTCTAGGATCAGCACTTCAACATTTGAAAGGTCAACGTGCTTGTCATTATGCAGGTCCAATAGACGGCCGGGGCAGGCAACAACAATTTCTACCCCTTTTTTCAAGGCGTCGATCTGTGGTTTTTTGCCCACACCACCATAAACCGCAATGCTGCGGATTTTAGTCTTTTTGCTTAAAGCGATGCTTTGCTGATAAATCTGATCTGCTAGCTCACGGGTTGGGGCTACAATCAAAACACGGGTTTTACGTAGGGGGCCTGTGGTTAAAAATTCGAGCACGGGCAGCAAAAATGCGGCCGTTTTGCCGGTGCCGGTTTGGGCTAAGCCTAATACATCATGCCCGTCTAAAATTTCAGGGATGGCTTGTGCCTGAATGGGAGTTGGCGTGGTAAATCCCATCGCCTGAATGCCCGCGTTAATGCGCGAGTCAAAGTTAAATTGATCAAATGTCAAAAGTTTGTTCCGTTTAAGACCAGCCCGCACAAAAAGGGTGGGGCTAATTTTATTTTTTGTGATTCAAACCGGATCGGTTTGTTATTTAGAAAGGGATATGGCTCCAATAGATTTTTGAGGTCTTCATGAGTATAGGTGTTCGGGGGGCCGTAGGTCAAACATTCTTAAGCAAATTGCTCAGGGAAATAGGTAATAGCGCCATGTTGCAACCAAGGGGATGGAGCGCAAAATTAACCTGCTCCCTGCGAAAGCGAGCGAAAACGGATGAGCCGTTAAACAAAGATTGGTTTGTTTTCTTAATCGGGTTAAAGTTAATCACAAATATTTATTGAGGTAAATTTTCACATGCCAACGCTAGATTTAGACTTTATCCGGAGCCAATTTCCGGCCTTTTCCGAACCATCCCTTGAAGGCTGGTGCCACTTTGAAAATGCAGGGGGATCATACCCGTGTAAGCAGGTGGTTGACCGACTGCACCATCTGTATTCTTCTGCAAAAATTCAGCCATATGGACTTTCACCCATTCAAGCCGAAGCTGGTGCTGCGATGGATGAGGCGTATGAGCGCTTGGCCGCTTATTTGAACGTCGGGGTAGATGAAGTGCATTTTGGCCCATCTACATCGCAAAACACCTATGTGTTGGCGCACGCACTGAGTGGCATGTGGGATGATGGGGATGAGATCATCGTCTCTAACCAAGATCACGAGGCCAATGCGGGTGCTTGGCGACGCATGGCAAACATGGGGATTGTGGTTAAAGAGTGGCAGGTTGATCCTGAAACGGGCCATTTGGATTTAGCCGTTCTTCAGGGGCTGATCACCGACAAAACCCGTATGATCGCCTTTCCACATGCGTCAAATGTGGTTGCAGAAACAAATCCGGTGGCTGAAATTGCCAAAATCGCTCATGCGGCCGGGGCCATTTGTGTGGCGGATGGGGTGGCTCAGGCCCCACATGGATTGCCAGATGTTAAAGCGCTGGGAGCAGATATTTATTTGTTCTCGCTGTATAAAACCTGGGGGCCCCATTTGGGTCTAATGACGGTAAAACGAGAGCTGCTGGACAAGATGACAAACCAGAGCCACTATTTTAATGATGGGAAACCGCGGAGTATGCTGACTCCGGCCGGACCCGACCATGCTCAAATCGGTGCAGCGGCCGGAATCGCAGAATATATGGATGCGGTGTATGCCCATCATTTTGATGATTTTGACACCACAGAGCCAGCAGAACGCGGCCGACGCATTCACGACCTGTTTGAAGCACACGAGACAAAATTATTAACCAAGTTGCTCAACTGGTTAGCCCCGCGCGATGATATTCGGATGGTGGGTACAAGTGATCCTGAACTACGGGCTCCAACGGTGTCTTTTGTTCCGCTTAAAAAGAAACACGCCGATATTTTGGATACGCTTATTACACATAAGGTGATCGGTAAATCGGGTGATTTTTACGGTGTACGGCCGCTAGAAGGGATGAATATCCCGCTGAATCCGGGTGTCGTACGTGTGTCGTTTGTGCACTACACCACCGAGGCGGAGATTGATCAGCTCATAGGCGGTTTAAAAGCTGCTCTAGATTAGTATTCTGCAAAGGTGCTAAAGCAAAGGTTATTCTCACGAAGGTGGGAACCAAGTGCCAAACTTAGCGCTGGATACCCGCCTCCGCGGGGATGACGGCCTAACAAATTTATAAAAATGCGCAGAGAAATCTGCGCATTTTTGTTTTATGGAACCGTAATTGAACCCGATTTAGTGATGTAGGTTAACGCTTCCCCTTCTAAGTTAACGGCGGTGTCAACCTGAAAGACTTCGACATCTGAGTTACCGGGTGAAACCGCTTGATACTCTAAAGTTGCCAGCAAAATGTCCGGTTGAACGTTCCCGTTGTTAACGGCCGTCAGTGAGATAAACCCATCCCCATCTGGGCTGCAGATGCCGGTGAGATCCCCCATCCTGCAGCTGATAAGTGAGGCAACTGACCCATCATAGGTGAGTGAAAGGGTGATTTCGCCTAGCTGAGCGTTAATGCGCTGGATTTGAACTTCAATCGTAGCTGTCCCATCTACTGGGATTTGAGCGCTGCTGACAGAAATTTGAATATTGGGGTTGTCAGCCTCCCCCAGCGCAACAGTTGCTGTTGGGGTTGCGGCCGGGCTATTGGCGTTTGGTACAGGGGTAGGTGTAGATGTTGGCGTCGGTGCGTCAGTTGTCGCCTCGGCCGTTTCACCTGCCTCAGGCGTTTCAGTTTCTTCTTCTCCTGGCCCAACAGGGGGAGCTTCGTCTGTCGGATCAAACGTGATCGTTTCTTGTGGAGTAGTTGGTTCAGGTTCCTCTGTTTCGCTTGTAGGGGTAATTGTTGGCTGAACGGGCGCAGAAGTTGGAATAACCGGGGTCATATTGATCCCCTCACCATTCGCTTCATCCTCTGCAGGCTGCTCAGGCAGCTGATCGTTACCAAGAGCTATCTCGGTTGGCACGGCCGTTGGTGGCAGAGTCGCCGTTGGTGTTGGTGTCTCCGTGGCCGCCGCTGTCGCAGTTAAAGTCGGCGCAGTTAAAGTCGGCGCAGGGGAAGCTGTGCTTTGGGAGAAAACCAAAGTCGTCTTTGCCAACACATCGGTTTCACGCGTGGGCATATCAATGGCGACCGCAATCGGTTCAGATGTTTGAGTTGTGCAAGCAGATAAGCCCACAAACAGCAGGCAAAGCAAACACGACGGAATGTGGTTGAATAACCGTGTTTGAATCATATTTTAAAATTGTATAAGTAAATGGGATAGAAGGTAATTACTAAAGGGTAAATTTTTATGTTTTAGTCCTTACCGGTGTAGGAACGCTACCAATACAATGAGTTTACACATTCTCGTTCCTAAGTAGACCCGTAAATCAGAATAACCTGAAACCGTATTATAAACGTGATTCAGAAAACATAAAAGCCGGTTCTACACTATGTCGCAAGAACCGGCTTTTTGTTTGTGTTTTATCGGGTTGCTTAGAAAGGAGTTAATCGGCCGCTGTTAAAACCGCTTTGGTTTCCTGCATGTTTTTAACTCGGTCAATGGCCCGTACGATGAGGTTGCCCATGGTGCTCACATCTTCTTGATCTAAGAAAACGGGCAAACGCAGGTCACAGGCTGTTTTTAACATACCTTCGGTGATGGGGAGCTCTTCGTTACTGGTGTCTAGGTAGCGCCAATTCCAGAAGCAGCGGGCATTGTCTTCAGCCATCCCAAATACGGCGATTTTAATCCCTTCTTGAGCCGTTGTTTCTATGAAGGTACGAATCTTTTCACCCGTTAGGCCACGCAAATTGAACTGGATCGAATTTGGAACTGGGAGTTCGTTGTCTACCCGATTAGGTACATCAATGAACTCTGATCGATTCAGGATGTTGGCGATCGTGAAATAATTCCGACGGAACTTTTCCCCTTTGGTGTCGATGTTGGCGATCTGCGGCCGAGCAATGGCGGCCGAAACTTCGTTTAGCCGCATGTTGTACGCAGGATAATACCCTTGATATTTTTCCAACAGGTCCGGCCGGTCAAAAAATTGCTTGGCCCACTGTTTCTCGTACGCCCCGGCTAAAATAATCGCTTTAGCCATGATGTGGGGATCATTGCTGGTCAGCATCCCCCCTTCACCCGCGTTAATCATTTTGGTTGATTGGAAGCTGAACGCCCCCATTTGCCCAAAGGTGCCAGCTTGTTGACCGTTATATGTGTTGCCCAGTGCATGAGCGGCGTCTTCCATCAACACAATGTCGTTTGCTTCGCAAATGGCAACCACTTTATCCATGTCAGCCACATGGCCCCGCATGTGTGACAGCAATAAATATTTAGCGTCTGGGTTTTCGGCTACTTTTTTCTCAAGATCAGCAATGTTGATCACGTAGTTGTCATCAGTTTCAACCATGAGCGGCTCTGCACCCGCATGCACAATGCTGGATGGGACGGCCGTAAATGTGAAGGCGGGCATCAACACTTTGTCGCCACGCTCAATGCCGGCCGCCATTAACCCAATAAAGATGGCGCTGCTGCACGAAGTTACCGCCAGGGCATATTTGACCCCTAAATATTCCGCGAACTCTTTTTCGAGCAGGGCGGTTTCTGACTCATCGGCCGATTTTCCGCTATAGCGAAACAGTTTGGCCGATTTCATGATTTCTTCAACCCGGCCGTAAGCTTGGCTGGGAATTGGATCTGGGATGGTGAGGTCTTTGTGGAAAGTTTTGCGGCCGCCATCGATAACAAGTGGCATTGTATTTTCAACTTCGTTCATAAGATTTCCTTTTTGCATTTGCGATTTGCCGAATGAAATTCGCACTATCCACAGAATTAAAGCTCATTTTCGCTGAATTGGCGAAAAATTAACCAAATTCTGTTAATAAAGCTAAAAATGGAAACACAGCAAGGATCGATTGGTTACGAATATTGCTGAAATATCGGTTTTTATTAAAAAAGATAGATGTTGAGAGCGAGGCAATCCCAAACTGTTGTTTAAGTCTCAGTTGGTGACCTGAGGAATTACGATTTCAGGTGGCTTCGAAATCCGGTAGCTGCCATCAGTTGGAATGACATCTTTCGCCAACTCCGAGGTTAGATTGTCAAAAAACAGCTTCACATCCGCTTGGATATACCGGTCGTACTTATGAAACGGGGCTAGTTCCACGCTGCCTTCAAACTCCCTTGCGCCAAGGCCTATCGCGGCCGAGGCGATGCTGATAAACACCTCTTGCTCTACATCACGCACGGCCGAAGAGATCAGACAGCCCTGAGCTTCCGGCAGTGCCAAAAACTGATCGATGTCAGCTCCGATGCATAAAGCTGCAGATGTTTGGGCGATGTGTGTCAGCGCTCCGGCCGCGGTTCTACCTCCGGCCGCAAACACTACATCTGCCTGATTGTCTAGCATGAACTGTGCCGCTTTACTGCCCCACAGCGGATCATCCTGCCCATCTGCAATTCCACCCGGATGATACAGAACAATGACTTTCGCCTGTGGGTTGACCCCTTTTACACCGGCTTCAAACCCTTTGCGATAGCCACGGTAGGTGGGTGAATGTACAGTTCCCAATATCGCTCCAATCGTATCGCTTTTAGTGAGCGATCCCGCTAAAACACCGGCTAGAAACCCCGCTTTTTCCTGCGAAAATCCAACGCCCGAGAGGTTTTCAGACACAACCAGTTGATCTTGGTCGATGCCGATAAATTGAACCGCAGGGTAGCGTTCAGCCGCATCGAGCGTGGGCAAAAGCAAGCCGTACCCGGCCGTTACAACGATATCATACCCAGCGTTGGCAAAGATTTGAAACTCTGCTTCGTACTCACCTGAGTCTTTTAGCTCTGTATACGTAACCCGAGCTGCCAAATCAACCCGTGACCTTTCTATGCCTGCCCAAACCGCTTCATAAAATGCCCCATCATCCAATTCACCCCCATCTGTCATAAAGCCAACGCACAGCAAATCAGAATCGAAACATGACGGCCCATTCTGTTCTTGGCTTGTCGAGATCGGTGCGGCCGATGATGGCGTTTCTACACGGCCGGTTTGAGTTGGCTTCAACCCATCAGCTAAAGGGCCACACGCAGACAAGATAAACGTGGCGCACAAAAAAGCATATTTGAAACCTAAAAATCGCTGCTCCATTTTCTATCATTCCTCGCCCCCGTAAACGGCCGTTTCTGGAAAAAATGACTGCCAGCCAAACCAGAAAGATACATGACCGCTTAATCGTTCTAGCCTCTCTCCGTTTACATTGACCAGTGCTTCCTCCTGCACCTGCCACGCCTCCCCATTTTCATCGATCAGCTCACCTTCGGCCGACAGACCAAACATCTGCTCCCCACGTTCATACGCCCGAATCTCGCCGCCTGCGCTGTACGTGATGTACTCCAGCTCGTAGCTGTACCCATACACATTGATGTTGCTACTCGCGGCGATCAGCACCACATTGGTGCGACCAACCGTGTCATTGATGATAGGTTTTTGCGCAAACAGATCCAGCGGATAAGCCGTGGCATTCTCCCCCACCTCAAGCGCAAACACCTGCGATTTGGCTGGGAGTCGATCATCAATCTCACCCAGCGGAAAGAGCAGTTCGTCCCGCACAAAATATTCGCCGTAAGCGGCCCCGGCCGTGTAATCTCTAAAAAAGCCGGTTTCGAGCGGCAAAATCGTTGAATCAGGATGTTGCTCAGCCCAAGCTTCAACCGTGGTGATCACAATCGGGACCATTTCCAGCGGCTCAACTTGCTCCACGAGCGGCCCCATCACCGGCCGGCCGGAAAGCTGGCTCCAAAGCGTGTTGGTTTGCCGATCAAACATCAGCTTATTACTGCGATACAGCAGGCCGCTACTGCCAAATACAACCGGCTCGGCCGATGCCGAACTGGCCGTTTTGTACACAATGGCTGACCCACAAAGTGTGCAATAGGTCAGGGCGATGGGAACGCCACCCACCACGTCATTGGCCATTTCGTGCCAATCCATCACCCGCAACGGGTAGGCTCGATGATCTCCGTTGATCGAAATGCCAAACACCGCGTCTTTGGGCGTGTACCCCTCCGCTTCAAGGATGGGAACCTGCTCTAGAAAATCTAAACTGGGGATGCCATCTTTTTTAACGCCCCCCCACACAACTTCTTCCACCCGAAACTCATCTTCAACCGGCCCATCAAAAAACTCAGCAAATTCAGAGTCAAGCCCGCCAAACAGTTCCCCCTTCCACGCCACGTATCCGGCCGGAGGGTCATGGGCAGATTGGGCGTACCACGACACCCAATCAACCCAATCCCCTTCGATTTCCTCGTTGCTAAGCCGTTCTAATGCCAGCAGAATCTCGGCCGAGCGATCCCCTTCAATCACCCCGATCTGATCTGCCCATACTAAATCGATCAGGGGGGCGATAAAAGCTCGGTCATCGGCGTCTACAATCTGCCCAAGCGTGGCCGAAAAAGCCGCAGAATCTGGCTCAAGCAAGCGATTCAAAAGGTCGGTCTGTTCGGCTTCTGTCAAAGCTCCACAGCCGGTGAATAAGGAGGAGAAGATTAAGGTGAGAGAAAAGAGTAAAGAGGTGAGAGGGGTCTTAAATTGAACAACATTTCGTTTTTTCGCCAAAATTTCCATCACGAACGTCTCTGCCTCTTCTCTCTCACCTCTCTTCTTCTCACTCAAAATCAATAATGCTGGCGTTTTTGGTCCCGTACCGTGTGTGATACCGCTCGTAGTTCGATGCGATTTCTTCATCTGAAAGTCGATCAGGGGTTCCAATTTGCATCGATAGCCAAACCGTTTTGGCCACATCCTCAACCATGACGGCCGATTTGAGCGCCTTTTTCACATTTTTCCCAATCGTAAACACCCCGTGGTTTTTCATCAGGATGGCCGTTGACATGCCTATACTGCGCAAGATTTCTTCACCGATCTCTTTGCCACCAATCGCCGCATAGCCACCCAGCGGGATGTCACAGCCAAATTCGTCCGCGATGGCGGTCAGCACACACGGGATCGGCATCCCGGCGGCCGCAAACGCCGTCGCATAGTTTGAGTGGGTGTGCACCATCCCATGTACATCATCCCGATTGCGATACACCCACAAATGGGTGGCGGTGTCAGACGATGGGCCATGTTCACCCTCAACCACGTTCCCGTTCATGTCCAGCACCACAATCGATTTAGGAGTCAGATCAGGAAAGCTGACTCCGCTTGGCTTGATCACCATCAAGTTTGTCTCAGGATCACGGCCGCTGACGTTGCCGCTTGTCATCGTGACCAACCCCTCGGTTAAAAGCGCCTTGTTGGCGGCGCAGACCTCTTCACGTAACTCTTTTAAGATCATATCTTCGTGTTGCGTGGTGCGTGGAACGTATTTACGTAACACGCATCACGTTCTATCGCATTTCTTCGCTCACTAATCCACCAGCAATCATTTTGTTCACAACCCACGTCCGGGCATCTTTAATAATTTGCAATGAGTCAGGTGAATCATCATTCCACATTTCGAGCATCACCGGCCCGCCATAATTCACATCGTTCAGCGCACTAAACGCTTCTACAAACGGGGTAATCCCCTCACCAAACGGAACGCGACGAGGCTCGCCCGGCCGGGTGTCTTTCACATGCAGGCCGACATAGTGGTTTTCACCCCGCTTGATCTCAGCCACCA
>JAHDEN010000087.1:12960-23593 GCA_020628815.1 Chloroflexota bacterium | reverse complement strand
ATCACGTAAATCAGCGAGAATCCGTGAAAATCTGCGGCAAATTATTAACATGTGGTCTTGTCCAAAACTCGGGTTAATTATTCAGCAGCAGGCCAATATTTTTCAGTTCCACCAACCGCATCAAAATCGATAATCATTTCGTCTACCATTTCCCGTTTCATATCTTCATCGATGTGGGCGTAGTAGATGCGGGCCTGTAGCCGATAGGTTTCGGCCGGTGTTTTGTCGCGCATATGCATCACCATGCGCAATGTGCGATCAAGGGTTTCGATCACGTTTGACAATCCGGCCGGTTCACCTCGGTCATTGGTGAGACGCAGCTCAATAGTCGGCCGCTCAATAAAAGGGGTCAACTCAATATCTACCGCAACGCGACGACCCTCAGGGGCAACCTCAATTCGTCCACGTAAAATGCGCACATCTTCACGATTTTTGGGAGCTTCATCCCGGTTGTCAAAAAACTGAATATCCATACTCGAAATTATAAAGGAGAGGAAAGGATAGGGACAAGAGATAGAGATAGAGATGGCTCATAATGTAAGACATATCAGATAAACAAACTTGTTTTCACCAGCAAATTCCCTATCCCTATCAGCTGGCCCTTTCGATTTTATCCGCCAGACGGCGCAAACGGTGCTCAATCTCATCTTTCAAGCCAAAATCTAGGGCAGGCCGGGCGATCACAATTTGATAGGCGTGAGCCGACCACATACTCGCTTTTTCTAGGTCAACAGCGTGCCACTCGTAATATTTGGCTAGCTCAAGATGGGGAAACACATCTTCGATTTGATCAAGCTCGGCCATCTCTTGCCATAGGGGGACGGCATCCGGCCGACGATCTTGTTTTTTAAGCATCAAACTCAGCTCACGCAGGGCGATCAAGCGAGGCTCAACGGGCAATTCATCACCCCGCGACAAGTAGTCTGCCAGCATTAATTCGGCCGAATGGTGTTGATCAAGCGCCAACTTCCAGCGACACAGCGAAAGGGCAATGTAGGGGTTCTCGGGTAACAGGTCGGCCGACCAATAGTTCACAATCTGCTCGACTAGAGGGACCATCGCCAGCATGTCTAACTCATTGTGTAAAAACATCCCCTCCAGCGGCCGAGGGTCGCCCGAATGGGCAAATTGGTTATAGAGCCATGGGGCCAACCGGCCGGGAATTTCTCCCGGTGGCCGCTTCATCTTTAAAACATGTTCGTCTAAATAGCTGAGCGCACGGCTGGGCAAATAGCTCCAAATTCGGCGGGCGGGTGACAGCAGATCAAGATGGGGCATTTTGACCAAATCCGGCCGTGAGCCATCCATAAGACCGGTCATGATAAAACGAGTGTCTAAAACAGGCAGGTCAAACGTTTTGCCATTAAAGGTCACCAGTGCCTTGTATTTGGCAAACAGCTGATCAAACGCCTGTAGCATCCCCTCTTCGGCCGCCGGTTTGTGCATAAAATATTGGCGCACAACCAGCGCATCCCCTTCAAAAAAGGCGAGTCCGATCATAAACGGCTGAACGCCAGAGCCTGCCAAGCCGGTTGTCTCTAGATCAACAAAAAGCAGATCTCGGCCGGTCATCCCCTGCAAACGCTCATCACCGGTAAATTCAGCGGCCGGTGACAGATCGAGATTCGCCACATCAGCCAAAACGCTTGGCCCCACCTTGTGAGTTAAAGGAAAAACCGCGTCTACTTCAAAATAAGGCTGTTCATAGTCTGAAACAACCCGGCCGTTGGGGAACAGCTCTGCCAAAATTTCAAGCGTCTCTTCTTTTTTACGCGGGCCAGAACCGGAGAAGGGGTCGGCCGGTTTAGGGACAGGTTTGAGGTTTTTAGCCCCTTTTACCACACCCATCCGTTTTAGCTTCGCTTTGAAGTCAGACATGGGTGTAGCTTATCAGCTAATCCGGTCTGTAGCACGTATCGCTTTCAGATTTTTAGCATTCCAGATAACATCCCGTTTTCAAGGATAAACAATCCGTACCTATTCAGCAGGTATCAAAATTTGTGCCAGAAAGCGTGTTGCGTGGAACGTAAAAGCTTCCGCTTAATAGATTCAACGTTCTACGCAACACGCTTTAAACAGATTGTTGAAGTGCTGAATAATCACAACAATTCTTTTAAATCAGCTTGAAACAGATTAACCCAACAAAATAGAATGACTGATTACAGCAAACTACTTACCCCGTATCAATTAAAAAACCTAACGTTTAAAAACCGCATCATGAGCACGGCCCATGCCCCAGCTTATGCGGTTGATGGGATGCCCCAAGAGCAGTACCAGCTTTACCACGAAGAAAAAGCCAAAGGAGGGTTGGCCCTCACCATGTTTGGCGGCTCCTCAACCATATCTCCCGATTGCCCCGCATCATTTGGGCAGATTTCAGTTGGTGAATCCCGCGTTGTCCCCTATTTCCAGCAGTTTGCAGAACGTATTCATCGGTATGATGCCAAGCTGATGTGCCAAATTTCACACATGGGTCGGCGCACCCGGTGGGATTCGGGCGATTGGTTAGCACCGGTTTCCGCCTCTAATCGACGTGAACCGGAACATCGATCATTTCCCAAACCGATGGAAGAATGGGATTTTCCACGCATCTTAGACGACTATGCTAAAGCCGCCCTGCACTGCAAAGAAGGGAACTTAGACGGGGTTGAGATTTCAGGCAGCGGTTCACACCTAATCTCACAATTTTTGGCCGGTCATACCAATTTTCGGGACGATGAGTACGGCGGCTCGCTTGAGCAGCGTACCCGCTTCGCGCTAGAAGTTTTGCAAGCGGTTCGCTCGGCCGTTGGTCCAGACTTTGTCGTGGGGCTTCGCTTGGTGGGAGACGAAATGGTGAAAGGGGGGCTGAATGAGCTTGAATGTCTCAAAGTCGCCATCACCCTTGCCGATTCAGGTCTAGTCGATTTCTTGAACATATCTCAGGGGTCGGCCGAGAATTATCAGTCGCTGATCAATTTTATCCCCAATATGAAACACGATATCGCCCCATTTTTGTATTTAGCGGCCGGGGTTCAAGATCGAGTTGATATACCGGTTTTCCATGCGGGGCGTATTACGGATATTGACACGGCCGCCCAGCTTGTGAACGACGGGGATTTAGAGATGGTGGCGATGACACGGGCCCACCTGACTGATCCGTATATCGTGCGCAAACTTGAGGCGAACGAGCCACACCGAATTCGGCGCTGTGTGGGGGCCAACTACTGCATCGACCGACTGTATAAAAGTGGGCAAGCGTTCTGTATTCAAAACGGGGCAAGCGGCCGCGAAGGGATCATGAGCCACGTTCACGAAAAAGCCCATCAACCCAAAAAAGTTGTGGTGATCGGGGGCGGCCCGGCCGGATTAGAGGCGGCTCGGGTCAGCGCAGAGCGAGGCCACTCGGTTGTTTTGTTTGAAGCCAATGCTCAAACAGGCGGACAGGTTAATATCGCAGCCAAAGCGACATGGCGGGGCGGACTGCAAGAGATTGTTGGCTGGTTAGATCGAGAGATTCGCATTTTGGGCGTTGACGTGCGTACCAACACACTCGCAACGGCCGAGCTCGTGCAGGCACAATCGCCCGATTATGTGGTTGTCGCCACGGGCGGCTCTGCAAATAAAGGATATTTTGAAGGGAGCGAGCTGGCCGTTAGCACCTGGGACATTTTGAACGGATCGGTCGAAATCGGCCGGAACGTGCTCATTTATGACGACCTATCAGCCCATCAAGCACTGTCTTGCGCCGAAGTGGTCGCTGAAAAAGGGGGGACGGTTGAATTTATCACCCCTGAAAACACCATAGGCGAAGAACTTGGCGGCACAAACTTTGCCACCTATATGGAACATTTGCACACATCCGGTGTCAAAATTACCCCAAACCTGCATCTGCTCCGGATCAGCCGTGGAGGAGACCAAATCCACGCGGTTTTTGAACACTCATATTCGCATTTAGAAGAGGGCCGTCAAATCGATCAGATCATTTGCGAGCATGGCACTGTTCCAAACGATGACCTTTATTTTGCTCTCAAACCATTCTCAACCAATCTTGGTGAAACTGACTTGTCAGCCTTGACGGCCGTTGAACCACAAACGGTTGAATCTAACCCCGACGGCCGTTTCAAGCTCTTCAGAGTAGGAGATGCGGTAACCAGTCGGAATATCCACGCTGCAATTTACGATTCATTGCGGCTGTGTTCGGCGTTTTAATTTACTTATCTAACATCTTAATCTGATTGCTTTGAAGTCCAACATGCTTGAAGCTGATCAGCACACATCGTATGTGCTTTTTAACACCCGGCTAGCTTGATGAATGCATTGGTACGTCTCGGATTTGGGCAGAAGAAGTGTGGAAGATATAGTTATGCTGGCACGCTTAACCATCTAAGCAAGTAGAGTGATCGATACACCTTTTATGCACAAGTGGATATAGGTTTAAACAAAATTTAGGAAAAAATGAAGATACTAATTATTGGTGGAAATGGCACCATTGGGAAGAAAGTTAGCCAGCATTTGGTAAAAAAACATGAGTTAGTTATTGCCGGCCGTAGCTCTGGCGATGTGCAAGTTGAGATTGCTCAAAGCCAATCGATAAAGGCGATGTTCGAAGCTGTTGGCAAAGTAGATGCAATTGTCAGCATCGCAGGCGAGGCGAAATGGGGAGCATTTAGTGATTTGTCTGAAGATGACTATCACATTGGCCTGAACAGTAAACTGATGGGACAAGTCAACTTTACACGGATCGGCAAAGACTATCTAACTGAAGGGGGCTCGATCACACTTTCGACAGGCATTTTAGCCGATCATCCCGTTGCGATGACAGCAAGTGCAGCCATGGTAAATGGTGGTGTCCACAGTTTTGTAAAAGCGGCCGCCTTAGAACTGATGGGAACCTGTCGCTTAAACGTGGTTTCTTTGGGCCTGGTAGAAGATTCTGTAGAAAAATATGAAGCCTATTTCCCTGGCCATAACCCAATCCCGATGTGGAAAGCGGTCAACTGCTATGTCAAAAGCATCGAAGGGCATGAAACGGGTCAAATTATCCGAATGTACGATAACCAATAAACCAGAGGTTGATCTTTTTGGGTATGTCAAGAAAGTATCTTTTCAAACTCTAAATTCCAATTGACCATTTTTCCTGCGCCTTCATTACTATTTAAATCAACTCTATGAAAGAACCAACTCCCTACGAAAGACGAAGCTATAACGCTTTAGGCACGCTCAGACTACACGACGTACGATATAACCCAAACGATATCGCCTTTTGCAACCCGCTGCCTGACGGCCGGGTGCAGATCCATATCCAAACTGAACACACCATTACCACGGGCCGTTTTATTTACAACGATGGGTCAGTCACAACGCTAGATTTAATCCATTTGGACGACTGCTCTCGCTGGCGGTATTGGGAAGTGGTTTTTGAACCTGATCACAAAAATCTTGCCTATTGTTTCCATTTCATGACCACATCGGGTCAGCCTTACTACTTTGGCGGCCGGGGGATGACTCACGTGGTTGAAACGCGGTTTGAGCTAGATTTGAACGCACAACGGCCGGTCGTCACACCTGAATGGGCCCAGCACGCCCCCATCTACCAAATTTTCCCCGAACGGTTTCACAACGGTAATCCCAACCTGCCCCTGAACCCAGATCGCACCCACGCCTGGGGCAGCCCGCCCGAAAGCACGATGTTTATGGGGGGTGATTTGATCGGCATCACTGAAAAAATCGACTACATCAAAGATTTAGGAATCACAACGATTTATCTCAACCCGATCTTTCAGTCGGTCTCTAACCACAAGTATGACACATCTGATTTTTACAACGTCGATGCCTCATTTGGTGGCAATCAGGCGCTGCACGATCTGGTCGCGGCCGCCCATGCGCGCAACATGAAAGTCATTCTCGACGCCTCGTTTAACCACGCTCACCCGAGCCTGTTCGCCTTTCAAGATGTGATCAAAAACGGCGAAAGGTCTGACTATTGGGACTGGTTCACCATTTATGATTGGCCGATCCAAATCGGTTTCCGGCCGCACGCCATCCCTGAAGAGTTGCGCGAAAATGCAGGGTATCAAAAGTATGTCAGCTATCTGCGCTCCATCGAACAGAATTCTGGCATTCCGTTTGTTGAGCTACCCTCCAGCGACGAAGGTAATCTGTTTGAACCAACTTACATGGCATGGTATGACGTGATCAACATGCCCAAGCTTAATCAAAACAGCCCGACTTGTCGCCAATATTTCTTAGATGTGGCGACCCACTGGCTAACTGAGTTTGATGTAGACGGCTGGCGCATGGATGTCGCTCAGTTTGTGCCAGACGGTTTTTGGCAAGATTTTTATCGGGTTTGCAAAGCGGCTAAGCCAGATTGTTATCTGTTTGCAGAGATTTGGGGAGACACCAGCCACTGGCTGCAGGGGGACATGTTTGATGCCACCATGAACTATCTGTTCCGCGATATGACGCTCGATTATTTTGCCAACCAATCGCTCAGCACGGCCGGTTTAAAAGATGCGTTGCTCCGGCTTGAAGCCAACTACGCCCCCCAAATTACAGCCGTAAACCAAAACCTGCTTTCAAGCCACGACGTTAACCGCTTTTTGAACATGGCGGGGGAAGACAAAACAAAGTTTGCGCTTGCAACCGTTTTCCAGATGGCGCTACCCGGTGCTCCAGGCATTTATTACGGAGACGAGGTCGGCATAACGGGTGGGCACGACCCTGACAACCGCCGTGCGTTTGTTTGGGACGACTCCACGTGGGACATGGATCAGCTTGAGCTGACCCGCACGCTGCTCCAACTGCGCGAGAGCCATCCCGCCTTAAAAAGCGGCCGTTTAAGTTGGCTTGCGGCCAATGAAAACGCATTCGCCCTCGGCCGTAAAGATGCTAAAAGCAAGGTTGTGATTGCGATCAATCGTGGTACAAATATGCAAGCGCTTTCAATCGATGCAAATGGCTCATCCACACTGTTTGAGTTTGGGGGTCGTGCGGAGATTAAAGGTGATTCAATTAGTATGGCGCCACAATCTGCCATCATTTTAAAACTTTAGCGTAGGGGGCAGAATCAAATTTGATTTAGCTTCTCTTGGTTGAAACTGCCCACCTCGCCCCTCACACAAGATTTGCATTATGAAAGTCACAAAAGCAGTCATCACAGCGGCCGGCAAAACACAACGTCACCTGCCGCTTCAAACCTTAATTGATCGGGATGGGGCTGAAAAATCGGTCCTTGAAATCTTAATTGGAGAAGCTGCCCAAGCTGGGATCAGTGACATCGGTGTTGTGATCGATCCGGCCGATGAAGAAGCCTACCAATCTGTTGTAGGGACCTCATCGGCACAGGTCACATTTATTCCGCAAACGGCGCAATTGGGGCATGGGCATGCGATTTATTGTGCCCAAAGCTTCACGGCCGGGCAGCCTTTTTTGCACCTTGTGGGGGATCATCTGTATGTCAGCAAACGAGAACAAGGGTGCGCCCAGCACCTCGTCGCAGTTGCCGAGCAAGAAATCTGCTCAGTGTCGGCCGTGCAGGCCACGCGTGAGAGCCAGCTCCCCTATTACGGAACAATTGGGGGCAGTCGTTTAACCAATCAGCCCGACCTGTATCGAGTATCTGACGTGCTGGAAAAACCGACACCCACGTTGGCCGAGCAACATTTAATTGTTTCAGGTCTGCGGGCAGGGCATTATCTGTGCTTTTTTGGGATGCACGTCCTCACCCCAACCGTGATGGAAATTTTGGATGACTTAGTGGCTGAAAAGGATAATTCTGGCGGGGTAACGCTTTCAAGTGCGCTACAGATTCTGAGCGGCCGGGAAAAATATTTGGCTCTGCAAAAAGAGGATCAGCGGTATGATCTGGGGGTGAAGTACGGGCTGCTGGAGGCTCAGCTAGCCCTCGCCTTAGCCGGTGACGAACGAGATGAGGTATTAGTTAAGTTGGTTAATGTGTTGGCTTGATAATCAGCGAGAGACAATGCAATTCAAAGTTTTTGTTGACAACAAGTTAATAGGCGAATCCGAACTTGAAAATGGCGATCCTCCTATGGGGGTTGCATTTGGGAAGTTCCATCCGACTGCTGCATATTGGACTCATCAAGAAATCTTCAAAAAACAAGATTATCCTGCTATTAAGCGTTTAAATATCACCGTAAAGGACGCGAATGGGGAAATACTTCAACCTTGCTCTGGAGTGGGCATTATTGATTATTCTGATGAGAACACTGATATTGAGATCAATGTTCTCGGATTAGATTTCGATATCTACAAAAAACTTTTCCCGCATCATATTTCAAATTATCGGGCTCGGTTAAATGATTGATGTCTGATAAGTAAAAACCTGTAGGGGCGCAGCTAATCGCATGCAAAATTTTACTAAATGCAAGAATCTGACAGCGATTAACTCGCCCGATAATAGCAATTGAAATATTTTGCTGGCATCTAAACCACTTAATTCGTTTCCATCTAAATTGACTCGTAATGCATATCGGGCGAGTTAATCGCAGCAACTATTTTCTAGTTCTAGGTTTTTCTTGCGATTAGCTGCGCCCCTACCGTTGATTTCATTTCTAAAATATCTATGTCTGAACTCATAACCATTATCACTTCCCAAGATCCGGCCGTGCGCAACCGATCTCTAGATGGGTATTGCCGCGAGGCCAGTTTGCCCCAATTGCAACAAGATACGGCCGATCTAGATGCGTTCCGCCGCGAAAGCACCAACCTCTACGAACGTGTGCGGGCCCTATTTTTCCTGTATGCCATTTACCGATTTCATCTCCCCACCAAAGAGATCGCTCGGTCAGAAAAAATTCCTTTTGAGGGGGTCAACCTGCTGCTCAAACGCCGCTTTGAAGAGGCGATTGACACCTTTTTAGAAACCCAAGCCGCCAATGGGCCCAGCGACTCGATCTCGAGCGCACTGGCTGAGAGCTATCACAATCTGGGGTTCCAAACGTTGGCTGACCAAGTGCGCCGCAGCGTGCGCCGGTCACGCGGCAATCAGTGGATGTTCCGTATCGGCCATCCGGCCGACCATCCGCTACGGGTTCGGCCGGAACTATGCAAACCATCAGCTGATGGTTTGTACCCCCTACTGCATGAGCAAACGCCCGTCCGTATGGACCTCACCCACTCCGGCTGGTCAGACATCTTCTTTTTGGGGATGGATTTTCCCGAAGGGGCGCGGGTGATCAACACCAGCGTCAACTTAGCCGTGCGTGGAACTGACGGATCGGACGCACCGCATACCCCTCGGCCGCCGATTGAAGCCTTCTTCCGGGTGATTGATGAGCCTGTGATCCGGCTGACAAGCGTTGATCTAAATGCGAGTGCTACCATCGCGACGCTGCCAGAGATGTTTGACTATGCGAGAGATTATTTAGGGCTGCTTAAAGGAGCGGTGATCGCCAGCGGCGTGATTCCGGCCGGAATCGAGGGAGCGCACCAACCGTTAAGCGATTTGCTGGCAAAGCTCGTCGGCCCCAGCCGTGGGTTTGAGGTGGTCAGCCAAGTCAACGGCATTCCCAAAGGGTCCCGTCTGGCCGTCTCGACTAACTTATTGGCCAGCCTTATCTCTGTCTGCATGCGAGCCACAGGACAGACCGAATCATTAACTGGCCCGTTACTCGAAAGTGAACGGCGCATTGTCGCCTCGCGCGCGATTTTGGGTGAATGGCTGGCTGGCTCTGGGGGTGGATGGCAGGATTCAGGTGGCGTGTGGCCGGGGATGAAGCTAATCACCGCCACCCAACCGACAGAAAGCGATCCGGAATACGGGATCAGCCGCGGCCGGTTGATGCCAACCCACAAAATATTTGACCATGACGATGTATCGGCCGAAACGCGCCAAAAGCTAACCGACAGCCTGGTGCTGGTACACGGTGGCATGGCGCAAGATGTGGGGCCGGTGCTAGAAATGGTCACCGAAAAATATCTTTTGCGCTCAGAAAAAGAGTGGGCAGCACGCCAAGAAGCGATCGCTCTACTGGATGAAATGATCGAGCTTTTGAAAAAAGGGGACATCAAGGCGATTGGGGAAGCGACGACGCGCAACTTTTTCCGGCCGATCACGACGATTATCCCGTGGGCAACCAATCTGTTTACCGAGCGGGTGATTGAAAAAGCGCGGGCAAAATACGGAGAGCAGTTCTGGGGCTTTTGGATGCTGGGTGGTATGGCCGGAGGCGGGATGGGTTTCTTGTTTGACCCGGCCGTAAAACCGCAGGCCCAGCGTGACATGCAAACGATGATGCTTGAGGCCAAAACAGAGTTACAAGACGGTGTTCCGTTTGCTATGGACCCGGTGGTGTATGATTTTGAGATCAATGAAGATGGGACGGCCGGATGGCTAAAAGAAGGGGCAAACGCACTTCTTTCAGCGGAGTATTACCGGCTGGTTTTGCCCGATTTGATCCGACAAGATAGCCGAGCACTTTCGGCCGGGCGGCGGGCCGAGCTTGAAGCATTTCGCTCGCACCCCACCATGAACGGGCTGGCGAGCAGTTTGTTTGACCAGCTGTTGCCCAAAGCGGTTCAAGAAGATGGGGCTTCACAATCACTTGAGGCGCTGCTGGCTGATAACGGGTTTGACCGAGAACAACATGAGCAAATACGATCTGATTTGGTCAGCGGCCGAATCGGG
>JAHDEN010000087.1:0-12950 GCA_020628815.1 Chloroflexota bacterium | reverse complement strand
ACAGGTTGCCGGTGAACGCCCAAATCTATGATGTGGAGCCTGGCGATGTTGTGGACCCAAAAAGCATTGACACAAGCCATCTTGCCAAATTGGGCGCACAGGCACTTAAAGATGGGACAGTTGCTGTGGTTTCGTTGGCCGGTGGGGCCGGTAGTCGCTGGACAAAAGGGGCCGGTGTGGTGAAGTCGCTTAATCCGTTTGTAAAACTGGGGGGCAAACATCGCAACTTTGTAGAGATCCATTTGGCCAAAAGTCGCCATACGGCCGAGACATATGGGACCACGATTCCCCATGTGTTGACCACCAGCTATTTGACCCAGCGGCCGATTGCCGACTTTGCAAAAACAATCCCGCCAGAAGCGTTACAAGGGGTAGATGTGCGGCTTTCACCCGGCCGGAGCGTGGGGTTACGCCTAGTGCCAACCGCCCGTGACTTGCGTTACGCATGGGAAGAAATGCCGCAGCAGTTGCTCGATGAGCAGGCGCAGAAAATGCAGGATAGCGCCCATACAGCTCTGATCGGCTGGGCACAGGGGATGGGTGAGGGGAGTGATTACACCGATAATCTAGCCGCCCAATGTATGCATCCGGTGGGGCATTGGTTTGAAGTGCCAAACATGCTGCTCAACGGCACACTTGCCAATTTATTGGCAGATCGGCCAAAATTGGCCACGCTGATGATCCACAATATCGACACCGTAGGGGCCAACCCTGATCCGGTCATGCTCGGCGTGCATTTGCAGGATGGGGCCACACTTACAACCGAAGTGATCAATCGCAGAATTGAAGACACCGGCGGCGGTTTGGCACGCATCGACGGCCAGCTAAGGCTGATCGAAGGGCTGGCTCTGCCACGGGAAGAAGTTGAGTACGATCTGAGCTATTACAACTCAAGCACCACTTGGGTTGATATTGATCAACTGTTGGCGTTGTTTGAGCTATCCCGCCAAGATTTAACCGATAGCCAACTGGTGGCTGAAAAGGTGCGCAAAATGGCGGCGAAAATGCCGACCTACATCACGTTGAAAGATGTGAAGAAACGCTGGGGGAAAGGGCAAGAAGATATTTTTCCGGTTACGCAGTGGGAAAAACTGTGGGGGGATATGACCGCTCTACCCGATGTGAAATCGACTTTTGTCGTGGCACGACGTGAGCGGGGACAGCAGATTAAGGAAGTAAGTCAGTTGGACGGCTGGTTGCGGGATGGCTCGGCCGCTTTTGTGGATGGGTTATGTTTGTGGGATCTTTAAACCTAAATCAAAAATCGGCTGTGCTTCTTGGCTTCATTTTTCTCATTGGCTTTCTACTTTTAAATCCAAAATTAATCAGCTTGTTTATTCATCAGATTGGGCCAAACCATATAATTCTTAGTTTTGATAGCAAAGAAAAATTGGTAGCCCTCACAATCGATGATGGGCCACACCCAACTATCACTCCTCTAATTCTTGATTTGCTGAAGAAGCATCAGGCCAAAGCAACTTTTTTTCTGACAGGCAAAAATATACAAGAGAATCCTGAAATCGTTAAACGAATCATCGATGAAGGGCATGAAATTGGGAATCATATGCAAGATCACAATTTTTCCATTTTACTTGAAGCAAGCGAAGCTGAAGATCAACTATTAATTACCCACAATCTAATCACCGCGTATCAGCCAAGCACAAAATGGTTCAGACCCGGAGGGGGTCTGACAGATCGAGCCCTCAATGAATTATCCCATTCACATGGATATTCAACTGTCATAGGTTCAGTCTATCCATTTGATGCACTGATTCCTGAGGAATATGGTGGTGAGTACTTTATCACTCGCTACATTGATAGAAACATTCATCCGGGAGCTATTATAATACTGCACGATGGTAGAATTCGAACGATTCGTGTACTTGAGAATATTTTGCCCACTTTAGTTAATGATGGCTATCAGTTTGTAACACTGTCTGAACTTGATGAAAGAACTAAAAACCGATCCTAAACACCTAAACTCAGTCGCCACAAACACAAATTTAGTTTGACAGGGTCGATATTAGGGCTTTTCAGTAAAAGTGAAAAAGGGCTCCTTCATGTCAAAGTTCAGGCTATCATAGCTAATTTTTCAACGCAGAGGCGCAAAGGCGCGAAGAAAAGTTTGATTCCTTTAGCAACACGCCTTTGCATCTTAGCGACTTTGCGTCCTTTTAAACCGGCAAGCTTTTTACTGAAAAGCCTTGGGGTCGATATTTCGTAACAAGTTCAATTGGGGATGATTTGTTATGATTGATTCCAACCCTACAACTCAGGAAGCGAATTCTTTTACTGATGCTTGGTGGCTAGAGGTAGAGAGCGGCAAGACGAGGAAAATTACGGTCTGTTATTGTGACAATTTTCCTTTAAAAATGATAGGATCAGCACCTTTAAGTTGAACTACAATTTTCACGGTTAGATTGATTTTTTCGAGCTTAGAGCAATTTTCAAAACAAAATTAATCTCCTTGTCCCAATGCAATTTTGGCTTTAAGCTTGAACGTGTAAAATTGAGATTGTTGGGAGCTCAATGCTCAAAAAGGGAGAACTCCCGCGTAGCCTAAATCATTGAAACGCTAAGATCTGAGGACTAAATACTTGTTTCTTAAAATGTTTCGAACTTACTCAGAGGTAGAATCCGTTTATGTCGCAAAATAGAATTCAAGTCGAGTACGAAGAGATTGAAGAAGTCGCAAAACAATTGTCTCACTTAGCTGAACGCGCTGAAGGCATTCTTCAAAAGTTAGATGCCCCATTTTACGACCTACGTCAGGGTGAGTGGGTTGGATTTGGCGCAAATGCATTCTTTAATGAGTACGAACAAGAAATTCAGCCTGCTCTTCAAAAATTGGCTAGGGCGCTTTATTCGGCCGAAGATTTAAGCAAAACAATCCACGCACGAATGCTTCAAACAGAGGAAGAGGGTGTAAGGCAAATTAATGCGGTAGACGCGATTGCCCCAAATGCAGGCCAACCCGCTCCTTCAGGGGGTGGAGGAGCTTCGGCCGCTGGTCCAGCTGGTGGCTCAACTACCGGTGTAGCCATGGGAGCTCCCTTAGGAGCTGATGGTCCTTCAGGCGGTGGTGGCGGTGGCAGCACTGGTGGTGGAAATGGGGAATCTTTGGATCTCTCTGGTCAAGACTTACAAGATGTTACTCCAGTGCTTCATACAGATGACTCTATACCTGCGGCCGGAGGCGGTGGGACAAATGGGCAATCTTTAGATCTCTCTGGACAAGACTTGCAGGATGTTACTCCTGTGCTTCATACCGATGACTCTATGCCTACAGCTGGTGGTGGTGGGGCAAACGGAGAATCTTTAGATCTCTCTGGGCAAGACTTACAAGATGTTACTCCAGTGCTTCATACCGACGAGTCTATGCCTACAGCTGGTGGCGGTGGGGTAAACGGAGAATCTTTAGATCTCTCCGGACAAGACTTGCAAGATGTTACTCCAGTGCTTCATACCGACGAGTCTATACCCGCAACCGGTGGCGGTGGGGCTCCACAAAATCCTGAACTTGGCATTTCCGAAGGTGTTTTGGGAGAAGATGGCACACTCCCAGGATTCTCAGCGGATCAAGGCCCCGGCCAAGGTGTGCCTCTTTCAGACGACTTTACACCCTTTGGCCCTGCCAGCGAAGTTTTTCCTGATGACGGGTCAGCAGGCGATGTAGTATCTGGACAAAGTGAGCTTGGGATACAGCGGGGTGAAGATGTTTTAGGCAGCCTTGGTGGACCTCAATCAATGGATGGAGATCTGGCCGATTCAGTGCTCTACACCGATGATTACATCCCAGACACAAGCGAACTGTCGCACAACCCTGATATAAACGCCCTAGAAGGAGTGTATGGGGAAGATGGCAAACTCCCGGGATTCTCAGCGGATCAAGGTCCCGGCCAAGGTGTGCCTCTTTCAGACGACTTTACACCTTTTGGCCCTGCTAGCGAAGTTTTTCCTGATGGCGGGTCAGCAGGCGATGCAGTCTCGGGACAGAGTGAGCTTGGGATACAGCGAGGTGAAGATGTTTTAGGCAGCCTTAGTGGACCTCAATCAATGGATGGAGATCTGGCCGATTCAGTGCTCTACACCGATGATTACATCCCAAACACAAGCGAACTGTCACACAACCCTGATATAAACGCCCTAGAAGGAGTGTATGGGGAAGATGGCACACTCCCAGGATTCTCAGCGGATCAAGGCGCCGGTCAAGGTGTGCCTCTTTCAGACGACTTTACACCCTTTGGCCCTGCCAGCGAAGTTTTTCCTGATCGCGGATCGACAGGCGATGTAGTCTCGGGACAGAATGAGCTTGGGATACAGCGGGGTGAAGATGTTTTAGGCAGCCTTGGTGGCCCTCAATCAATGGATGGAGATCTGGCCGGTTCAGTTCTTCACACCAGCGACGTGTCTCATAACCCCCAAGAAGGCGTGTTTGTAGAAGATGGCAGACTTCCGGGATTCTCAGATAATCCAGGCCCTGGCCAAGGCGTGCCTCTTTCAGACGACTTTACACCCTTTGGTCCTGCTAGCGAAGTTTTTTCTGATGGCGGGTCTGCTGGCGATGTAGCCTCTGAACATAGTGAGATCAGGGTGCAGCGTGGCGAAGATAGTTCAAATGGTCTTAGTGCCCCTCAATCGATGGACGGAGATCCGGCCGATTCAGTGCTCTACACCGACGATTATATTCCCAGTGAAAGTGAGGACGACGCGCCAAAAGATTCACCATCTTAGCAACTGGTGTTGCTAAAAACACAAAGTAAGGCCTTTTATGCATGCAAATCAAAAACTGACAAGAGTTCTCGGTTTTTGATTTGCCAGCCTATTGAATCAAAAATAGCTTATTGTAAAATGAGGTCATAAAAACATTGTGATTTGGTTTGAAGATATTTTCAGCTGTGATGAAGCAAGACTCTGTTATTAAACAAGAGAAGCTCTCATTTCTCAGATTATCTCTCGGGTAGCCAAATCACCTACTCCAAATACCAACCCATCAAACGTAATTTAGCCAAATTGAGGAATTTATGAACGAGTCTTTATCCATTTCAATGGTCCCATTAAAGATGGGGCAGATGCTAGACCGGGCTTTTCGGTTGTACCGAGCCCACTTCGCAAAGTTTATTGGGATTGCAGCCGTTGCCCAATTAGCCAGCTTCATTATCCAAGCGGTTATTACCTCAATTTCAACCCTTTCGTTTGGAGCAGATTTCCAAACAACGCTTGAAAACAATCCCGAAGTGCTCTTCGAAGAAGGATTTGGGTCCTTCTTCATCGTTCTTGTGCTTGGAATAATTAGTACCCTCATCGTTCTAGTCATCGGTGTGTTGACTCAAGCCGCTCTTGCACGTGGTGTCAGTCAAGCCTTACTGGGCGAAGATTTCTCAATTCAGAGCGCTTACAACGATATTTTCCCCTATCTTGGAAAACTATTAGTCCAGTTTTTTGTCATGATCGGCATAGGTATCGTTGCATTTATTTGGTTCCTTGTTCCTTGTGTGGGCTGGTTTACCGGATTGGGCATTTTTATTTTTTATGGCACCGTTGTCGCCTTTGCAGTCCCAATTCTTATTTTAGAACAACGTGATCCGGTTGATTCTTTATCACGAGCATGGTATTTGCTACGCCAGCGATTCTGGCCCGTTGTCGGCTATGTGCTTGTTTTGGGCCTCTTAACAGGTTTAATCACTGGGGCTCTGGTTGGCTTGGTCTCTTTTGGAGTTCAGGGACTTATCGCAACAAACCCATCAACGGGGGTGATTTTAGGTGCACAACTGGGGCAGCTTGCTATCACAGCTATTGTGTCAGCCGTCGTTCTCCCTCTCACAATGATCGCGTATTTGATTTTCTACTTTGACCTGCGCGTTCGCCAAGAAGGGTTTGACATTACGCTAAAATCAAAGATGGAAGAGGGGTTATCTCCGGCCGAAATTGTGAAAATCGCCCCAGACTTAGGTGAAGAAAAATTCATACGTCAGGATGACATGGTTAAGTTTTTCTTATTAACGTTGATCATGATCGGAATCTATTTCGTCTTTTTTGGCATCATCTTTGCAGGCATCGGATTATTTGCAACCCAAGCTGGCGACATTTTCAACACAATCCCGTTTGAATAACAACAAGCTCAGCCTTTTTACAATCCTGCGTGACTAAATTTCGCATCCTTCTTTTCTCAACATTGTTTGTCGCCTGCTTCGCCATTTCCGGCCGTGTTTTTGCGCAGGATCAGGAGAGAGAGGCTGATTACTGGAACTTGGTCACCGAATCGATTGCGCTACTAGAGCAAGAAACCGTTCAGCCAGAGGAGCTAGACACGCTCATCGGCCGCTGGGAAACATTCAGCCAGCAATCAGATCAAATAGCGCCAGAGCGAGTGGTTGAACAGCTAAACAGCGGTCGCAGCGAAGAAGCGATAGCGGAGCATTTGCAGATGTTCCAAGCGATTGAAACAACCCGTGAAACATGGCCCGATACGAATAACGGGACAGTATCAGCGGCCGAAGCCAATCAGCAGCTTGAAGACATGCTGGCCCAAGATCAGTTCCAATTTTCGGACAAAGCAAACTTCTGGCTGTGGGATCGGTATCAAGAGTGGGTTATCGCAGGCGAGGATTGGCTTCGGGGTCTGTTTAATCGAGCATCGGGGACGGGTGGTGCCAGCGGAAGTGCGCGCGCTGCGAATACCGATCCGGCCGTGGGGTTGATTGGCATTATAGCCGCTGTAGTCTTAGGGCTAATCCTCTTCCAGCTTATTCGACAGGTCACGATCGGTTTTAACCAAGAAGGGATCACGGCCCAAGTTGATGATGAGTCTTATGAGCCGCTCACCGTTGCTGAAGCGATGGAACGGGCGGACAAAACGGCCGAAAGCGGCGACTATCGCCATTCGGTGCGTTATCTATACTTATCTACCCTGCTCATCCTAGAAGAAAAAGGGATTCTAAAACCAGATCGATCTTTGACCAATCAGGAATACCTTGAAGTAATGGACAAACATCCTAAAAAAGCGGCCGTTTTGCGTGATGTGGTCACAATTTTTGATCGCGTTTGGTACGGCAAGCGGGAGATCGACCAGCCAACGCTCCGTTTTTACCAAACCCAAATTCGTGAGCTGCAAGATGAGGAGGCAGACGCATGACAACCCTGTCGCAGCCGGTTGCCCGCCGTGGGCTGGGGGACCGTGGTCTTCTCATCATTTTACTGCTTCTGCTTGGGGCCATTGTGATAGTGGAGCGAGTGATCGCCACCCGCAACGAGCAAAACATCCCGCTTAGCAGCACATCAAACAGGGCAGATGGCGCTTCTGTGATGTTTCTGTGGCTAGAAGAGCTCGGATATGAGCTGATTAATGAGCCACAAGCAGCATTTGAGGTGCCTGAAAATGTTGGGCTCACATTTTTACTTGCCCCATCCGAAACGGTGACAGATGATGAGTGGGCTACCCTTTCAAGCTGGGTTGAAGACGGTGGGATCTTGATCATTTCCGGCTCAAATCCGATTGCGCAATTTGTGTACACCCAACTCGGGTATGGCTTTTTTGAAGGAGAGAGCTTCCCAACTGAAAATGCTCGGTTCCAGATCAACTCAGAATCCCCATTTTTAAACACCCTAAATTCATTTGACTTGGATGATTTTGAACTAGACGAAGCTTTGAACACCCTCCCTCTAAGACCTGAAACTGATCAAGTGGTTCATCTCTCAGCCAACGGGAAGCCTCTGGTTGTTTCTCACCCTATCGGCCGAGGGCATGTGATTTTGGCACCTGAAACTTCGCTGTTTTCCAACAAAGGGCTTTCGGGTAGCACCAATCGAAACGTATTGCTTAGCCTTATCGCTCAACAAGAGACAGGGCAAAGAATTTGGGTCGATGAGTGGCATCACGGAATTCGAGAAGTTGATTTTCAAAATGGGGCCATTTCTGGACCAATTGACTGGCTTCGTTTTACACCGTCCGGCCGGGCGGTGCTTTTAGTCTGCCTGTTGCTGCTCGTGTTTATGCTGTTCAACGGCCGCCATTTAGGCCGCCCAGACCCACTGCGTGAATCACTAATCCGTCGCGGCCCCGCCGATTACGTCGATGCGATGGCAACACTTACTCGACAAACCGGAGACACAGACGTGGTCGCTCAGCACAGCTACCAGCGTCTGCGCCGTGTTTTAACCAAGCGATACCGGCTTGATCCCAACCTAGGCGATCAAGCTTTGGTCGAAACAATCCAGCGGATCAAATCGCCTGAAATGGCTGAAGCAACGGCCGGATTGCTGAATCGACTTAAACAAAAAGGCCCATCTGAAAGCGACTTAATTTCGCTTCAAAGTGACATAGATCAATTTATTGACGAGAATTTTTAGTAATCAGTAAACGGTAAACGGTGGTCGGCAAACGGTCACTGATTACTGACCACTGATTACTGACGACTAAATACATGACACCAACCGAGATTCAACAACAGTTTGAAAGAGCCAAAACCGAAGCCAACAAAGCCCTTGTTGGCATGGACAACCACTTCGAAATTTTATTTGCAGCCCTGCTCACCGGCGGGCACGTTTTGCTAGAAGGGGTTCCCGGCACGGCCAAAACCCTGATGGCAAAAACGATGGCGCTGCTCATCGATGCGCAGTTTACCCGCATCCAATTCACCCCCGACCTGATGCCATCAGACATTTTGGGTACCAGCGTGTTTGAAATGGGAAGCGGGAAGTTTTACCTGAAAAAAGGGCCGATCTTCACCCAAATCTGCTTGGCAGATGAGATCAATCGTGCCCCGGCCAAGACCCAATCTGCCCTGCTTGAAGCGATGGAAGAGAAGCAGGTGAACCTTGATGGGGAGCGGCACAAGCTCGAAGAGCCGTTTATGGTCATTGCCACGCAAAACCCGGTTGAGTACGAAGGGACTTACCCGCTGCCAGAGGCGCAGCTTGACCGCTTTTTGTTCAAGATCACGATTCCATATGCGAGTGAAGCGGCCGAGGTTGAAATTTTGCGCCGGTATCACCACGGCTTTTCGGCCGTTGATCTTGAAGCGGCCGGTATTAAGCCGGTTCTGTCTACTGAATTTATTTTGCAGGCGAGACAAGCGATCCAGCAGGTAAAAGTAGAAGATGGGATTTTGCAGTACATTACGTCGATTGCACGCGGTAGCCGTGAGTCGGCCGATGTGGTGCTGGGGGCCGGAACTCGGGCAGCGACCCACATATTGCTGGCATCTAAAACATTAGCCACCATTCGCGGCCGTGACTTCGTAACACCGGATGATGTCAAAACAATTGTCCCTTACGTCCTACGCCATCGTTTGATTTTGCAACCTGAAACTGAAATTGAGGGGCTGGGTCCCGATGCCGTAATCCAACGCATTATGGGCGTGGTTGAGGTTCCGAGATAATGCAGATCACCCTGCGCGGTCTTCTCTTTTTGCTGCTCGCAGCACCGCTCATGGCTGGAGCAGATCTGCTCCCTGCCCTTGAATGGGTCGGTTGGGGCTGGCTGCTGCTGGCTATCGCCCTACTTTGGTGGGATTGGCGAATGGCGGGGCCAATTAAGCAGTTTGAGGTTGAGCGTGTGCATGATACTCGGCTGAGTTTGGGGGGACGCAACATCATCAAAACGATCGTTAGCCTCACCCAGCAAAACGGCCGGCCGATTGCGCTAACCGTGCGAGATGAGCCACCAATTGAGTTTGTGATTGAAGACAATTTGGCCAGCGGGACAGTTGCGTTTAAACAACCGTTTGAAGCCGCCTATATCGCGATCCCCGGCCGACGGGGAAACTATCAGTTTGGTGCAACCCATCTGCGTTGGGAAGGGCCGTTGGGGCTCATACGTCGCCAAGCGAGCGCCGACAACGAAGCCAGTGTGAAGGTGTATCCCAACATGCTTGAGGTCCGTAAATACGACCTGATGCTGCGCCAGAACAGGCTCAAAGAGCTGGGTCTGCGCCATACCCGTTTAACGGGTGAAGGAACTGACTTTGAAGGGCTGCGGGAGTATCGGCAAGGTGACAGTTTTCGACGCATAAACTGGAAATCGACCGCACGGCGTATGCGGCCGATCACGACAGAATACCAAACAGAACGCAGTCAAAATATTGTGACCGTCATCGATGTCGGCCGGATGATGCAAAGCACCGTAGACGGGTTAACCAAACTCGATCATGTGCTCAACACCGTCCTGCTTTTGGGCTATGTTGCCTCAGGCATGGGTGATCGCATTGGCGTGCTAACTTTTGCTGATAAGGTCCAAACATTTATGCGGCCGAAACAGGGTCGCAATCAATTTTATAAAATGCTCGAGCTGCTGTATCAAACCGAGCCAGAGCCGGTTGAACCGTCTTATGCAGGTGCGATCAATCATCTGATGCATCAACAGCGCAGACGCTCGTTGGCGATTGTGTTTACCGATATTTCGAGCGGATTTGGTCTCGATAATTTGATCGCCAGCACGATTCAGCTGTCCAAACGACATTTAACCGTGGTAGTCACCATCAAAGACCCTGATGTGGTTGAACGCTCAGAAGCGGCCGTAGCTGATTCTGACGGGGTTTACCAAAGAATGGTGGCGCAAAAAATGTTGGATGAACGACAAATTGGGCTAGATAAGCTTAAGCAGTATGGTGTACTCACGCTTGATGTTTCGGCCGACAAGCTATCGATTAGTGTCATCGACCGATATTTGGACTTAAAATCACGCCTTCGGCTTTAGCAATAACAGTTTTCAGTTGACAGTAATCAGTTTTGGGTCTCAATACCCGTAAGTGGCTCATGGCCAAACTGATGACTGACGACTAATGACTGAAAACTCAACACAATGACTCCTGATAAATTTCTTCAACGGCGCGAAACAGATTGGAAAGCGCTAGACGACTTGCTAAAACAAGCGACAGACCGGCCGGAATCGTTGACTACTGCCGATGCTGAACGGCTTGGTTCGCTATATCGTGCCGCCACGTCGGATCTAGCTATTGCCAAACGAGATTATCCAAAAGCACGACTCACCGCCTATCTCAATCAGCTTGTCGGCCGAACCCATTCGCTCCTTTATAAAAAACGGACCCTATCTACCCGAGCGATTCGGCGCTACTTCCAAGTTGACATTCCGGTTGCTTTTAGGCGCAATGTGCGCCAATTTATCATTGCGATGTTGCTGCTGTTTGTTCCTGCAATTATTGCGGGGGTTTTAGCCAACATCGACCCAGACTTAGCCCAGTTTATCCTGCCGCCCGGTGCGCAAGCCCTCATCCCACAAATTGAAGAAGGGGTGCTATGGACTGAGATTGAAGAAGAGGGTCGGCCGTTCTTTTCTGCCATTATCGCGACAAACAATATTCAGGTCAGCTTTCTGGCCTTTGCAGGCGGCATCTTAGCCGGTGTCATGACGATATTTGTGCTGATCTTCAACGGGCTGTTGCTCGGCGGCCTCATGGGTCTCACATTTCATTATGGGATCGGTTGGGGGCTCACCGAGTTTGTGTTTGCTCACGGCGTGGTTGAGCTTTCGGTGATCGGTTTGGCCGGGGCGGCCGGACTGCTACTCGGCCGCTCTTTGGTTTCACCCGGGCTGATTAGTCGGGGAGATGCACTCCGTTTGGCCGCCAAAGATGCGATCAAGTTGGTTGTCGCATGCGTGCCTCTCCTGCTGATTGCAGGTTTAATTGAGGGCTTTATTTCGCCCAATGAATTTATACCGTTTGCGGTAAAAGTCGCCGTCGGGCTTGGGACTGGGGCGTTAATGTATGCTTGGCTCATTCTCGGCGGCCGGAAGCAGCATTCTTAATTTCATTTGGTACACAGACATCCTTGTCTGTGATTTTATAACAGGCAAGGATGCCTGTCTCTACAAGAAAATATGCTTGAAGAAAATTTTCAACTAGACACACCAGAAAATGTCCAAATCGACTATGAAGTAGCCGGTATCGGCTCTCGCTTTTTAGCCACCCTGATAGATCAAGCGTGGCTTTTGCTGATTCGCGGGCTAATTTTGCTCATCGGCGGCTCGATCTTTTTTGCCTTTGATCTTGAAGACGAAACCGGCATCATTATCGCTTCAATCGGGCTACTTCTCTTTTTCCTATTGGGATGGGGCTACTACATCTTCTTTGAGATCAATTGGAACGGGCAAACCCCGGGCAAGCGTCAGATCGGCCTGCGGGTGGTAAAAATTAATGGGTTACCGGTTTCAGCCTCTGAAGTGATTATTCGGAATCTAATGCGGGCGATTGATGTGATCCCATCTGCCTATGGGGCCGGGCTGATTAGTATGTTTTTTACTAAAAAATCGCAGCGTTTGGGGGATTTAGCGGCCGGGACTTTTGTGATTTTTGAACAAACTGAAGTTTCGCTTTCAGAGGTTAAAAATCGAAATCGGGTTGATCTTCGGTTTGTCACGCCTACTGAGCGAGTGCTTGATATGCCTGTCGAAAAAATTCGGCCGGAGCTACATGACATGGCAGAAGATTTTTTGGCACGTTCCAAAGATCTCGGAGAAGGTCAGGCGCGGAAAATGGTGTCTGATCAGTTGTTGAGCCAAATGTATACCCAAATGGAATTGGGAAATGACGAGTATATTGTATTGTCTACCGCCATGAAGTTTGATTTTATTCGCCAAATCTGCGTGCGCCTGCGTGAGCTAGAAGCAGACACAAAAAACACCGCTTAAGCCATTAAAGAAAGATCATGACTGGGGGAGATGCCGAATTTGCGGGAATATTCTCTACTAAATTGAGTCGGGCTTTCATAACCAACTTCGTAAGCGATATTGCTGACTGAATTCTGCCCGGTTTGAAGCAGTCGTCGGGCCTCAAGTAAACGTAGCTCTTTGAGATATTGAAGCGGAGTTGTCGCTGTAATCGCTTTAAAGTGCTGATGAAATGAAGAGGAGCTCATACCTACCGTTTGCGCTAAATCTGGGATCATAATCTGCCCTCGAAAGTTTTGCCGAATCTGCTGCATCGCTCGTG
>JAHDEN010000319.1:2445-3904 GCA_020628815.1 Chloroflexota bacterium | reverse complement strand
ATACCACGGCCGCCAGCGTAAATCCCCTTTGTCTGAAACTTTTTCCCACTTGTCACCAAAATCATCTGAGCGATAGAGACCCCGCTTGTCCCCCTCTGCCTCAACCATCGCCCACACGCGCCCGGCTTGGGCCGGTGACGCTGCGACGCCGATCTTGCCTAATGTCACAGAATCGGAGGGTTCCGAAGGGAACCGGAGATTCTGTGACACGTTTTCCCAGGTGCTACCCCCATCAAACGAACGCCAAATGCCTGAATCTGGGCCGCCCGAGTCGATGCTCCAGAAGCTGCGCTGTGTTTGCCACATGGTGGCATAAATAATTCTGGGATTAGATGGATCAAGGCTTAAATCAATCGCTCCGGCCCCATCGCTGACATACAGCACCTGTTCCCAGCTTTTTCCCCCATCTTTTGAGCGATAAACGCCCCGCTCTTCGTTGGGTTTAAAGGCGTGCCCTAAAGCGGCTACGTAAACTAAGTCTGGATTTTCTGGGTGGATTTGGATCTCACCGATGTGACGCGTGTTGGCTAAACCGCAATGGCTCCATGTCCGGCCGGCATCGGTTGATTTGTAGACACCGTCTCCGTGAGTGACGTCAATCCGAATCGTGGCTTCACCCATCCCCGCATAAATAACGTTGGGGTCAGACGGCGCTACCTGTAGCGCACCCACAGATGCTGTCGCAAGTTGGCCGTCAGAGACGTTTTCCCAATATTGCCCCCCATCATCGGTTTTCCAGATGCCACCAGCGCAAGCCCCATGATAAAAAACGGCCGGATTTACCGGATCACCAGCTACAGCTACCACACGGCCGCCCCGGGTTGGGCCGATACAGCGATAGCGCAGTGAAGACAAATATTTAGGATCAACAGTCATTAAAATCTCCTTTATTAAAGCTAGAAATGACAGCTGATGCGAGGTTGTCTTTGCAAGACTGTCATTCTGTTTTCTACTTTTTCTTACTTAGGTGGAAGGGTATTTTAATTTTTAAGAAGGGGCAACTAAAAAAGCGGTTTAGCCTTAAAGAAAAACTGTTGACAGTTCTGTATAATATTAATTGGTTCGCAAATTCGAAATGTATTGCATAGCTTATGACAATGGGATTATGTAGATAGGGTCTGTGTCCTTCCATCCAACCATTTTAGGACAAAGGTACTCTCGGAATCTGTGTGCACTTTAGCCAATAATAGTTCAAAAACATTGAATGATGCAGCTATCAGAAATAGAAGAAAAAATTAATCAATTGAGAGAGACAAATAAGCTTGCTACCGCTGAAGGGTGTGAGGCTTTAGTTGATTTCGGCTGGATGCTTAGGCAAAATGGGGTTGATTTTGAGCTCGCATTAAACGTTTCACTCGAAGCAGAGAAAATCTTAAAAGATTTCAACCATCCTTTTTCTGTGGCAAAATGCTATCGGAACCTCTCTTGGTTTTATGCTGAACAAAGCATCTATGAAAAA
>JAHDEN010000319.1:0-2329 GCA_020628815.1 Chloroflexota bacterium | reverse complement strand
TTGGAGGTTGAAGAAGTATCCGGAGGCAATGGCTTCATTTCAACGGCAACATCAGTTTGCCCATCTTCTTTCAGATCCGTACCAAGTTGCCAAGGCGACAAATCATATGGGGTTTATCTACATTGAACTTGGGGATTACAAATCTGCAGAGGAAAATTTTCAAGTAGCCCTCAAAATTTTTGAAGATCTGGGCAATACCGCCCTGCAAGCTGGCTTGTGCAACAACTTGGTCATGGTTTGCAATCATCAAAATGATTTTGAGCTAGGCAAACAGCTTGCAGAGAAGGCCTTGTCGTTGACGAATCAAACCTCATTTGATCGTCTCCGGCCGGTTGTGCTTCACACCTACGCTGAGCTAAACGCAAAATTTCACCATTATCATGAAGCCATTAGCTTGTTAGATGAAGCGGTGGCTTGTTCTAAGGAGGCCAACCTTCAGCATTTGGTTGCTGAAATTCAGAAGTTTTCTGGGATTGTTTACTTTCAGCAAGATATGTTGAAAAAGGCTAAAAAGAACTTAGAAGAAGCGCAGGCTATTTTTCAGTCGATGGGTGCAAAACAAGGTGTGGCAGAGACGTTTGAATGGTTGGCAAAAGTGTATGAAAAACGTGGAGGGTTTGAGCAAGCGTATAAATGCCTAACACAAATACAAAACATTCAAGCTGAGATCGCAGACGATATGAAAGATTTCTTGCTGCAAGGGTTCAGGTTAACGCGTGACACCATAATCGTAGAATTAGAAAACAAAATTGATGAGATGAAGACGGCAAATTTGATGGCTGCGAGAGACAAAGCCGAGGCCGCAAATCAGGCAAAAAGCCATTTTCTTGCCAATATGAGTCATGAATTGCGCACACCTCTTAATGCGATCATCGGATACAGTGAATTGATTCAAGAAGAAGGGCTAAGCACGATGACTGATGTTCAACGGATCAATATTTCGGCCCGACATTTGTTGAGCCTGATCAATGATGTGCTGGATGTTTCAAAGATTGAGTCTGGTGAGTTGGCGCTGCAGGAAGAAAAGTTTGCGATTGGGGATCTGGTTGACGAGGTAAAAGAGATTGTGTCCCCTTTAATCGGCCGGAACCAAAATGTGTTTACCGTTCAAAATCAACTGTTGGGTGATCTGAACGTGGTTGGGGATCAACTGCGAGTTTGCCAGATTTTGGTTAATCTGATCGATAATGCGCTTAAGTTTACGAAAAAGGGTGCTGTAGAGTTAACGATTATGGAGCAGGGGGAACAAGAGATTGTTTTTGCGGTTAAAGATGAAGGGGTTGGCATTAAAGAAGATCAGATTGGGAACTTGTTCCAGCCATTTAAGCAGGCAAATAATGCGTACAACCGGGAGCATGATGGGACGGGGTTGGGGCTTACAATTTGCAAGCAGCTGGCCGAGATGATGGATGGCGAAATCGAGGTGGAAAGTAGGCCTGGAATCGGTTCTGTATTCACTGTTAGTTTGCCAATTCGACAAGTTGAACCTGTCAAAGCCTGATGCGCTGCTTGAAGTGCCGGTGGTGGCGCCTGCCCTCTGATTAAAGGGGTACAATTGCTTCTCCCCAGAGAAAAAAAATATGATATAATGTCTTATGTCAATCAGGAACATTTGATCTATGGCAAAGGCAAACTCGACCAAATCTTCAAAAACCTCCAAAACAACCAGCAAAAAAACAACCCAAAATAGTAAACGCAAAAGCAGCAGCGGATCGACGCGTAAATCGTCTGGCTCAAAAGCGGCCGCTCCTAGTTTTACATTTACGCTGCGGAACTTTATGACCGTCATGGGCATACTCTTGGCGCTGTTTTCGCTGTTCACCTTGCTTGCGATGCTTTCACCCGAACAGGGTGTAGCCACCGGCTGGCTTCTCGACAAGATGTGGACTTTGTTTGGCTGGGGTGGCCCGATCGGAATTATCGCGACCGGCCTGCTTGGTGTCTGGATGATGTCTTGGGGGTTAAAAATGCCTCTCAGATTTTCTCAGCCGCGTATCATGGGTGCGGCCGTTTTGTTTTTGATTGCCGAAGGGTTGTTCTCGCTGGTGTCGTTGGTGATGAGCAACGGGCTCAATAACTTAGAAATGGTGCGCCAGGCGCAAAGCGGTGGGGGGCTAATCGGCTATTTTTTGTCGATTGTGTTTGCCAATTTGCTGGGTGTTCCGATCACAATTGTGCTGTTTTCTGCGTTGGGGGTACTTGCTTGCGTTTTGATCTTGGGGCTGAACTGGAAAGATTTTAGGGACTTTGTGAAACGGCCGGATATGAATCCAGATGCGCGCCAGAAACCGCTCAAACTGCGCTTAAAAGGAAACGAGGAAGACAAAGA
>JAHDEN010000086.1 GCA_020628815.1 Chloroflexota bacterium | reverse complement strand
GTATCTGATTTTTGGGCGCATAAAAATCTTGCTCAGAGCTTTGCAGATACAAATCAACTAGAAAAAGCGATTTGGCATATTGAGCATGCTTTTGAAATTGACCCTAATAATATCGAAGTTGCAGAGTCTCGCGAGCAATATTATCGCCGGGCAGCTATCCCTGCGCCGGTTGTCAAAGGGATGCCATTGGCTTCTGTTGCCCGTTTATACGTCAAGGGTGGGATTTATGATCAAGCGATTGAAGAACTTAATCGCATGCTGGCCCACAATCCCGATCGGTTAGATTGGAAGACCCTTTTGACAATCGCCTATTGGCGAGAAGGGAAAAATGCAGATGCATTGCAGCTGGCAGAAAGTATTTTAGAGAAGTTGCCAAACAATTATTATGCCCGCTTGGTTTTAGGGGATATCTGGTGGAACAACGGCCGTAACGATATTGCGAATGGCCATCTCGATATTCTGCAACAGATTCTGCTGCTTGATGCCAGCCAAGCCGAGAAGTTCCCATTGGCCGCTCCAACCTTGGAAACAAGTGGCAAAATCGGTCAACCGTATCTTATTTCTCCTCTTAGCTCGACAGAAGCTGGGCAAGACCCGCTCAATTGGCAATCGTCTGATGAAGAATCAGAGACGGAAGCTTCTGGATTTAGTGACATGCTCTCTGATCTCGAATCTGACTCAAGTGAGTCAGAAATCGTTATTACAGAGGACGATGACTTCATTTCTGAGTTTGATCTCGACTATGATAAGGACTCAATAGGCACTGGCTCGCTCGAGGCATTTGCCAATGATATGGAGCAGATTTCAGATGAGATTGGGGAAGCTGATTATCCCGATCCGCTTTCTGACTCTGAGCTTAGCCGACTGCCTGATATCGATAATCTGATGACGGCTGAGTTAGATCATTCTGTTAACGAGGATGAAGCAACCTTAGAATCAATTAGTGATGAACTAGATGCCTTATCTGTTGGCAGCATTGAAGAGCTGGCTGAACTTGATCGTAAGCACCGGGCGGCCGCTGCAGGAGATGAATTTTCGTTAACTGAGGATGACTTTGGCTTAAGCGACGAAGATTTTGGGATTTCGGATGACGAAGATGGTGCAGATGATTTCTTTATCGACCTGACTTTGGAAGATGCACTCACAGATTCTGTTGATTCAGATGAGTCAGCCGACAAAGATACGGCAACCGAATTGTCGGAAGATATATTTGCTGCTCTGGCTGACCCCGAAGAAGAAGAGGAGATCATACTCACCTCAGATTTTCCTGTTCCTGAATCTACAAATGATGCAATTACAGAAAAGAATGAGATCCCAGATTTAAGTGCAGAACTGGATGACGGGGATTCTCTAGAATGGCTTGATCAAGATTTGCCTGAAGAAGTTTTTGACGATAGCCAAAGCTTTTTAGATGCGACTTTTGCGCCTGATCCCTTTGAGTCTGAAGCTGTCATCGAACCTCAGAACTCGATTACAGATGACTCTGCAAACACCGGATTTACAGATTGGCTAGAAGCTGTTGATCTTCCTGAGGAGCAACCAGAAGAAGAAATGGGTAGCCTTGAAGATTTGTTTGCTCCCATCAATGATTCTGCTCTGGCCGAACCGATAGCGGCCGAAAGTGAATCACCGGCCGCTGCTGATGACTTGGCAGGAGACGGCTCTGATGATGCGTTTGCGAGCGGGTTGTTTGACTTTTTGTCTGACGAAGAAAATCAATTAAATCCACTACCTAATGCTGCGCCCGCTGCCGAAAGCCCTGAAGATAGTTTTGATCTTGGTAATCTTGAGAATGAAGAAATTGATGGCCCGGATTGGGAAATTGATTTTAATGAGTTCGAGGTAGAAGATGCTCCGGAAATTTCTTCGAACTTGGGTGTTGAAAACTCTGATGGTGGAAATCTTGATTTCTTGCAGACTGTTCAATCAGACGATGATGTTTCAGAAGACCCTTTCGATACATCTTGGCTAGATAGCGAAATGACAGAAGAGATTGATCTTCTGTCTGAGCAATCTGCTGTAGATGAGCCAGATGAATCACCGGCAGAAGATGACTTGCGTTCTTTTGCAGAAAAACTTGATGGGGATTTTGATCGATTGGCTCCCAGTGATTCAATCGCAAATTCTGAGCCAGACTTCAATGATGAGGCAAATGACGCTTTCCCATCTAAACCACAGCTTGATCCAACAGATCCTGATATTTCAGCCGAAGCGGCCGACTTAAATGAGTTGCTTGAACAGGCAAATCATGAGGTCAGGAATTCTTCTGGTTCCCTAGATTCGGCGGATCCATCTGAAGTGGGTGATATCGTTGCTTCGCCCGCTGATGAGAAGCAAAACGAAGAAATTGTGGCAGATGACGGGCCGACGGTTGGCGAAGAATCAGCCGAGGCCGTTGAAGCTACTGAGCCCGATTCGTCTTTAGATTGGCTCATTCCGGAAGGGGCTGCAGAAACAGAGGCTGGCTTAACAAGTGATGAAGAAGATCTTGGCTGGCTGTCTCTATTAGATGAAGGGATCCCAGAAGCTGATACACCGAAAGTTGAAGAAGTTGAGCGGAATTTACCTTGGACCGGAGACCTTTCTTCGGCCGCAAGCTCGATTTTAATGCCTGAATCTGGGGAAAACGAAACTAAAGAACTAACAGAAGATGAATCTCCTGACTGGCTAAATGAATTGCCGGAGTATAATACCCCCAGTAAGCAGACCGATAAACTTGCGACAAATCCGCTGGAAGACAAAAATCTTGATGATGGTCTGCTCGATGATGACTCATTCGGGGATGATCTTTTAGACTTTTTAGAAGATGATCAAGAATTTGATCCGATTGTTTTTCAGGAATCATCGTCTAAGCAATTGCCAGAATGGTTGGCTGATGCGACATTGAGCGCCAGTTTAGGCTATGAGCCCGAATCGTCCTTAGAATCTGTAGAAGAAAAAAGTGACGAAACGCCAGTTGCTGCTGACGCGGATCAGCCAGAAGCAGAACAAAAAGAAAATGTTAATTTAGAGAAGGCATCACCTGATAGTGAGTTCAGCCTTGAGGATGAATTGGATATGGAATTCGATAAAGATGGGAATCCAATACCACCAGAAAGCCATGATTTAGAAGACACTCTAAATTGGCTAGAAGAATTGGCCACAATAGATTTGGAAGGTGATTCTTCAAAAATCGCTATCAATTCAAAAGATAGCGTCAGCAAAGTTGCAAATATCGACTCTGCAGAATCAAATAATCAAAATGACGATCCACTTTCTGAAATATTTTCAGGTGGATCCGCCTTGCATGCCTTTGCAAATTTAGAATCTGAAACCCCCGATCTGGCAGAAGAACAGCTTGAAACTGACGACCAAACAGAGGTTTCGAAAGAAACTTTGAGTTGGTTAGACAATTTGTTTTCACCGGGAACGGCTCCAGAGGCTCAGCCGGATCAAAACGCCGCTGAAGTCGTTGATGCCGCTGATGTGGCCGAAGCCTCTCTTGAAGAAGTGGCTGCAGAGACCGGTCTTGAAGCGGCCGAAGATTTGTTTGACGATCTAGATGCTGTTGAAGTTGAAAGTGTCGAAGATTTTGTTGATATCGAAGCTTTGGCCAGTGAATCAGTTGAAAACGTTGTTGAAGAGGTTGAAACAGATTTGTTGCCAGAGGATATTTTCTCTGAACTTTCAGATGAAGCTGTTTTAGACCTAGATGATCTTGATTTAGATATCGAGGATGCTGCAGTTGAGTCTGTACTAGATGCAACTGATGTTTCAGCTATTTCAGAAACTGCACAAGAGAATTTATCCGGCGTTGAAGACATTGTTGAGGATTTAGCTTTACCCGATGTTGAGATTGAAAGTTCTGATGTCATTCCCGATGAAGTGCCAAAAGCAGAACCAAAGAAGAGTGGTGGCGGCCTATTTGGAGTCGAAGATATCACTGTCAGTCAAGAAGAAATTTCTCACGCAGTTGAAACAGGGGATGTGGTTCCTGGGATGGAAGATATCCCTGACGATCCAGAAGCTTTGATGGCGTGGCTCAATCTTGAACCTGAGTATACCAGTGAGTCAGTTGCTACTGAACCAGCTGATGTTGCTGATGCTGATATCGTAGAAGATAGCGCCGATCTTATTCCTGAGGTTGTTGAAGCTGCTGAGGCGATCGAACCAGAATCGGCCGAATCTTTAGAACAGTCACTCACCGCCGATGAAGTATCAATCGAAGGCGAATCTATCATTTCAGAGTCAGTTGCAGAAGAGGTTGAACTGGTTGCAGAAGCTGCTGCGGATGAGCCCAAAAGACCTAGCATGTTTGGGGATTCGGACGATATCACGGTAACTGCTGAAGAGATTTCAGAAGCGGTTGAACACGGAGACGTGGTCCCCGGTATGGAAGATATCCCTGATGATCCTGATGCACTCATGGCTTGGCTTGATTTATCTCCAGATGAGTCTGATTCAGGAGATGATGCAGGGCTTGATCTTGATTTAACTGAAAACATTGAATCAACTGAGGCTGATCTGATTATTGCTGACTTAGGTCAAGATTCAGAACCTGTGCTTGAAACAAAGGTTGGGAGTTCAGACTTAAATTTAGATCGCTTAGATATTGATGATGGGTTGGATGAGTTGTTTGATGACATCGCTGGCCCAGAAGGAACAGCGATTGAAGACGAGGATCTAATCTTTGGAGATTTAGGAACCGGCCGTTTGTCAGGATCTGATTGGCTTGATCAAATGACCTTTGATAGCGATCCCGCTTTGCTTGGGGACGTGCCAACTGTTCTCCCTTCGGCACCTAATATCGATGAAATTGTTGAAGGATCACGCGAAAGCGCCGATGTAGAGGAAATCCTTGATGAAGTTGCTTCTAGCTCAACAGCAGAGGATATAGTCGCTGAATCAGTTGATGCTGAGGTTGAATCGGCCGCATCATTGCCAAGTTTAGAAGAACTGCCAGATGATCCTGATGAATTTATCCGCATATTGGAATCAAATGTGGATGAGCCCGAAGTCGTTGAAGATGAAAATGCACCACTGCCGGTTAGCTTTGATGAAGAAGAAGCCCCTGTCGCAACCAGCGAAGACGTGGCGGTTGATGGCGATGAGATCCCAGAATGGCTGAAAGTTGATGAGCAAGAGTCTGATCCCGCTTTGCCATGGCTTGATGATGCATCGTCAAGCGGTGTCATGAGCTGGCTAGACGCAGATCAAGCCATCAAAGAGCAAGGTCTTGATGGGATAGCAGGTGCTGTTGATAACTCCGGCTCAATCGACCAAGCTGATCCAGTGAGTGAAGCGCTGTCAGATGTCTCAGAGGCTGTTGAAGCAGAACCGGAATCAATTTTTGAAGCTGTTCCGGTTGATACAGACCAAGAATTTTCAGCAAAGATTGAAGAATATAAACAAAAACTTTCGGATGGAGATGACCTGCCTACGCTCATCCGCGAAATTCGTGAATCATTGGCCATCAAGAATGACCCTGTGTTACAGAAAATCCTTGGTGATGCCTATATGGAAACCGGTCAGTTACAGGATGCATTAGATGCATACCGTCAAGCCCAAAGGCTGTTATAATTAAAGTAACCTACCTCTTAATTGAGATCTTAGAATATTAAAATAAAAATCGACAAAGCAGTCAGCCCGTCAGGGTTGGCTGTTTTTTATGTCTTAAAGTTTAGGAGAATTTTTTAAAATGGAACGTACACTAATTTTAGTAAAACCTGATGGAGTTCAACGTGGACTAATGGGCGAGATTATCGGCCGTTTTGAGCGACGTGGCTTGAAATTGATCGGAATGAAATTCCTTCAAATGACAACCGCATTGGCTGAAGAGCATTACGCAGTTCATAAAGGACGCCCTTTCTATGATGCGCTCGTGTCTTACATCACATCTGGCCCTGTTGTAGCCATGGTATGGGAAGGGAATGACGCAATTGCGGCCGCCCGTTCAACGATCGGTGCTACCAAACCTGCAGAAGCTGCTCCTGGCAGTATTCGCGGCGAATTTGGTATGGAAATCGGCCGAAACCTTGTTCATGGCTCTGATAGCCCAGAAAACGGGTTGCTCGAAGCAGCTATCTACTTCTCTGATGAAGAGTTGGTTAGCTGGAATCGCGCAACAGATTCTTGGATTATTGAATAATTCAAGAGTCAATTAGGCTTAAACTCCAAAAAACAAAAAAGGCGGTTGCTAATTTGATTAGTAACCGCCTTTTTTTATTGATGAAATCAGCTATTTTCACGGGTCCTTATAAGACGTCAGTACTATCGTGTAAATCATCATACATCATCCTAAAAAATCTGATTTAACTTAGTTGGTAGAAAGGATATTGAGTAAAGGCAACGGTTTGTGCGTTGTATAGATATTCTAGGATGTGAAATATGAACGATTTAGTATTGTCTACAGATAACCAGTACATCTTTAATCAGAGTCATTCTGAATTAAAAGCAAAAGCTGATGCAAGCTTATGTGTGATTAACCGCAGCCCGCGCGACAATGGCGTTCAATCTGGCTTTTTCTCCCTTTTAGATTTGGTTGTGAAAGAAGCTTCGGCCGGGCATAATATTGTAAGTGAGTTTCCCGGATTCTTTCGTGCAATGATGGATGATGAGCAGCTATTTAACACGTTTAAAGAAAAACTGAATTCACTGTCCTCATAATGGTCAAATACTTGATATCAAGTATTTGAAGAAATAGATCAAAACATCGGGAGCCTACATGCAAGCCTGCACCCCTCTTGTTCATACGTAATAACCAATAAAAAAAGCCTTTTTGTCGTTTACATTATGCCTTGCTCCCTATCAATATAATCTTTATATTGATTAGAATCAGTAGGATTAATTTTAGGCGTTACATTCTCTGCTGGATTGAATCACTCAGATTATGTAAATAAGAATTGACTAAAAGCATAACATTGTCTTTTCAATTCGATTCGCTATACTTAATCCACTTTTTGTAAAGTACTTGCATATACAAAGTTAATGCACTTTACATTCATCTGTCCAACACAATTCAATTTAAGGAGAAGAAAAAGATGAAAAACAAGTTTTTACTTGGATTGGTCTTAACTGCTGTTGCAGTATTCCTCGTCGCTTGCGGTGGGGGTGGAGAAGAAGCTCTTTCAGCTCTTCAAGGTCAGGTTTCTGATCTTGAATCACAATTAGAAGAAGCTAAATCAATGGCTGCTGATGCAGAAGCTAAACTTGATGAAGCAATGGCTATGGGTGACGAAGAAGGTGGCGAAATGGCTGCTTCTACTAACACATTAGCTACCGTTCAAGAGCGTGGTACCCTACTTTGTGGTACTGGCGCTGGTGCAAGCCCAGGGTTTGCATTCATCCAAGAAGATGGAAGCTGGGAAGGATTCAACGTAGACTTCTGTAAAGTATTTGCAGCAGCTATCCTAGGTGATCCTGAAGCAATCGAGCCTGTTGTAACCACTGGTACAACCCGTTTCCCAATTCTCCAATCTGGTGATGCTGACGTATTGTCAAACAACACCACTTGGACCTTCAGCCGCGACACCGCTTTAGGTTTCGACTTCGTTCCAACCGTATTCTATGATGGTCAAGGAATGATGGTTCGCGCAGACTCTGGCATCGAGACTCTTGCAGACCTTGATGGTGGATCAGTTTGTGTTGCTACCGGTACAACCACTGAGAAAAACTTAGCTGACGTATTCCGTCAACTAGACATCGACTACGAAGCCGTTGTATTTGAAGATACTGGCGACACCACCCGCTCTGCTTTCGCTGAAGGCCGTTGTGATGGTTACACCACTGACACATCTGCATTGGTTGGTAGCTTAGTTCTATTTGATGATCCATCAGAAGTTAAGATTCTTCCTGATGTAATGTCAAAAGAGCCTCTAGGCCCATTGGTACGTCATGGCGACGACAACTGGTTCGACATCATCAAATGGTCTGTTAACTGTACCATTCAAGCGGAAGAACTTGGTATTACCCAAGCTAACGTTGATGACATGCTAGGCAGCGACAATCCAACCATTCTTAACACATTGGGTGTTGAAGGCGACCTTGGTCAAGCTATCGGCTTGAACAACGACTTCTGCTACCAAATCATCAGCCAAGTTGGTAACTACGGTGAAATCTTCACCCGTCACCTTGGCCCAGATACACCATTTAACTTATCACGTGGTGTGAACGCACAATGGGTAGATGGCGGATTGCTTTACTCTCCTCCATTCCGTTAATTGAATCTATAGTGATGAGAGGGGTAATTTAATTTCCCCTCTTATCATTCAAGCCACAGGTGTAGGCAACTGCACCTGTGGTTTCGTTATTTCTAAAAACTTTTAAAAGATAAATAATTATTAGGTTATTTAACAATCTAAAAAGTCTGTGTAGTAAGTTGTGTAAAAAAGGATGGTAATAAATGGCCCAGACGACCGTTAGTCCACCCGGATCAGGTGCTGATATTCCTCCCCCAGAGGAACAAAGCATTGGATCCAGAGTGATGTCCTACATTTTTGATATTCGATTTCTTGGTGTTCTGGGGCAAATCGCCTTTATCCTCTTACTTTTGGTGGGGGCACAGAGAATTTTTTCAAATTTTGGTTCCAATGTCGACAAACTAGGGAGAGCTCAATTCATTTGTCGAGATGGCCGTTTTGCTTATCGGTGTGCCTATGACTTCATGGATAATGAAGCGGGTTTTGATATTGACGATACTGCTCTAGATTACGTCAATACAGACTCATTTTGGTGGGCCTTAACCAATGGTATTGTAAATACATTCAGAGTTGGGCTTTTAGCCTTGGTAGCTACTACATTTCTCGGCACTACGATGGGTATAGCCAGGATGTCGGACAACTGGCTGGTGTCGAGGCTGTCTCTGGCATACATTGAGATCATACGTAACACACCCATTCTTGTTCAATTACTGTTAATTTACTTCTCTGTTATCTTGGCGTTGCCAGATATTAAAGAAGCAGTGCAGCCTTTCAACTTACCCATTTTTCTTTCAAATCGTGGCTTGATTATGGCTTGGCCACAATTCATGTCTTCAGCCTCAATTTGGATCGCTTTCCTTGTTCTTGGAGTGATTCAATTCCAAGTGATGTGGATGTTTTTGAGCCGTCGTGAAGAGAAAACGGGGCAAGAAAGCAGCAAGTTTACGTGGGGACTTGCTGGGTTTTTAATTATTGCAGCGATTGGATGGATCGTGTCGACTGCAGTTGCTGAGAACGAAGGGCTACTTATTCCTAATAGCAGTCGCATTGATGAAGTTGAAGATTTTGAAAAACTAATGTTGGCCCGTGCCGGAATCAATCATCTCAGTGAGTTGGCAGAATTGCCTCAGGAAGAGCTTGATGCGGTCACTTTGAATGTTTGTGTTCTAAGAGAATCTTCTTCTGAAGCAAATTTTGTGAATCGGCTTGCAAGCGAAGGGATTCCTTTCAAAATCTCGCGGAATGGCTCACCAGCTAAAGCGATGGCGAAATATAGAGATGGCTCTTGTGAGATGTTTGCAGCACCAAAATCTGTTTTAGCGGCCGAAATTGCAACGTTAGAGACGCCTACGGATCACTTAATTGTTCCGGTTAAAGAACGGCCGTTGGTTTGGAGCATTCCTAGGTTTGAGAAATTTAACATCATCGGTGGATTGTTATTAACGCCAGAGTATTTTGCTCTGTTTTTGGGTCTTACGATTTTCTATGCGGGCGGACTGGCTGAAGTTGTTCGTGCCGGTATCTTGTCCGTTTCAAAGGGGCAAACGGAAGCTGCTAGGGCGTTAGGCCTTTCTGAAGGGCAACGGTTAAATTTAATCGTATTGCCTCAGGCATTGCGGGTTATCATCCCGCCGCTGATCAGCACCTATCTAAGTTTAATGAAAGACACAAGTTTGGGTGTAGCTGTGGCGTTCCAAGAAGTTTATTTGGTTTCCCAGACGTTAATGAATCAATCTGGCCGTGCGCTACAGATTATGATCGTTCTGATGATTATTTATTTGTCGATCAGTATTTTCTTCTCGGCGATATTGAACTGGTACAATGACCGCGTGGTTATTGTAGAGAGGTAGAAATGGCGAGTATATCAACAACAACTAATAAACCACCTGTTCAAAAACGTGGAACTTTTTCTAAGAGGTTCAATGCTACCTACTTTTTACAAGACAATATTACAGGGTCCAGAGGGCAGCTAATTTGGGTGATTATCCTGACGATACTTACTCTGGGCGTGCTTGTTCAGCAACTAGGTAATGCTCCCAGCCGCGCATGGATCATCTTCGGTATTTGGGCCGTTGGTGTAATCGGTACGGTTGTAGGTGAACTATTCACTTTGCACATAGGGGCAACCCGCTGGCTAAAAGAGAATATGTTCAACAATGTAACAAACGTACTCGTTACATTGTTGCTCGCCCTACTTCTCGGAATCGTTTGCTCTGGCCTTTGGCGTTGGGGCGTTGTCAATGCAACGTTCAGCCCCGAATTAACTCATCCTGATGTTCGCACCTTTGATGGGGCATCTTGGGGAGTTTTATGGGGGGCTAGAAAGCTCCTTTTGACCGGTTTGCTAGGACCCGAACATAATAGTCGGGTGATCGGTTGGACGCTGACCATTTTAGCCCTTTGGCTTATGTCGTTTATTGGAACCCGCGATAGTACGCGAGAGACGACGGCCGGGACTTTTATCCGTCGCGTAGCAAACACTGGCTGGATTTTATCTCCATTTATTTCATACATCTTCTTGGCCGGATTAGATTATGAAGCGCCTTTCGTTGATTTTCGCACTCTGATTGTGGGTACGGCAATAGTAACCGCAATTATGGGGATTCTTTGGTTTTTCAAAGTTATCCAGCTCAACCCGGTGTCAACCGCTGCATGGGTTTTGGCTTGGCCGCTTTCTTACCTTTTGTGGCGTACGATTGCATATGTAAGCTTTAACGCTGAAATATTTTCTCCGATTGATCCCGATAAATGGGGCGGGTTGCTGCTGACAGTAATCTTTGCCATCTTTGTCAACATTCTTTCATTCCCGATCGGTATTTTGCTTGCGCTCGGCCGTCGGGCTGATGTTCAGGGTATTCCATGGTGGTTGCTCTGGCCAGTTGCAATTTTATTGACTGCGTGGGGACTTTATACAAGCACTTTTGGAAACTGTATCGGTACACCATCGTTCTTGTGTGAAAATGTAAACCTGTGGGCAACCTCTCGGAATGGAATTGAGCGAGTCATTTCGCTTTGGCCACTCCTTATCCCACTCGCTACTTGGTCATTCTTGCGATCATTTAATGGGAATTTCTTGCAGGCGTTTTCAGTCCTGTTTATTGAAATCATCCGTGGTGTTCCACTGATCACCTTATTGTTTATGGCGATCATTATGGCCCCATTCTTCTTGCCAGAAGATTCACAAGGGTTAAGCAACTTTTGGGCAGTGATTGTTGGATACACAATTTTCACTTCATCTTACATGGCGGAGTTAGTGCGCGGTGGTTTGCAGGCGATACCCAACGGTCAATATGAAGCGGCCGATGCCTTAGGTATTAACACCCTCCAGAAATATCGATTTATTATTCTGCCTCAGGCGCTTAGAATCTTGATTCCGCCTTTGGCTGGAGCTGTAATCGGCACATTCAAATCATCATCACTGGTGGCTCTGGTTGGTATGATCGACTTAGTAGGTTCTACTAAAGCGATTATTGCTAACTCTCAGTGGTTGGGATTACGGACAGAACTGTATGTGTTTATGTTCGTGCTTTACTTCTTGGTAAGCTCCGTGGTCTCGTGGTATAGCCGCAGACTTGAAGATCAATCTGGCCTTGGTGTTAGATAAAACCTGTAGGAATTTTGCTAAACAGGAGATCAGGCTAAATTCAATCTCCTAAAATTAAAAAAGGAAAACGAGACCTCTTTTTTCTGCTATAAAGAAGAGGATATAAAGAAAATTATGACAGCAATTATGGATGGCCCCGAGGCCACAAAAGTAAGTGATGTTATTGTCTGCCGCGATGTACACAAGTGGTATGGTGATTTTGAGGCCCTAAAAGGGGTTAATTTAACGGTAGAAGCTGGGGAAGTGGTTGTTATTCTTGGCCCTTCAGGATCTGGGAAGTCAACGTTTATTCGTTGCATGAACCGTCTAGAAGAACATCAAGAAGGCCGCATTATTATTGATGGGATCGAACTGACCCATGACGTGCGAAACATTTCTGAGATTCGTCGTGAAGTTGGTATGGTGTTCCAGCAGTTTAATCTGTTCCCGCATCTTACGGTTATGGACAATATCACGCTTGCGCCTATTAACGTGCGTAAGTGGAGCCGCGATCGGGCTGAAGAATTAGCAATGAAATGGCTTACCCGTGTGGGTATCCCTGAACAAGCTGACAAATACCCTGGTCAGCTATCTGGTGGTCAGCAACAGCGTGTGGCTATTGCACGTGCGTTAACCATGCAGCCGAAAATTCTGCTGTTTGATGAGCCCACATCTGCATTAGACCCGGAAATGATTTCTGAGGTATTGGACGTAATGCGCGACTTGGCGAAAGCTGGTTATACGATTGTGGCGGTAACTCATGAGATGGGCTTTGCTCGTGAAGTGGCTCAGCGAATTATTTTTATGGATGGGGGACAAATTGTTGAAATCAACAGCCCAGATGATTTCTTTAACAATCCAACCCATGAAAGAACGAAGTTGTTCTTGTCGCAGATCTTAAATCACTAAAATTTAGTTGAACTAAAAAAAAGAGCAGATCGGAATTTCCGACCTGCTCTTTTTTTTTGCCTACTGTTTTGTCAAACTAAAATGAGAAAAACAAGTATGTGTATATGAGTTTATTCCCCTTTTAGATTTTGTAACCCACGGCCGGATAAGTTGAGGAACATCGGCTGAAGCTGTGCTTTCTGCGAATCAACGTCATAAGAGTTTAACCATGCTTCCATTGTTGTAATGGTGGGCATAAAAATGTCGTTTTCTAGCGGCCCTGGATCAGGCGGTCCCAAACCTTCTTGGACCGTAATGCCGATATTATCTCGGGTCAAAATATAGCTGTAAACTTCGTTAGATGAAGCTACCCACGCTTCATTGGTGCCTGCTGGCCCATAATTCTGCCACACATGATTAATAATCTGATTTAAGGAGTTTTCGTGGCTGCCATGCGCTAAAGTGTTGTACCAGAAGTGCTGCCCACTGCTTGTTTTGTTAGCCGCCATCCAGTCCATCCGGCCGATGACAATTTGAGGATCGAGCTCAACTGAAATATCACGGCCGATTTGTGTGCGCCCTGACAGGGTTTTCGCCGTGATCTCTCCGGCCGTATAGTCGCTTGTGCCGGTGACCGATAGCATAAAATCACCGCCCGTTTCCTGAAGTTTTAAATCAGATCGGGTTGCTTCATTTGCAAATGGCACGTTATATGCTCCAGAAAAATTGGGAGATGCAAATGTTATAATTTTGAAATTTGGCGCTGAAGATCGAGATATTGCGGCATTTAAACGAACTTGGGCATCAGAAATATCTTTTTCATAATCCTGAACCGTAGGAGTAGACGTATCAAACCGTTCATGGTTCCAAGAATGATTGCCTAACGCCCATCCTTCAGGGAGCAGGGTCGAATTAAAATATGGCTCATCGAGAATCCAACTTTCTTCTCGGGTTTGAGAAAACTCTTTCGCGATGATGAAGATCGTGGCTGGCCAAGATTTGGCTCTAAAATGCTCAATAGCAGGGCGTAAATTGACATTATCATCGAAACCGTGCGACCAAACCCAGCTTTTGTTGTCTAGTAACGGTGCGGCTTGTGCTTCACAAAGGTTGGTCTGATTACTGCCTGGGTTAAAAGACAATGTAACCCGATTTCCTTTGGTCGTTACGATCAGTTGCTCTCCACTTTGTGTAAAGGCGGTTTCTGACTGGTCTGTTTGTACAGAAAAGTTTTGCCCGTCGTTAACACGAATTAGGAGCGTAATGTTGGTGAAATATAAATCTGGAACATTCCCGCGATCAAGCGTGATGGTGCACGAATATGGGTTTTGAGATTGTGCGTTTAGGGGTAAACCTAAAACCGTAAATAAGGCAAGTGTGATAGAGGTGAGAAAGAGGAATTTTTTCATTGAATAAAGATTAACTTAAGCAAATGTGAAATCAAATAAATTTCAGGCAAACATTAGACTAATTTTAATCGGGGCAACCTTGCTTTTCAGTAGCCGATATGGTGAAAAAAGCAGGAAATATTCATGATTGACAGCCAAGGGGCACTTTGGCACATTGTTGTTTAGCTCTTTGACCGGCCTAAAATTTTTTGATCTATTTGATTTAACCGATCGGTTTAAACATTGGCATTAGTCGCCGGAAACAGATTCTCGGCCGGCTTGAAGTGTGGCAACTTTCTGGCGGAATTTCAGAATGTTCGCCAATTTGATATCCTCATATCCGCGGATAATGTCGGGTGTTTCAGCTAGCTCCACCGCCTGCTCATAGGTTGCGGCCGATAGCGTTGTTAACGCACCGTCTATCAGAGCCATGTATTCACCCGGTAACTGCTGCTCTTCCCGCCGAACCTCTACTTTGCCAAACAAATCAAGCGCCCCGCCCCGCAGCCCTTTCATTCCGGCTAATAGGCGGAAAAACGGCCGAATCCAACTGCCTAGCGCGATTTTCTTCTTCATCCCCAACGCTCGTAAAAGAGGGGGATGGAGCATAAACTTCACTCGAGATCCTGAGCCGAACTCTTGTGAAATCGCATCGTCAAAAGTAGATTTTAGGTGCAGCCGAGCCACTTCATATTCGTCTTTATACGCCATCAGTTTGAATAAATAGCGTGCAACCGCCAAGCTCAAGCGGCCGTCACCCGATCCCGCTTTGGTTTCAGAGGCGAACACCTTGGCGACATAGCTGGCATATTTTTTGGCGTAGTCTGCATTTTGGTAGGCGATCAACTCTGGAATTCGAATGGTTAAAAGCCGCTCTAACTCCCCATCTGCCCCAACTGTTGCCAGAATAGATTGGGCTTCGGCTGTTAGTTGTGGAGGGGGCGTGTTCGATTCTTTTGTTTCAAATTCGGCGTCTAGCTGACCATTGTTAATGGTGATTAAACGGCCGACTCTAAAGGCTTGCCGATTTTGCTCAACAGCTACCCCATTTAGTTGGATGGCATGTTCAATCGCAACGGCCGTGATCGGTAAAATACCGGCCTGATACGCCGCACCAATCGTCATGATATTGGCCTGCATATGGTTTCCAAACAGCATTTCACTCAGCTCAATCGCGTTAAAATAGATGTTTTGCTCAGCCACAGTCACCATCTCTAGCCGACGGCGTAACAGCTCATTTTGTGGGAATTTGACCGATTTGTCGCGTACCATCGATCCGGTCGGGATTTTGCTGTCGGACACAATCGCAACCGTCCGATCTTTTTGAGCCTTTTTTAGATTTTGCTCAGATGTGCCGCTCAGCATGTCAAAAATGATCATCGCATCCGCTTCATCTTTGCCGATCATGCAAGACATCGGCCGTTTCTCATCGGTTACCCGGATGTGTGACACAACAGGGCCACCTTTTTGGCTAAGACCGGTTTGATCAAGCGCGTTCACATGCTTGCCGTCTAACATCGCCGCAATCGATAATATTTGATTGATGGTAACCACACCGGTGCCCCCGATGCCGGTCATGTACACATTTCCTTCAGACGAGGGGAGTCTGCGTGGTTCTGGAAGGTTTTCTAGCTTTTCGCGTAGTTTGGCCGGTAGCCCGGCAACTTTATGAACCGGTTTGTCGCTGTTGGGGATAACCGTCACAAAGGCCGGACAGTCTCCCTTCAGGCAGGAATAATCTTTGTTACAAGATGACTGGTGGATTTGGGTTTTGCGGCCGAACTCTGTTTCGACCGGAAAAACGCTCAAACAGTTCGATTTAACCCCGCAGTCCCCACATCCTTCACAAACCTCTTCATTGATCATGACTCTGGTTTGCGGGTCGTCCGCACGCCCTCGTTTTCGTTCGCGCCGCAGCTCTGTCGCGCACGGCTGGTCGTAAATGATCGTGGTGATCCCTTCAACATCGCGCAGTAGTTCTTGCGCTTCCATTAGCCGATCACGTTCCCAAACCTCTACCCCTTTGGCCCAATTGGTATTGGTCGAAAATTTGCTGGGATCGTGTGAGACGACAATGGTTTTTACAATCCCCTCTGCGTCTAGCAGGCGGGTGAGTTCCGGTATATCCATCTCCCCATCGGCCGTTTGACCGCCGGTCATAGCGACCGCCCCATTAAACAAAATTTTGTAGGTCATGCTCGCATTAGACGCAAGCGCTTGACGAATCGCCATCGATCCAGAGTGAAACAGGGTGCCATCACCGATATGTTGGAAAATGTGGTCAACGTTGGTGTAGGGGGAAGCTCCAATCCATTGAGCCCCTTCGCCCCCCATTTGTGTGACCCCTGTTACGTTCCTATCCATCAAAATAGACAGGGTTGAACAGCCGATACCGCCACCTTGGAGAGATCCTTCAGGGGCGAGGGTCGAGGTGTTGTGTGGGCAACCGGAGCAGAAATAAGGTGTGCGGGCGGGCAAGTCGCCGCTCATCGCTAAATTTATGGCAGGGGGTGGGGCAACCAGTTGCGCTACGCGGGATGAGAAGGCCTCGGCCGGAATTTTTGCACTCAGCCGTTTGGCCAATAATTCAGTGATTTGATCCGCATCTAGCTCATAGTCACCACGCACCAAAAAGTTTTCTTCTTCGTCCTTTTTGCCCACAATGTAGGGGCGCTCCGCTTCGTTGTACAAAATTTCGCGGATGAACATTTCAACAAACGATCGTTTTTCTTCGATCACAAATATCTGTTCAAGCCCTTTCGCAAACGTTTTGACAATCGTCGGTTCAACCGGATAAATCATCCCAAGCTTTAGAATGCGAATGCCATATTGATTTAACCGGTCGCCCGTTAATCCAAGTTGATGCAACGCTTCCATGACATCGTAATAAGTTTTTCCGGAGCAGACCAATCCGATCCAATCGTCATTTGATTTGGCGGTGATTTGATTGACATTGTTGATGGCTGCAAAACGACGGGCAGCTTCGAGTCGCCCTTCGTAAATTTCTTTTTCTTGGTTGAGCGAATGGGGGGCAAGCAGGGCCGGGTTTTGAGTGGGGGACCACGGCCGGCCGAGATAGTTGAACTCTGGGGTTGTGAAGGCCATCTTTCTGATGGTGGCTGTTTCAAATGAGTCGGCCACATTGGTCACAAATTTATATCCAACCCATGACCCAGAATAGCGGGACATCTCAAAGCCGATCCGGCCGAATTCGATCACTTCCTGCACGTTTCCGGGATACAAAACCGGCATTTGGGCATCGTACAAAGCGATTTCTGAATGGGACGGGATGGTAGATGATTTGGCGGTTGGATCATCCCCTGCAAGGGCTAAAACACCGCCGTATTTACCCACACCGGTTGTTTGGGCATGTTTAAAAATGTCTCCACTACGGTCTACACCCGGCCCCTTGCCATACCAGATCCCCAACACCCCATCATATTTAGGTTCTGGCAGCAGATTTGCAATTTGGCTCCCCAACACGGCCGTCGCAGCCAGATCTTCGTTTACTCCAGGGATAAAAGTGACCTCATGCTTTTTGAGCAGCTCTTTGTTTCTCTGTAGTAAAAAATCATAGCCGCCCAAGGGTGATCCTCGGTATCCAGACACAAAGGTGGCGGTATTTAAACCGGCCGCTTGATCTGCCTTATGCTGGTCCAAAGGCAAACGGACTAAGGCTTGAAGGCCAGATAAAATAATAGTCCCTTCGTCTTGGGTAAATTTGCTATCTAACGAAAATGGGGTCGAGTCAGGTTTGTTCTGAGACATAATGGAAAAGGTGGGGGATATCAAGCGATAATCAGATGGTCAATTAAATGCTTGAACTATTCGTCTGATCTAGAAAAATGCGAGTGATAACGTTTCGGCAATCATCGCTGGTTTGTCGATACCTTCTATTTCAACTGTGTTTTCAGCTTTAAACAAATATCGGCCCCCTTCTTTTTCTGCAACAGAGAGCAATTTAGAGCGCATACGAACTTTTGACCCAGATGGTACAGGATGCAAAAACCGAATCTTGTCGGCGCCATAATTTAGAACCTGTTTTGCCCCTGCAGGAATAGGTTTAATCTGCTGAGAAAGCATTGGAACCAGAGAGAGTGTGAGATATCCGTGGCCGATCGTCGTTTTGAGTGGACTTTCTGTTTTGCAACGTTCAATATCAATATGAATCCATTGATGGTCACCCGTTGCATCTGCAAAGGCATTGATCATTTCTTGGTCGATGGTTACCCAATCAGAAACACCAACTTCTTGGCCGATAAAACTGCTAACATTCTCAAGTGTGTAACTGCTCATTTAATCTCTCCTGCGGTTGAAAAAGATGGGGAAGTGCGCTTTTTAATGTGCAAAATTAATACAGCATTATAAACGGCTTTATTATTCTCTCTGATTATACGGAGAAGGTAAAAAATTGCTCCCCTTAACTGAACCGAATTTATAATGCTCAGCATGAATCTTGCCCCTCTTTTCCAAATAGACCCACACATTACATCTTACTACCTAGTCTTAGGTTATAGCATTATGTGGCTCATCGGATTTGCCTATGTCATGTATCTTTGGAACCAGCAAAGAAATATGCAGAGGGATATTCAATTGATGAAGCAGATTCTCACCGAATCAAAAAAAGAGAAAACGAATGACTGAGCAGTTAAAGGTCCCTTCGCAAAATACAGAGAAAAAAGCAGACACCTCATCATGGGATGGGTTTGTTCAAGCGGCCGGGGTAATTTTGGCTGTGTCTTATCCGGTGCTTGCCCTGTCAACCGGCTTTAGGGCGATCTTTCGCATCTTTTTCAAAGAGGGGGTGACTTACTATCTGCCGCCTGTCATGAGCCTAGTTGCTGCATTAAGCTACTTAATCGCCACGCTCGGGATTGTTTATCGCGATAAGTGGGGGCAAAATGCTTGGTGGCTATCTGTTACTGTTTTAGGATTCGAGACTGCATGTACGCTTGTTGTAGGTATCTTTAGCTATATCGAACCAGAGATTATAGGCAATACGGTTTGGCGGCATTTTGGCGCTGATTATGGATATTTCCCATTATTTCAGCCGCTTTTAGGATTAGCTTGGTTGGCTAACAAAGATGTGCGGCGCTCCTACGGGTTCAAGATCTAACACTTGATTAAATGAGGCGTTATTGGTTATTGAACCAAGTTTGTAAGCGGGTAAATTCTGCTTTTGCTTCTGTTACCTGTTCTGGAGCCCCATCGAGAGATCCTTCAATCGCCATTTTTTCTAGCTTGCCACACACTTTTGATAGTGGCACGGCCGCTACGCTGGCTGAGCCTCCCTTCATTTTGTGAGCCGCATTTCGTAACAGATCAAGATCTCCGCTGTTGACCGCAGTTTCTATCGACGCTAATTGTTCAGCCGAATCATCTAGAAATAGCTCTACGAGTTCTGGCAGCATTTCTTCAGCATCTTCTGGCTCCATTCCCAACATCTCACCAAACATAGCGATATCAACGGGTAACTCTGCGGCCGCTGCTGCTGGAGCCGCTGATTCTGCGGCCGCTGTGTTGGCATCTTCTATTCCTGCCAGTGCGGCCATCGCCACAGGAGTTTTGCACGGGGTCTCTTGAATCGCTGCAATTAATTTTTCAACACGTACCGGTTTGCTAATGTAACCGTCCATGCCTGCTTCTAAATATCTTTCCCTATCACCCTTCATCGCATGGGCCGTTACCGCCACGATTCGCGGCCGTTCTTCTGGGGAAAAGTTTTTGATGATTGTTTTGGTTGCGGTAACCCCATCCATTTCTGGCATCTGAATATCCATGAAAATGAGGTCATACCCGGTTCGGGTTTGGGCTTCAACAGCCTGGAGACCATTTTCAGCTTGATCAACTTCATACCCCATTCGCAGGAGCATGCGTGATGCAACTTTCAAATTGATTGCGTTGTCGTCAACCAGCAGGATATTAATTGGGTGCCGTTTAGCAAGATCGGCGTCAAAAACGATATTTTGAGACATAGTTTAAAAAAGATAGTGAGCCAGCCTTTGACTTGGGAAGGGTGTCAAGGGACACGACTCTTGCATGAATTGATTCTAAAAGTTGAACTTAGTCTAGGTTGCAAATCAAACGTTGTCTGTAGAATTTAGGTCATGGTTATTTGCTTTGGAAAAGGCAAAACCCTGCCAAAAGTCATATTTAAACGTTCATCTTTATTAATTTATCGGCGGTGATGTCTGGTCAACTATTTTTTTTGATCTAGAACCAAGCAATTTTTGCTTGGCCAAACGCTAGTTTTCAATAAACTCTTCTGCCAAAATGTCATGCATAATGTCTAAGACTTTATTTAATTCTTGATCATTTAGCTTTACATGGGTGCGTAGATGATCCATCACGTACGCTTCAGCTTCGGTATCAATTTGTCTTAGAAGCAGAAAGTTGAGCCACTCACGTGAGGCTTCTTCGTCATAGCATAGTAATTCTTTCATAAGATTCTCCACCCCGTTTGCTGGCCTGTCGGCCGCTAAGGGTATTCGACCCAACGTTATTGCATAGAATTCTTAAAACGTTAGGTGCACAGAAACTAGCAAAAAACTGAAGTTAGTTTTGATTTGCGTTTCTCGGTGCGTAGTCATAATTAAAACGATTCGGATAAACTTCTTCAATGGTTCATGTGGGTTGGGTCTGAAATATGGGTAGGATTTGAGGAACAGTAGGAGCATAGGACAAATCAATGACAAATTTATCAATCACGGCCGTGGTTTTAGCGGCCGGAAATAGTAGCCGGATGGGGCGGTCGAAAATGGCTTTGAAGTGGGGAGATTCGACCGTACTAGAAACGACGATAGCTCATGTCCAACAGGCTAAGGTTCGCTCACTTTTACTAGTAACTGGTGGATATCGAGACGTGGTTGAAAGACTCCCGCTTGTTCGAGAAATCCCTCGAGTACATAACGAAAATTATGCGGCCGGTGAGATAATTTCATCGATAAAAATAGCGCTTAAAACAATCAAAGCAGGCAGTACCATGCCAGATGGGGTCCTAGTGTTACCCGGAGATATGCCATTGGTGACGACGTCGATCATTGATAAATGTATCGCCGAATGGCACCAATCGGCCGAAAAAATTGTAGCTCCAACCTATGAAGGAAAAAGGGGGCATCCTGTTATTTTTCCTATGCAGACCTTTGCCCAATTCGAAACGTTACCGGCCCAAAAGTCCCCTCGCGATCTGTTAAAAGCGAATCAATCTCTTTTGAAATTATTTTCGCTTGATACCCAAGCCATCCGAATCGATGTGGATACACCGGCCGAATATGCAAAATATCGGCCGGAAAATACGGTATCAGATGAGTAAGCATCCCTTTTAGTTCTTAGCGCTCTTAGCTTCGGCGGGCTTTGATAATCTCGGCTAAGACCGACACAGCAATTTCTTCAGGATTTTGAGCATTAATGCTTAGCCCAATGGGTCCATAAATTTTATCAATCTGTTCATCACTGTAGCCTGCCTCTTTGAGCCTAGTAACACGCTTTGCATGGGTTTTTCGGCTCCCAAGCGCCCCAATATAGAAAGCGTCTGAGTCTAACACCGCATGCAGGGCCGGATCATCAATTTTGGGATCATGGGTTAACAGAGCGATCGCTGTGTTTTCGTTAACGGTCAAATTCTCAAACGCGACCTTGGGCCACTTTTGGATCAACGTGTCCACATTTGCAAAGCGATCCGTATTCCCAAAACCACGGCGCGGGTCAACAACAATCGTTTTATACCCCAAGACCTGTGCCATTTCAGACAGTGCAATTGCGATATGGACTCCACCTACCATAATTAACTGCGGGGCTGGCAGATATACCTCAACAAATAGCTCGCTTCCGTCTGACAATTCAACCAGTTGGCTTTTGCCCGATTTCATCGTCGTTAAAGCCGCTTCTACAGCTTCGCTCGGACCGTTTCCCGCAATGAGCGCTTCTCGGTTTGTGACAAACTTTTTGCCAAAATGTGCCTCGTTAGGGGATTTAACAATTGTGGCTAAAGCTCCAAAGCGATCTTGTTGAATAATAGTTTGAACCGATTGATAAATCTCTTGACTCAAGCCTTCAACAAAAACTCGAATGTTTCCACCACAGGCAAGACCCACTTCCCAAGCGGTTTCGTCGGCAACACCAAACTCAAGTAACTTCCCCTGTTTATTCGATATCGCTTCAACCGCTTGCTCAAAAACAGCCCCTTCAACACAGCCGCCGCTGACAGACCCCGACATCTTTCCGCCGGTTGTGATCGCCATTTTTCCACCCGCTTTGCGCGGGGCAGACCCCCATGTTTGGATGACAGTCGCCAATCCAACTGTCTCGCCGTCTTTCAACCACGAGTTGATATCCTGAATTACCTCTTGCATGTTTGTGTCACCTCACCTGATTGCATAATGCACACGAGTTGTGTGTCAGGATTATCCCTTGCAAATGATTTTTGTAAATCTATTGCTATTACATTTCATTCGGAATATAATTTTCGGTCGATACAGTTCTTGAAATACGGAACCTGTATGCACTTTTATCCCACACATACTCTGACAAATTTGGACGTGCCAACACCCTACAGCTAGGTAGTCATTTTTGACTGTCAAATTGTAGTGTCGGTCCCAACATTTGGTTGAAGGGTATGGAGGTCGGCCAATTTTAAATAATTGGCTGAAACAAACAAACATAGGAGTTTGAAAATGCCTGTAATCTCAATGAAAGCACTGCTCGAAACGGGCGTGCATTTCGGCCACCGCACCCGCCGGTGGAATCCCAAAATGGCTCAGTTTATTTTTACTGAGCGGAACGGGATCCATATCCTTGACCTTCAACAAACAATCGTATTAATCGACGATGCTTACAACTTTATCCGTGACACTGTTGCGGGTGGTGGTAGCGTGTTGTTTGTTGGAACCAAACGCCAAGCTCAAGATACCGTTGCGAAAGAAGCGCTCCGTGCGGGTCAACCTTACATCAACCAACGCTGGTTGGGTGGAACGCTGACCAACTGGACAACCATTCGCCAACGTTTAAACCATCTTGAAAAACTTGAAAAACAACGTGCAGCCGGAGAATGGGAAGGCCTAAAGAAAAAAGAACGCTTGATGCTCGAGCGTGAAATTAACAAGCTAACCTTGCGTTTAGGCGGTTTGAAAAAACTAAGCCGCTTACCAGATGCAGTTTTTGTTATCGACGTTAATAACGAAGATACAGCTGTACTGGAAGCAAACAAAAAAGGGGTCCCCATTGTTGGAATGGTTGATACAAACTGTAATCCAGACAATGTTGACTATGTGATTCCTGCAAACGACGATGCGATCCGTGCGATCAAGCTGATCTGCTCACGTATGGCTGACGCTGCTCTTGAAGGGCTCAACATGCGCCAAGATTCAGCAATGGACAACGGCAACGATGCTGCAGCTGCTGCTGATGGCGGATTCGATGGAATCGATGAGCTTGAAGACAGCGAATTGCTTGGAACTTCAACAATGGCCCACATTGAGGCTGCTGCTGAGGCTGAAGCACCAGCAGAAGAAGCTGCGGCCGAAGAAGCTGCACCTGCTGCTGAAGCGGAAGAATCAGCTCCGGCTGAAGAGGCCCCAGCTGCAGAAGAAGCTGCACCTGCCGAAGAAGCACCAGCAGAAGAAGCTGCTCCAGCTGAAGCTGAGGAAGCTAGCTCGGAAGAGTAATTTCGTCTGAAAGACACTGTTATTAATTAACAATTTGATTTGAGGCGAACCC
>JAHDEN010000318.1 GCA_020628815.1 Chloroflexota bacterium | reverse complement strand
ATCCTAACTACCGTTTCAGGATCTACGGGTTTCGTGTGGTTGTGTTGTCGTCCCCCATCTCTTCGCCCCTCTGACCACTGGCCGTAGGAGCGGTAGCGACTAGGCATTCTGAGCGAAGCGAAGAATCGAAAAAATTGAAATTCAAGTTGTAAAACAGGCATCCTTGCCTGTTAATGTAAAGCGGGTTGTTTACCCGCAAAAAAAGAGAGGAAATAACATGTCATTTACAAACGGTCACGCCCTACTCATCGGGGTCGGCAAATTTAATCACAATCAAAACTGGAACGTCTCGCACACCAAAGCAGATGCGCAAGAAATTGAGAAAATCCTGAAAGACCCACAATTTTGCGGCTATCCAGCCAATCAGGTTCATCTTTTAACCGAAGACCAAGCCAGCAAAAGTCACATCGAAACTGGCTTTCAGGAGCTAGCCAAAGCTACTACGGCCAAAGACACCGTCTTTATCTATATCGCCAGTCACGGCAGCTTTGGCACCAACAGCAAATGGCACCTTATGCCCCATGATGCTGTTGGGGATGACAAGATGATCCTTGAACCCAGCTCGGCTATTAGCGAAGCTAGGTTAGCAGAACTGGTACAAGCCTTGCCTGCCGAGAGGGTCATCATATTTCTCAACACCTGCCACTCTGGCCACGCCGCTGTCGGCACCTTGGGCGATTCTAATTCAGACCTAGCCTCAAGCAACCCCACCGAAGATGGGCTAAACACCCTGCTCGGCAGCGGCAAAGGGCGCATCATCATTACCGCCTGTGGCAATGACCAATTCTCATTGTTTGAGCGAGGCAAAAAATTAACAGTTTTTGGGAAAGAGTTAGCTAGGGCACTTAAAGGAATAGGCTCTTCTTCTAGCAGAGGAAATTTTATTGGTGCATTCGATATTTACAACTTGTTATATGTAGGAATTACCGATAGAGCTCAAGAATTAAGTGAAGCAGATGACCTTGTTTATGAACAAGAGCCTGAGATTACGGTCCAAAAAACGGTTGGCCCGTTTCCCGTTGCTCTCAGGAGAGGTAAGGCCGGTACATTGGGGCGGTTTAACGAAAATCCTGGAGAAATTGAAGAAGGATCGCCTCGCGAAATTACCCCTGAAGAAATAAAACAATCTATTGAAACTGTTTTTGGGGATGGGGCGCAGCAATTTATCAACAACGGTGGCACCATGAATGTAATCAACGGTACATCAAATATCATCGGCGACAATAATCAAATTATTAATGGCCGCAACAATACAATAGTCGGCAAAGGCGGGGTCAACATCGGTGGTAATATCTCATCTGGTAGTTCAATCAATATCAACACCGGCAATTCTGGGAAAGAATAGGAGGGAACTATAACTATGACAATTGATCGATCTACCCTTTATGAGGCCGATTATTTTTCGCTTGATTCCGCTTTACTTTTGGCTAAAACAAGCGAGTTAAACTATGAGCTAGAACCCAAAATCCGAAATCAGGCGCAGCAATGGGGATACGGTGAGTGTCATGTAATTGATGCGGGTCGGCCACAATGTTTTATCATGGCTGACAATCAATCTTGCGTTCTTTCTTTTCGGGGTACTCAATCTTTAGGCAATTGGATTGACAACGCCAAGGCTGCACCCATTCGTCATGATTATGGCGATGTTCATCGTGGTTTCTCTGGTGAATATCAAGCACTGGAGCCACTTATTCTTAAATCGCTTAAAGAGCTTCTGACTCCCAGCATGAATTTGTTTATCACAGGGCACAGTTTAGGGGGAGCTCTGGCTACAATTGCGGCAGCAGAACTCCACGGGCAGTTTCTGATTGGCGGAGTTTACACCTTTGGTCAACCGAAAACTGGACTGTTCGGCTCCTTTTTTGATGAGCATTTTGCTGGTAAGTTTTTCCGCTTTGTCAACAATGAAGACGTTGTTCCAAGGCTCCCTTTAAACTATGAACATGTTGGTCACCTGCAGTGGTTTAATGCGAAGGGGGCACTACCCGCAGGACGACTGGGAGAAGAAAATTTCGACATCCCGCCTGATTTAAGCGAGGAAGAGTATGAAGCGTTAACGGCTGAGATTCAAGCCATTCAGAAACGCTTGGAAACCTCTTCAGTTGGCACACTTGGAGGGCAATCACAGTTGGATTTAAATTTGATCAAAAAATTCCCAGCCATTGCTGATCATTCAATTGCTGCTTACATTGAAAATTTGGAAAATCTTTTAGACTAAAACAGTTGTTTTGCTCGACTGATCGAATCGAAAAATATGGAGGGGGTTGATTAAATTGGCCCTTTCGTTTATATTTTCTTTTGGAAAAGCAACATGGGAAACTGCCCATGGCCTACGGATTACCACAATATCCAAACTACAAATCAGTAAAATTAAGCTATAAAGGCCTACAACCTTCTAGCATCAAAATCGAAAAAACAGCAAGATTTCCTGCAACCTTGCAATAGCTGCTTGTTTTTATTGATAAGGAAAGCATTATGTCTACATCATCTCAGTCTCAAGCTCAGAAGAAGCTAAAACTAGATATCAACCCCCAAGAAATTCGAGTTGAAGGGGATTATGTTGCGGGTAACCAAATTACCGGCAATTTGTATAACGTGGATGGGGATTTAAATTTGCATTTGAGCCCCGATGCCACAGGAAACATTGTTGATCAAATTGATGTTCGGCAACGATGGGTGGCTGTTCCTCGAGATCGGCCGATTAAAGCATTGCCTCGGCCGTTTCGCGGTGCAGTTGGGCGCAAGCAAGAGATTCCTAAACTGCAATCAATTTTGGCGGATGGTGAAATTGTGCAGCTGTTTGCTCGGGCCGAAATGGGAAAAACGGTCATCAGTAAATTATTGGCGCACCGACAATTGGCCTTTGAGGATGGGGTCATCTACCTGAATTTGCTTAAGCGAAAGGCGGAGGATGTGCTTCAAGCAATTTTTGATCAGTTTTTCGAGCCATCTAACCGTAAGCCTTCTGTTGAAGAGATCAAAAACTACCTGCAGGATAAACAGGCCTTAATCATCATCGATCAGCTTGAGCTGGCCAAGAACGAAATCGAATTAATTATCGATGCGGCTCCACAAAGTACCTTTTTGTTTTTGGGTAAGACGAGAACTTTGATTGGGGAAGGGCGAGCGATCAAACTTAAAGGACTATCTGTGGAAGAGGGCATTCAGCTTTATGAGAAACATTGCCCTAGCCAAATGCAAGACTCTGATCGGTCGTTGGTTAAAAAGCTGGTTATGCGGCTTGAAGGACATCCGGGCGATATTATTCGTGCGGCTATATTGCAGGAAGAAGATAATGTCCCATTGGTGGTTTTGCTACAAAATGCGAACCCCAGCACATTTGCTACCTATGCCGCAAATGCGGCTGTTAGTGCGTTAGGAGCTGCCTCCGAGCAGTCTCTAGAGCTACTGGCGGCATTTGAGGGTGCGTCTCTCTCAGCCGCTGAAGTGGCAACTATTACGGGAGACCCGAACGCTGCTGGCACTTTGAATGATCTTGAACAGCGGAGCCTAATCAAGCGAGATGGACAAACCGGCCGGTACGCAATTGCTGGTGGTTTAACGACCTATCACGCTGAAGCCCACGGCCGCTGGATTAGCGAAGCCCTATCCTATTTTGACGGGTGGACTGAGGCGGCCGGGCAGGCCATTAACGCCCAAACCCAATCTTTGGATGCCCTAATCCACTCAGTTGAGTGGGGGCTTCAAAATGGACAAGGAACCGAAGCGATTTCCGTTTCGCGTAAGATCACGAATACCCTGTTGCAAACAAAACGATGGGGATATGGGCGTCAGCTTTTGACGCAAACGGCAAATTTAGCCCAGCAAATCGGGAATCAATCGGCCGCGGCTTGGGCCCTTCACCAGCTAGGGACCTTGGCCATGATGGGAAAAGATTTCGGGGGCGCCCGGAGGATTCTGACGCAAGCGCTTAGGATTC
>JAHDEN010000085.1 GCA_020628815.1 Chloroflexota bacterium | reverse complement strand
ACGGGTAAGCCAAGGCGGCCGGTTGCGCCGCTTTTTTCAGGTTGATCCCCCCTGCCTCCCCCACCGACTGAGCCAAAACAGAATCGATCCATTGGGAGCGCATTTTGCCCAGCAGCGCCGTGCGAGACGTGGCATGAGGCATCGCCGTGGGAGGCGGTACTGCAAAATGTTGCTCGGCCGTTGCCCCCGCTTGGGCTTGAAAATGGCCGTCTCTAATCGACTCATACAGCGTCACAGTTTCTTCAGATGGGTCTACACCCAGCTCCTTTTTTAGCACCTGCCGACAGTTGTTAAATTCTGACAGCGCCTGCGCCCGTCGGCCGTTTTCGGCCAAAATCGCCATCAGCCGTTGCCATAGCAGTTCGTTCCAGTTGTCCAAGCTCAACTGGCGGCGCACCGTTGCTTCAGCGTTCATGTAATCGGCCGATGCCAAGTAATCATCGGTTAAGGCGGTTAGCGCCTGCAACATTTGCAGGCGCAACTGCTCACGCTGGTTGGCCAGCCATGTTTCAAAAGGATTGCTGTCCCCAATAACCACCCCGTCGAGCAACTCACCTCGATACAGCTCAACTGCTGTCTGCCATTCCCCAGTTTCAATCAGGCTCACAAACTTTTGTACGTCAATCTCACCCGGCCAGCTCAGTGTCAGCGTCTCCCCATCTGAAACCAGATAGTCCTGCACGGCCGATTGATTGAGCGTGTACAGCAAGCGGCGTAAATTCCGTCGTGCACCGACAGGCTCGTTTTCGGGCCAAAAAAGTGTGGCTAAAAGTTCCCGCGAAACGGGGCTGGGGGATAAGGCAAGATAAGCAAGCAACGCCCACCCTTTGCGCGACTTAAGCTCCTGAACTTCTCCGTTTTGCACAAGTTGGGGTTGACCAAAAAGAGACAGTTTCGGCCGATTCATCCCCGTAAACGTACAAGAATCGGCCGATTTTGGCAAAGTAACACCTGCGTAACGCCTAAAAAATTAGCCTATTGGCAACGATTCGCACGAAGAATTGCTTCGTGTGCAAAACATAACGAGACAAACAAATTTAATCCTGAATTCGGAGGACCATGAACAAACAATCAACCCCCAAACAATTTATCGGCATCGGCTCAATCGCACTGCTTTTTCTGCTTTTAATCGGTGTTGGCATCATCAATGCGCAAAGCGGTGACACAACTACCTATCTACCAATTGCTGTCACAGAAGGTGACCCAGAGCCAACTCCCACAACTCCTTCTGGCGGAGACGGTGCGGAACGCATCGAAGCGGCCGGGGAGTTCGAGCTTGAACCTGAATCAGCTCTTGCTCCAACGGGAGAAGAAAGTGAGCCAGTGACGGAAGTGATTGAAAAGACCGATTCAACCACAACCATCACCTGTACCACTCAAGAGTGGGGGGGCTCAGAGGTTCGTGATTTAACCGGCCGGTTAGCCCTCGGCACAGACATTGGGATTATCTATCCCGGAGCGCTCATTCAAGGGAACAGCTACCACAACGGAACCTTTACGGAAATCACCATACCCCGCACTGGTGGCACACTCACGATGGAAGGGGTCACCCTCTTGCCCGGTTCATCATACAGCCGTGATGTGGCGGTAATGGAGCCAGATGATGTGCAAAATGCGATCAAGCGAATTTTAGAAACCTATGATCCAGAAGGTGCCACGGCCGCCGCTTATGGAGATGACTTTCAGCAAATTTACTCCTACGAGCACTTGCTGTTTACGCTGGGGATCGATGGTCGCTATGGGGTTGGGAATAGTGAATTCACGATGGAAGCTGATTTAAGCATTGATACCGAAAAAGAGACAAACTATGTCTTCTATCGGTTCCAGCAAAAGCTGTATGACGTGGTTTATACTTCGCCAGAATCGTCTACGTCTGTCTTTAGAGATGGGCAGAATTTTGTTGAACCTGACCCAGGCTCCCCGCAAATTGGCCCTGGCAACCCACCTCTCTATGTCAGAAAAGTTAGCTACGGCCGGATTGTCTATTTTGTAGCTGAATCCCAATTTAGCTCCAAAGATATTGAAGCAACGCTCAAAGCAGCTATGTCATCAGCCACCGTAGATGGTACCGTAGACTCCGGCCTAACTTACGAACAGGTGATGGAACAAACACGGATTACAACCTATGTGATGGGTGGTAACGCAGGAGATGCGGTGCAAAATATCAAAGAAGGGAGCGCGGCCGACAGATTTGTAGCCATCTCAGAATTTGCCGGTAGCTATGAAAATGCGAACTTCTCTAATGACAATCCGGTTGTACCCATCTCCTACGAGCTTCGCTACCTAAAAGACCGCAGTTTGGCACAGATGAGTTACACCACCTCGTTTGACAAAAAAGATTGCGAAACAACCGTCCAAATCCATGAGCCAACGCCTCCTGATCGTCAAATGTGGGCTCGATTTACCAGCGTAGATGATATTGCCACCTTGTATTACGTTCAGGGAGCTCAAGAATTTAAAGTGCATAGTTTCAAATGCGTGGAGGATGATGAGGAACCGGACGAAAATTATTGTCACGATGGCCACTTTATCCCTATCCACGATACTCTAACTGGGTTCGGCCGTGACCTAGATGATACGGCTGTCTTCAAGCTTGAACTGAACACTGGCGCAGGGGATGGATCAGTTGAACTCAATTATTATTCTGATTCAACAGGGAACAAAGTTGGAACGAAATCTTGGTTCTGCGAAGCCTCGATTATCAACAACTGCCCTGGCACTAAAACGTGGTATTACGATGTAAACGTCAATGATGGAACTTGGCGCAATCAATAATGATCTAGTTTAAAAAAAGAAAAAGCGAGCAATTGATTATTCACAATTGCTCGCTTTTCTCATTGATTCTGATGTCTTTATTTACCGATTAGTTATTATCGGCAAATAGATAAATTCTTGAGTTGTTTCTGGTGTTTCTGGTGCATTTGAATCTATGTTCAAAATCCCGGACTCTTTCACAATCTCTGCCTGAATGGCTGAATTTTCAAAATCCCTGCCCAACAAGTCTGTTAACAATAACTCATCAAACACAATTTGTGATTCACTTCCATCGACTGCATCGCTTTTGATTCGCAGAGAAATCGAGATGAATGCATCGCTGCCGCTATAAGGGGTCAAACTCATCGTCCCAATCTGAACTGCTCCTGCCTCAACATCATCGAAATAATCGATAATAAAGGACGAGAACAAACTCTCCACTTTCACCTCAGTGATTTCTTCAACAACATCTTTATCATAAACAAGCCTGAATTGAGCCCCTGACAAATCTGAAATATTTTCCACTCGAAGTTTTAAATTAACGAGACCGCCCGGTTTTCCTGAAACTTCATTTAATCGAATCGTAACAGTCTCGGCCGGAGTTTCTGAACTTCGAACCGACTCTTCAGATACAGGTGGCCACTCTTGGTTAACAGCATAGTAGAAAATCATAGTCGCATCACCGATATCAACCGCTCCATTCCCGTTAATATCTCCGGCCTGACGCTGTTCTTCACTGGGTTCGTTTTTGCCAATGGCTATTTGCATCGCTATCAATGCATCAACCGTTTCAATCGCCCCATTGCCATTCATATCACCCAAACTGAAGCCGTCCGAAACCAACAGATTCCCATCATTAAGGTTTAAAGCGATCGGGGTAACTAGATTATCAGGGCTATAGATGGTTGACCCACCAACACCAGAAATAAACTCTTTTAGGTCAAGGGTTGAACTCTGAGCAGGATCTCCTAAAACTTCAAATGCAATCCAAAACAGCGACCCTTCACCATATAGTTGAGGTGATTGGTTGCTAAAAGCCCCTATCCGCATTCGGCTTAAATTTTGGATACCGGTACTCTCAACCGCATATGACCAGTTGTAACCCAGCGTAAGTGGGGTTGTACTGACATCCACCGGTTTTAGAATCTCGTTATCGAACTCGAGCCAAATATCGCTTGCGGCAATTCTTAATCCATCACCATTCGCAATATTAACTGGCACAATTGCAATTTGACCGTTTTTTGCTGATACATTGGGAATCCACAAGGTTGTTTCCTCCAACGCTAAACACATCACATCAGAGTTAAGCTTTATTGCACTTGTTTTATTGCTACCCTCAACACGATAGCAATAAATAATTCCTTTTACTAATGATGGATCATCATCATCAAAACTCAGGCCTGAAGTTGATCCAATCTCAGCATATTGGCTTGTTGAATTATTTAACCTGTAAACTTTATATGTGAACGATTCTTCGCTGTTAATCACTTCCCACTCAAGATTAATTTCCTCAGCGGAAGATGTTGCGGTCAAAAGTATCTGTGGCTGAGGCAAAACGGTCAGATTAACGGGCAATAATTCGATCCCATTATCCGCATCAAAACTGGTGACTTGTAACGTAGTGCTGTACGTTCCCACGCTAACATCTGCCATGTCTATCGACACGGTAACGACATCAGAATCTGTGCCGTTTTGCTGACTCAATTCCAACCAATTTGGGTTTTCATCGATACTCCATTCAAACGTGCCTGTGCCTATGTTCTCAATCAAGACAGTTTGTGGCTCCGGCGTTTCATTCTCGAACGTTGTAAACACCAAGTTCGATGGCAAAATTTGCATGATGGGTGTAACAAGATTAGTTACTTCTATCGTAGTCGTAGCGGTCATCACACTAACCGAATTGCTCGCAGTTACAATCGCCGTATAGAATCCAATTTCTGTATAGGTGTGATCAACATCAGACCCAGTTATCCCTTTGGTTCCATCACCCAGATCCCATGTGTAATTAACAAAGCTGCCTTCATCTACTGTAGCACTCAAATTGATTGGGGAATCAACTTCGGCCGGACTACTATTTTCCGCAGTCAGCCCACTTATTGGGACTTCAAGAATCTCAACTTCAATTGTTTTAGTCAAAGTCTCAAGAGGGTTTGAGACTGTCAAAGTAATTGGATATGTGCCTATATTAGAATAAACGTGGCTTGTGTCAGAAGCAGACCCGGTGTTTCCATCTCCATAATCCCACAGATAAGTAAGCGGTCCTACACTCCAATCTAAGTCAGAAGAAAAGAAGACACTCTTACCATAAAATACAGGGCTATTTGTCGTGGCTGATAGTCCAGATATTGTTGAACTAGAGAATAATGAATCTAAATTACTATCTAAGATTGTGAAATGGGGTAGCCCATAAAAATCTTGAATGACCAATAAACCTTGTCCAATCGGTAACATTCGAATGGAATCGCCCGGAAGTTTAGCTGTATCGTCTAGGGCGTAATTAGCACCCCACTTTTGGATTTGAACGTCAACACCAATGTCTCGAACCGAGTACAAAGTATCAGCATGCCAAGCTGCATCCTCAATATCATTTGATAGAGAGTTAATCTGCTCAAGCGAAAGTGAGTCGTAGATACGTCCTGAACCCAATAAAACGATAGACCCATCAGGAGCCACCCGTATCGGATGCTGGATACCAGCGCTACTGTGATAGGGTGAATCTTTACTTGTCCCTATTTGCCCGTCCGCATCTATTTCTTCCCAAAGCAGATCATTTGGCGAAGTGTCGTCTCTAAAAAAGTACATCTTGCTATTGGCTTGGCTCCAAACATACTCGTCAGAGCGGTAGTTCCAATCCTCTTGTGAAATGAGTGTACCGTCTTGAGAATAAGTAAAATGAGACACCCAAGCACCGGAAGGATCACATACAAAAATATATTGACCTGCCATAGCAAGACCACATGGGGTTTGAGGAGAGTTTACAAATGGAGTTTCGTTAGTAGATATGTCTGGAGAAATTTGGGTGATGACACCAGAAGAATAAGCTAAATAAAGTCGATTATTAACGGCCGAAAATGTCATAAAATTCGGTGCGTTAACCAAGGGGATTGTTTCTAAGTATTCCCGATCACTAACAGACCATCTAAAAATACTTAGATGAGCTTTACTAAGAATATAAACAATCTCGCCATTCCCCATCAGGATAGTATCTGGCTCATACAGCAAGCCCTCAGGGTCCACCGGTTCACCCGGTTGTTCGCTGGTTAATTGATCAATACCTATATCTACAACCTCTACACCACGGCTTTCGCTGTGGTAAAAAGAATAGATAGTGTCGTCTTTAAAATAAAGTTTCTTGGGTGAATGATCTTCAGGAGTTAGTCGGCCAGATTCGAGTAGCGTATTTGAATAGGCGATCAAGGTATTGTCGCGCAAAATAATCGGTAAGTTCCCAAAAAAGGTAATATCATCTACTTTGCCGGCAAAGCTATTGCTGTAGGTTAAATCATCCGTGTTGTAAACAGTTCCAGAATCATCTACCACCCGTGATTCGTCTGGAAACATAAAGGTTTTAGATGCGCTTGGGTAGTCCCCATGATATGGACTTTCTGCAGTAGAACCAAAAGTGCCGTCTGCATTAACGTTAAACATCACAATTTCGGACGGACTTAGCCCTGTGTCTCGGCCGATCAGCTTCCCTTTTGTTGGAGCAACAGACACCCCTCTTAACACATCATACAAACTAGTGATTGAATCGATAAAGCTACCTGAATTTTTATTTACACTGGTAAAAATACCGTTGGGGTATGAGGAATGATTCAAATATAAAATGTCACTGATAATATGTAAGCTTTGGATGTCTGTGGCTGTATTATGCAGCCATGACTCGTTGCTCCCGTCAAGGTTAAAACGTGAAGCGTACCGGCCAAATCCTATGTACAGCCCGTCCCCATCCACTGTAAATGCGGTTGGCGTTTCTGTCTTATCAGTCAGTGAAATTGGTGTCATCCAAGATTCAGTGGCAAGATCGTAGCGCTCAATTTTTGCTGGTGATTGAAACAAAAAATAAGCGATATCATCGCTTATCTCAGATTGGCTCCACTCAGGAACTGTAGCTCTGTTGGCGACGGCCGTTTGGCTTAATAAGCCAATTAGGATGAATGCACCAACAATACAGGCAACTAAAAATAATGAACGATTTTTTTTCATAACTCCTCTTTGGTAGGTAGGTAGTGGCTAGTAAGAATCCTGTGACTCAATTTAAATTTTTTGATTATGTCTACCACATCGGCTCAGGTTTAGACAAAAGCCCTTCTTTGTCTTGTTATGTTAGGAGCAGAACCTTTCAAGAAAACTTTCGCAGAGCTCCTCCAACTCTCCTAAATAAGCTCCCAAAACATCCAAATGTTAAGAAAAATCGCTTGACCCTCCACTACCATTCCGATTACGATGGTCAGCAACATGCTGACACACACGCCGCTCCTCCAACTCCAGCGAGATTTATACGATATTCCGGCCGGCCGCAAACGGTTTGATACCTATATTTCCAAGCTGCGTGGCCCTGACGGCGAGATGGCGCTCCCCCTGTCAGCCATGAATCCGATGGCCAAAGAACATGTGCCAACTTTGCTTGATGACTTTTTGGCTCTAGGAGCAGACGGCGCGGCCCAGGCTATTGTTGAACGCCTGCAATCAACCCATCCCTTTGGCAAAGATGAGTTCCGCACCGCCCTAGTCTTGGCTGACGATGAAAAAGGGCAGTGGACCAACCGAGTGGCTACCGATTTTAGCCATCGCTTTAAATCCCGGCCGATGTTTCGGCGCAATTGGCTCGTTGGCCTATTGTGGAGCAGCGAGCCAGCCTCGGTTCAGGTGGTTGAAATCGCCATCAGCTTAACGATTTATCGAGGCATATGGATCGCCCAGCACGGTTATGCGAAAACAGCGGATCAGATGTTGGCTCAAGAAGGATTCGTCCAATCCCACGCCGGTTTAACCCCATTGCTGGATGAAGATGAACTCAGCTATACGGCCGAAGTTTTCCAACCCATCCTGCAAAACAGTGACGAACCGACGCAAATCGCCGCATTTTACGGTGACCCGGCCGCGGCTAATTTGGGATTGTCCAAACTTGGGCTTAGCTCAAATGCCGGTTTTGAACTCGCACTGGCTCAATATTCGCTTAAATCTAAAAATTAATGGTCCAAAATAAAACAATTAACGGACAATCCGCCCCATAAATGTAAAAATAGCGAAACCAGCGTATCTAATCCTAAAATGTAGGGTTACTAAAAATGAAACATTTTTCATACTTTGCGCTAACCAGAAGCATGGTAAAATGATTTTCATGGAAGGGTAACAAAGAATTTTCAGCAACGGGGCGAAGTTTAAACAGGGCTGATCCCGTGCGAAATATTCTCAATAAAGTTTAAGATAATCTTGTCACTTCTTACACTTACTTTATGCCGTCACCAATTCGGACACCACGGACATCGTTAAATGATCTCAGTAAACGACTTAACCACCATATCTTATAGCAAACTTAACCGAGTTTTGCGCCCAAAATCGAAACTTTCCTACGCTACCCCGGAAGATTCACTCCCTCGGGCAGCAATGATTAATGCGGTAGAACATCTATTTGGAATCAGCACCATCACAGATATGTTCGAAGAGCTAAAGCGTGACATGCCCGCTGACTCTGACTTTTTTGGCGAAGGGTTCCGACGGCTCAATATTCGACTCGATTATGATCAAAAACAGCTTGATAAAGTTCCTAGAGATGGTCCGGTTATTTTCATCAGCAACCATGCGTTTGGTTTGTTAGATGGTATGACACTCAACCACTTCGCGGCCAAAACCCGTGGAAACTTCAAAACGCTACTTAATCGTGCGTCAACCCTGTGCCGTGACGAAAAACTAGGCAAAAACTTTTTACCCATCGACTTTGCAGAAACTAAAGAGTCGATCCGCATCAACATCGAAACAAAGCGAGAGGCGTTACGCAGCCTAAAAGACGGCGGAACAATTATCGTCTTCCCTTCTGGTGGAACAGCAACCGCCCCTTGGGTATTTGATACGGCCGTTGAAGGGGAATGGAAGCTCTTCTCTGCCAAGATGATCCAGATGAGCAAAGCAACTGTCATCCCAACTTATTTCCCTGGGCAAAACAGCTTCCGCTTTCACTTAGCCAACAAGATCAGCACCCCATTGCGCTACGCTTTGGTGGTGCACGAAATGTGGCGCAGACGCAACAGCTCGGTGCGTGTTGAAATTGGGGACCCGATCCCGTTCGAGAATATCGCGCATATCAAAAGTCGTCGCGAACTGTTGGCCCACATTCGAAGTGTGGTGTTCTCCCTCGAAAAGCAAAACGGACAATAGTCAATCTGTTAAACTCTAAAAAAAGCCCCGGCCGGGGCTTTTTTACTTTATGGCTCCTATGGCTCCGAGGTAGTGGGCAAAAACAATCTGCTTTTACCCGTTTTAGTCAGCTCCCCATCTACCCCTGCCCGAATATCCAACTGCAATAAATAGGCCAGCAACGATTGTTTGTCTGCGGCCGACAGTTCCCCCACGTGGGTCACATTTTCTAGCACATCCTCAAGCGTCAACGCTGAGCCATCGTGCAAATATGGGGCCGATTGCCACAAACCGCGCAGCGTTGGTGGGTCAAACCCATCTAGCCTACTACCCAAGCGGTCCCCGCTCCCGGCCGATTGCGTGCCTACATCAAACCGCTCCCCTTCCACACTTTCATCAAAATTATCCCCACCGTGGCAGCTGGCACAGCCCGCTTGCTCAAACACCAACCGACCCGCCTGCCCCTCGGCCGTTAATGATCCATCAGCGTTCCGAAAGGGACTGCGGCCGATAGAATCGAGCGACAGCACGTAAGCGGCCAGCGCGTCCAATTCTGGACTCAAGCCCGCTTTCGGGTCACCCAACGGGAACGGCCGATTTAAACCATCAGCAAACAACAGCTCGTCATCAATTAGTCCAGTACCCCCAGCCAGTTCACGAATCTGCATCTCAAAATCCTGAATCTCGTCAAAATTCCCCGTCCAGTGCAACAGGTCGTTGCCGATGTTCCGGCCGCGCAAATCGGTTGTGTTACGCAACCCCTCACCCATGTGGGTCATGTCCCACGTCCGGCCGTCGTGCCCCCCGTCAATGTGGCAACTGGCACAGCTCATGTAGCCGTCCCCAGCCAAACGGGGGTCACGCGCATCGTAAAACAGCTGCTTGCCCAACAAAATCGTTGGATTAAGTTTTTCATTGGCCACCGTATGAATTTGTGCCACCTGCTTAAGTGCGCCTGATCCGCTTGATAAAATCTCGAGGCTGTCAAAGACGGTAACCGTTCGGCTCAAAAAATCTTTTGAAAACAGGCGGCCGGTTGTGGGATCAAGCACTAATCCCTGCGGAGCCAGACCGGTATCAGCCCGAGCCACCTCATCCCCCGTTTGCGCATCAAACACAATCACTCGATTGTTCCCCTGCATGGCGACAAACACATGGTTTCCGAACGGGCTATACACGGCCGCACTTGGTTGGGCATGATTGTTTATGTCCACCCGGTTGGGAACCGTTTCGTCCCCGGTTTCTAAATTGATCGATGACAGCAATCCCCGCACGCTTGACTCAAATGTCAGCGGTTGCCCGTCCCGAAACGCACCCCGCTCAATATTGTCTTTTTTGCTGGCCACCCATGCTTGCGGCTCAGTCGGGTGGATGGCGACACCCGCCACATAGTTGGGCAGGCCGCGCCCCTGCTTGTCATCATCCTCGGTGATGCGGTCAATGGGCAGGCGAATCTCGGCCGCCTGCGAGCCAAACTGATCGATTTCGATCTGCCAAACAGCGCCCGCATCTCCAATCGAGATAAACCGGCTTACCAACAACTTCTGCCCGTCTCCGGTCAGAGCCAGCGTGTGGGGCGTTGAACCGATCGGGTGGGTCGCCACAATTTGCACCGTTTCTGCATCGATCTGGTGAATCAGGCCGGTCCCGTATTCAGCCACATAGCCCGTTTGCCCTTGGGCATCAAATACAACACTCACCGGCTGTGCCCCATAATTTAATTTGATGGCACCCGCCCGGCCGCCGTTGCCGTCTAAAATCACAATCTGATCACTGCTACGGCACGCAATCCAAGCCCGGGACTGGTTATCAACGGCAACGCTGTTCGGCCGTGTACACACCCTGATTTCCTGTTCAACAGCCAATTTATCTGTGCCAATCAGCGTGACGGTCCCGTTGTCAGGGTTCGCTACCCAGAGCTGTCGTGCGGCCCCATCTAGCGCTAGCGGCCCAGAGCTTTGGGGCAAATGCTCAGGCACAGGCGGGGTTACGCTGACCGAAAGCAGTTCGGCCGCTGTGTGGCCGTTGCCGTCTCGCACCCGAACCAGCACAGAATAATTCCCGGTTTCAGCATACGCGTGGCTCACCTGCTCGTTCTCGACCGACCAGTCAGCCGGTGGGGTTCGATCCCCAAAATCCCAAAAATATTCAAGCGGCTCAGCACCCTCGGCCGACACCTCGAATGTGATCGGTTCATCGGCCGAAAACGGCTGAGCACCAGCGGTTCGAACGGTCAAAATTTCGGGCGGGTCTGTAGGCCCACCCACAAGATCAACCGATTCGCCGGTGGAAAATCGGCTCACAAATTCGGCCGGGTTGATGTTGCCTGCCACGTCGCTCAGCCCGCCGGCCGGAAGCACAATTTCGTAGCTGGTGTTTGGCTCTAGTGGCTGTGCGGGTGAAAAGTTGACAATCCCAAACTGATGGCTCAGAGTCCCTGCTAAAGGCTCATCCCCAACCGGCCGCACGATCAAATTATCGGCCGTCAGCGAAGCAACATCGATCATGTCGCTGAGCGAAAGGCCGATCCGGCTAGACACAGCCACGTTGGTTGCGTCGGGCGTGGGTGAAACGCTAGCCACAGTTGGTGGGGTCACATCTGCATCACTGTGTTGAATAAGCGCACTCCCGTTCTCATGATCGTTGCCGACAAACACAAGGTTGCCCAGAACCGTGGCAAAGTCTTCGTCCCGGCCGGAAATACCGGAAGAGCCAACCCCGATCACGCTGGGATTGGTCGGGTCACTCATATCGATTTTGACATATTGCTCAGTTGCACCCACATGGGCCACATCGTCTTGCACTTTGATGTAGCCACCCCGCGCCCCCAAAATATTGTAATTCGATGCCAGCACTAGGTTCTCAGGATCGCTCAAATCTACAACAATTAGCTGGCCGTCCAAACCGGCCCCCAGCATCAGATCCCCGTTTAGCATCCACGCATAGGCGCTATCGGTTTCGAGCTTGCCCAAACGGACAGGCTCGGCCGGGTTGCTGATGTCAAAGGTGGCGACTCGCCTGTCTTGTGCCAGTACCAGCAGATTGCCGACCGCAAAAGCAGCGCGCGGAGCCATCCCCAAATCACCCGGCGACAGACGGTTGACCAGCACGGGATTCTGAATGTCGGCCGTATTGACGATATATAGCCCCCCATCCAGCGTAGCCAAATACAAATAAGGCGCTTGCCAGTGCAGCCACCACGCCCCACCGTAATCAGCTTCCTGCACGCCAGGCAGGTCCATATGGTGCACCAATTGGGGGGATTGGACATCGCTCATGTCCCAAAACATGACCCCCTCGGTGCTCTGCATGGCAAAAATATCCTCGCTCACCCCAAAGGTATGGATCTCGCGCAATTGGTCCAACTCTGAATCAAATTTTGTGCTTACAAGCTGCGGGTTGCGGGGATCAGAAATATCGTAAAAGCTAAAGCCACCACCCGGCGCACCAGCATCCCGGCCGCTTGGCACAAACAGCAATCCCTGATGCCAGCCCACATGCCCCTGCCCCAGCGATGCACCGTTTGTCTCGTCGAACATCGCCAGTATCGGGTACTCGACGGCCGACTGCACGCTTGAAATACTTAGCAACGCGGCGATTAAACCGACAGCGCCAAGCATCATGAATTGTTTTATTGAAGGCCAAAATTTAAATATTCCGGGCATTTTCCTCTTTCCGGTGTCCCACATTCAAGCCCCACGCGTCACACGGGTTCTTCCGCCGCGTAATCTATCACATCTTGAATTTCTAATCCGCAATTCTTAACTACAAAGTAACATTGGTAGCTGCTCAACACCGGTGCAGGCGCAGGATAAGGCTAAGTACAAACAAAGATATATTGATGGGTCAAACGTCACTCCCGCGTAGGCGGGAGTCTAGGGCGAACCAAACAGAATGGTTTCATTTGCCTTCGCCGAGGGAATTACCGGGCAAATTGAGCGTGGATTCCTGTCCCCGCCTACGCAGGGATGACGATCCAACAGCAGTTACTTGTTTGCACTTAGTTTTTGTAGGGCTTATTCTTTGGTCTGGTCGCTCAGTTAAACTAATAGCGATAGAGTCGATTGAACCCTTTACCCGAGTTCAATCGGCTTACTCGCCTCTGGTGGCAAAAAGTTGACCTCGTGTTCGGCCGAGATTCGAACAACTTCTTCTGTATCGGTCAGATTGTGCAGTTTTTGAAACAGCTCTTCTAGCTTACCGGCCGGAGAGACCCAAAAGAGCGCGCGAGCAGGTGCATCTGAATTATTAAAATAGCCGTGCGGGATTCCGCGGGGCATGCGGACCAAATCGCCCTCACGTGCCTGCACCCACTTGCCATCCAGCTTCAAATCAAGCACCCCTTCTTGCACCAGAATAAATTCTTCTTGATATGGGTGAACGTGCACCGGCACAAATTGTCCCGGTTCGCTATTGGTCTCAAACGCAAAAGTTGAGTCACAGTGGGCTTTGATAAAATATTTTTGCCCCAATATATTTAAAACCGTTGTCCCTTCTTCACTTCTACCGTAGGCGCTTATCCCTTTTGCAAGTTGCTTGTCCATCGCTGTACTCCTTTCTCGATCTTCTTCTTCTGACCAATATCCCGCTAACGCCCCAACACTTGCCTGAGACGTAGCAGACCAAAATTCAATCGAATTGCGGCTGTTTGCCGGATTGATGGCCCGGTGCCGTAACCAATCAAACAGTTCATCGTGCCACCGCTGACACACCTCGCCATACGCAGGATCACGGCCTAAATCTTTAAACTCATCCGGATCATTCTCTAAATCAAAAAGCTGAGGCGGAAACCCTTCCCACAACACATATTTCCACTTTTCATCACGGATCATGTACCCACGACACTGCTCAGACGGAATGGCGAGGATATCGCGAGCCTCTCGGCCGCTGTACCCGATTTCGCTGACGGTGTAGGTGCGCCATCCGGCCGGTTGTTTGCCGTGCACCAACGGCATCAAAGAACGCCCTTCAAGTTTGTGTGGCTGCGGATTTCCCCCAGCCACATCTAAAAATGTGGCGGCCAAATCGACCAGCTCTACAAATCGGTTTTCAACCGTCCCTCGTGTTGTGTCAGCCTCTGGAGACGGGTCGTAAACGATCAGCGGGATACGGACCGAGGCTTCGAGAAAGACATCTTTTTCACTGAGCCAATGATCCCCCAGAAAATCACCATGATCGCTCGTAAACACAACAATCGTATCTTTCAGTTGATCCCGCTCTTCGAGCCAACTCATTAAGCGGCCGATGTGATCATCGATCTGTTTGATCATCCCCATGTATGTCGGAATCACCCGTTCCCGAACCTCTTGCCTTGAGAACGCTTTGGCTCCACGGTGCTGGGTAAATGCTTCATAAACAGGATGGGGATCAACGAGTTCATCAGAATGAGCGTGATGGGGCAACATGTGCTCTGGCCCGTACATGTTGTGATAGGGCGCTGGCACATGGTAGGGCCAATGGGGCTTGATATAGCTCAGATGGACGCACCACGGGGTGTCCCCCATCTCTTCGATGCACTCCATCGCCCGATTGGTCATGTAGGCAGTTTCAGAATGCTCTTCTTTAACATCGGCCGGATAACCGTTGTTTTTTAAGTAGAATCCGCTTTTGAACTCCCCATCCTCTATGCGAGAACCGTTAGCATTGCGATCCCAAGGATTTTCATTGTCGTATCCCAAATCCCGCAAATATTTATTGTAGCGAGGTTCGTATCCACGAATCGTATTGATGCCGTCTGAATGGACCCCATCATCCCGTTCAAACGGTTCAAACCCGGCGTGTGCTAAGCGCTGACCTTCTTCAGAATCGGCCGAAATGCCCAAGCGGCGCATATTGTCTTTGTCAGCCACAGAGTGAGTTTTGCCCACAAGGGCGGATCGGTATCCATGCTCTCGCAGGTAATCCCCAATCGTCCAATACATGATACCGGTCGCCTGAAAGTTCCAAAAGTTCCCGATCGAAGAGACATAGCGGCCGGTGTAGGCACTTGCCCGTGACGGACCACACAATGGTGCTTGGCAATAGGCCCGATCAAAACGTACCCCTTGGGTCGCCAGCTTGTCGATATTGGGAGTGTGCAGATGGGGGTGACCATAGCAGGAGAGGTAGTCCCAGCGGAGTTGGTCGGACATGATAAAGAGAATGTTTTTCTTGTGACTCATTGGGAATTTAAAGTTATCGAACCGTGCTCAAAGGGGCGTTAATTCATTTCGAATTGTAGAGAAAAACCAAAGAAAAGCTAAAGTTAGCCGAGTTATCTCCATTGGCCCTATTTTCAGGGATAGGGCTCCATAACTGTCATTAAGAATCTTCTACCTTATGTCTACCACTCTAAACAGGACGTAAGAACCGATCCATGGATATTGAACCCGATAATCGCCTGTGGCACTATGACACCGATCAGCAGGTTCTATAAAGAATTGAGAGATCAATTAGTTAACGAAAGGGCTGGCAAACAATGTGTTTATATATTGTTTGCCAGCCCTTTTAGTTTTTATTTTTGTTCGCGGTTCTATGACGGCCGGTCATGTCTAACTGCGAACTCGAGAAGGCACTCACCATGAATCAATCGGTACAAGTCTTTAAGATTTGGGGAATCCCAGTTGGGTATAACACCACTTGGTATTTGATATTTGGGCTTTTAACTTGGTCCCTTGCAACAGGTTACATGCCCACAGCTTATCCTGAGCTTTCCCTGGTCCAGTACTGGACCATTGCGCTCATTGCAAGCCTCTTTTTCTTTGGATCAGTCATCTTCCACGAACTTGCTCATGCTTTCTTCGCGCTACGCGATGGGATCAAGGTAAACCGCATTACCCTATTTATCTTTGGGGGTGTGGCAGAACTAGACGAAGAACCCAAAACACCCTTATCAGAATTTATTATTGCGGTTGCAGGGCCAATTTCGAGCGCGATTGCGGCCGGTTTCTTTTACGCCATCTACTTGATTGGGCAAAACTATCCGCTGGTAGCCGCACCAGCCCAATATTTGGCTTCCATCAATTTGCTTCTCGCCGTATTCAATTTAATCCCCGGATTTCCACTCGACGGCGGCCGGATTTTGCGTGCCGCCGTGTGGTACTTCAAAGGGTACAACATCGCCACAAAAGCGGCTGCGACTACAGGGCAAATTGTCGCCTATGGGTTTATCGCCTTTGGTGTGTTCCGCATGTTTTCAGGCGACTTTTTCAACGGGCTGTGGCTCATATTTATCGGCTGGTTTCTAAACAATGCGGCGGCCGCACATGGTCAGCAAGCGAATCTCAACCAGGTGCTTGGCGATGTGCCCGTTTCACGCCTGATGCGACCCACGTGGCACACAGTTGATGGGAATTTGCCGATTAGCAAGCTGGTTGATGACTACGTTATTAAAGGTGATTCACGCTACTATTTTGTCAAAAATAATGGGTACGGCTATGAAGAGGATGAGCACCTGCATGGTATGGTAACTGTTACTGACATTTCATCTTTGGCTCAGCAAGCTTGGAAAATAACCCCTGCCAAACAGATCATGACTGCCTGGGAAAAGCTGATCACCATCAGCCCTTCTGTTCCGCTTCTCGATGCAGTTAGGCAGATGGATGAGAAAAACATCAACCAGCTTCCGGTTCTTGACGATGGAAACTTAGTTGGAGTGCTCACCCGTGAGAACGTATTGCACTATATCCGCATGAAGGCGGACGGCAACAGTAGCGGTTTGGCCACAGCATAAGTTTCAGGGCCAACCCCAATCTGGAGGACCAACCAGAGGCCCAAAGCAGGGCAAGAGGCACCCTAAAAGCCATTATCTCATGCGTCAAGTTCTGAACTTTGCGCCCTTACTAATCAATGGAAATTCTCTGGATTGCGTCAGCATTTGCCGCTGGCATGGCAGCAAAATTTATAAAAATGCCAACCCTCGTTGGCTATTTAGCGGCCGGTTTGGTTTTAGCCGTTGCCGGTGTTGAAAGCAGCGACCTAATTAAATCTGTTGGTGATCTAGGGGTCATGCTCCTGCTCTTTACCGTTGGGTTGCACATCAATTTGCGCAGTCTAATCCAGCCGCAGGTGCTGGGCGTCGGTTTAATTCATATAGCAGTGAGTGCGGTCGTGTTTGGTGTATTGCTGGTGGGATTTGGCTTTGCACCACTCGCGGCCGTACTTATTGCTATTTCATTAGGCTTTTCCAGCACCGTTCTTACAGCAAAATCGCTCGACGCGCGCAAAGAGCTAGACAGCTATCACGGCCGGCTCGCAATCGGCATCTTGATTTTACAAGATGTGATAGCCACCCTGCTTCTAGCGGTAGCAGGAGGGAGCAGCCCTTCATGGTGGGCGGCTGGTCTGCTGGTGCTCCCCTTTTTACGCCCCGTTTTAATCCAAATCATGTATGCCGTTGGGCGAGACGAACTGCTTCTTATTTTTGGGCTGTTGCTCACCGTGGGTTCCGGCTGGTTATTCGAGCTTGTAGGGCTTGATGCCAAACTAGGTGCGCTACTCGTGGGGATGCTGCTGGCCGGAGATGTGCGTTCAGACGAGCTTTATGACAAACTGTGGGCGCTCAAAGAAGTCTTCTTAGTGGGCTTCTTTTTACAGGTTGGCTTGGGCGGTCTGCCTGATAGCCGCAGTTGGATGATGATCGGTATCCTACTGCTCATTTTACCGCTCAAGGGTATTCTCTTTTTTATACTCATGGTCCGGTTCCAGCTGCGTGCGAGAACCTCATTTTTGAGCAGTGTTTCATTAACCGCCTACAGTGAGTTTGCCCTAATCGTAGCGGCCGGAGCAGCCGCCTCCGGCCTAATCGATAATCAGCTGGTAGTCGCAATCGGTGTGCTTGTAGCGATATCTTATGCGCTAAATGCTCCTGTCAGCCGAGGGGTCAACGAGCTGTGGGCCCGCTTTGAATCCTTCTTGACCCAATTTGAAACAGATGGCCCCCATCCAGACCACGAACCCCGCAGCTTAGGGGCGGCCGACTATGTTGTTTTGGGGATGGGGCGAGCCGGAACCGCCGCATATGATTATCTGATTGAACAGGGTAAACGGCCGGTCGGCCTAGATGCAGACCCGGCCGCCATTCAACGCAATCTAACTGAAGATCGGCGAGTTATTTATGGCGATGCCAACGACCCTGAGCTGTGGACCGATCTCGATCTGAGCAATCTTGAGGGGGTGTTGATGACGCTCAGCAATGTCAACGCTGAAGCCAGTGCGGCTGAAAATCTGCGCAAAGAAGGTTTTACCGGATACATTACCGCACTGCTCCGCTATGAAGAAAACAAACAGCTCCTGCAAAATGCCGGTGTCAGCGTTTCGTTTTTGCCCATCTCCCAGGCAGGTCGTGAATTGGCTCAAGCGTGCTTGGGGCAAGAGACATCTTGGATCCCCGACCAACCAACTTAAACAGCTTAGCCAGTATGCCAATCGAATCTTTTCTAAGCCAAAGCCCCATTGTCATGTTTTTAGAGGATAGGCGAATAGTTTGTAATTAGCTACAATGACAAAAGCAGACTTTTGGCCATTTTCAACTCTGTTGTTCGTAACCGGTTCATGCTAAAATCAAGAAACATTTTTTACAAACCAACCCTCTTTATATGACTCCAGACACCTTTTTGCGGCACATCCCGGTCACCGGAATTTATCAAACCCTTTATGATTTTCAGGATGCTTTCGGCGCCTACATGGGAGACAAAGGGACCCACCCTTGGAGTCAGGGGTTCCCCCGCATCGATCAGTTGCCTGGCGGCCCGCCTATTCCCGATTCAATCCCCATCCCGGCCAAAGATTTGATGTACCCCAAAGCGCACGGGCTACCGGACTTGCGGGAAGCGATTGCCAACTATTATCAAACTCATTATGGCTCTGACATCACGGCCGACAACGTGATGGTGTTTGCAGGCGGCCGACCGGCGCTTATCGCCACCCTGCTCTTTTTGGGCGAGGGGATCACCGTGCGGATCGCATCTACCGAATATACCCACTACTACGACGTGCTGGAACGACTCGGCCGGAAATACAAACTGGTCCAAAGCGCACCGGTTAACGGCTTTTCCCCCACCCCGGCCGACTACGCCGGTATCTCGATTGATGGCCCATCCCTGATGATGCTGAGCAACCCGTGCAACCCGACCGGCCACACCTTGCAAGGGGAAGAATTGGCCCAACTGGTACAGATGGCAACCGAGCAAGATCGACTCGGCCTGCTAGTTGACGAAGCGTACGAACTGTTCCACAGCAAACCGGTCAGCGCACTTGAGTACATTCGCAACATCGACGACACCAACATTTTTGTGATGGGAGCCGCCACCAAAGGGCTCCAAGCCCCTGGCATTCGGGTGGGATGGCTTGTAGCCAGCAAAAAACATATTGAAATTTTGGGCAACTACTCCTCGTTTGGATTGGGCGGTGTCAGCCACCCGGCCCAGCGTATGGCGGTAGAGCTGTTCAAACCCGGCCGGATCGAACTTGTTCGCCAAGCGATTCCGGCTTATTACGACGGCCAGCGCCGAAAATACGCGGAAGCGTTTGAAAAACTGGGGCTTGAAGTCCACACCGGCAACGGCAGTTTTTACCACTGGTGTCGCTTGCCCAACGGCATGTCATCGGCCGACTTCAACGAACGGCTATTCAAAGTTGGTGCCGCCATCATTGAAGGGCCAAGCTGTGATATGGCCCGGCCGCTCCCTGAAGATGGGGGCTCGAAATTAAACGACTTTTTCCGCTTCTCGTTTGGCCCACAAACGCCAGACGTGTTTGATAGTGATATTGAGATTATGCGACAGGCGTTGCACGAGTAGCAAGTGGCAAGTGGCAAGTGGCACAGCAAATGCTAAGTGACTCCCAACGAAACCTGCAACCTGCGACTTGCAACCTTTTAAACCTATGAAAACAACCATCCTCCCTCCAAAAGAATTTGATACCGGAACACGGACTGCCTCGGCCGAGATTATGTCTCAGATGCAGGCGATTTTGAGTGATGCCAAGGATCTTGGGCTAAATATTTCGGCCGCAGTTTACAACGCAAAAGAAGCTAAAACTGAAAAAGATGCCCACACAGCAATGGATGGCTTGTTTAAAATTGCAACTCTCCTTTTTATCCAGTGGCAACGGGTTTTGCAGGATGGGGACAATCATGCAACGCTGGCTCATGCGCGGGTGTTTAATGGCATCACCCACAATGCGCGCAATCTCAACGAAAAATTTGCCGTTGTAGACACTGGTCATCTTGACCAAATGGCGCAAGATTTAGCCAGCGATGTTTGCTTCCAAAACTTTGATCCCAGCTGTGTTGCCAAAATCATGGATCGTGCGGCCGAGGCCCACACCCATGAAAAAGCGTGGATTTGGACCGTTCTGCCTACATTTGAAAAACAACCTTACAGCCGTATCCTGCTCCGCAAAGTTGAACCAAAAGCGCTTAATCAACCGATCTTTGTGACCCAGCCTTACTTTTTAGAAGGGCGTTCAACCCTGTTCCACACCCACGGTCAGAATTGGGCCTTTAGTCGGCCGTTGGGCACATGTGAGTCCGGCAATACCCATCTAAACACCCTGTGGATGCCACGATGTCAGGAAGAGGCGTTTCCGCTCGATCAAATAGATAATGCTGAGTACTGTAACAAAACCATAGTCGTTGTTCCCCCCAAAATGATCCACGGGATTGCGCGATGTCGATGTTGTGACGAGCAATATCCTACCCTTGCGGAGCTACTTGGGAATGCCGACTTGCAGGCCGAATGGATCGGCCGGACACGATTTGGGGAGAACGCCTGTATGCACATCTACTGCCCAGACCCGAACTTAGTACAAGAATTAGCCCAATCACCCTTTGTTCAAGAAGACGAAAAGTTTTTTATCGAATACGACATGATCGTGTTCGATCATCTACAAAACACCATTTGGTCAGGCGGTGGTGGGAGCTGGCCGTTACGCATGATCAAGTACGGCACCACCGGCACCCACTGCGGCATCTGTTTTGAGGATGACCCACGTAAAGAAAATCTTGACCCGTGTGAAGTGGCGAAGTGGTTTGTACAGGATCCCCCACCGCCTTTGATTCGGTATCAATTTGCTGATGAATAGATTAGGGATCTCAGCCTTCTGCCTGTGTTTGTTCATTGCCAGTGTCTACATTGCAAGACAAGGGCACGTTTTCGCTCAACAAGACCCTAGCCCTACACCAGGCAGAGCCATATATTTAGTCGAACCAGACAAAGTTTTACTTAAGGTTGGTGAGACAATCGATGTGGAAGTTAGTTTACTCACGGCTGAGGGTTGCACTTTTGGCTCAGCACATTTTGTGATGGAAGCAGTTGATGAAAACATAGAGAGTTCAGACTTACTACAACGAATCTCAGACTGGGACTGGCCCTACCGGCCGCTTCCCAATTCACCCTCAACCTCGACCTGGGAGGCTAAAGAATTGGGCAGTGTCAAATTAGTAGCCTATTCGTTTGGAGAAGGGGTCTGTCAACCTGACCCAGCCACACCTGCACCGTTTTTTCATGCAAGTGCAAGTGGCGTATCTCAAGAGATTTTGATTGTTGATCATATCTATGAATCATTTCTTCCGGTAGTTCATTCTGCCCCTTAAATTAGGATTTGAAATAATCTATCATTGTTTATTGCCAATTGTCCGTTGCCCATTGCCTATTAAAAAATCGCTCGGCTTACTAAGGACTAAAGTTTAAATACCCTCAAGGGCCACCTCGTAACTGTCCCATCTGCAAATTGTTTCCCTGTGATTTAACCTTCATTTGGGCAGGAACGACTTTTTAGTTGGGACATTAATTAAAATCACGTTCCTAAGAAAATTCGGACCGTTTTATGGCAGCAAGTTAACTTGGCGGGTAGGCTTTTAGCAAAAGTAACTACCTGCCTAAAATGGGCAATGGGCAACAAATCTTCTCCACAACTTTTGACCGCACCCGAACAAACAATAACCATTGACGATAATATCTAAAAGAGTTACTATGCCTTATGATTCGAGAGTTTAGAGACAAAGAAACTGAAAAAGTTTTTCTGGGGCAATTTTCCAGAAAACTCCCTCAGAATATCCAACGCACGGCCGAGCGCAAACTCATCATGTTGGACAATGCTCAAAACTTAAACGACTTACGTATTCCGCCCGCCAATCGATTAGAAGCCTTGGCCAGCAACAGGAATGGACAACACAGTATCCGAATCAACAACCAGTGGAGAATCTGCTTTGAATGGCGAGAAGACGGCGTGTATGCTGTTGAAATTGTGGACTACCACTAAAGGTGACAATATGAGAGATCGTGACCCGATCCATCCCGGTGAAATATTAAAAGAAGAGTTTTTAAAGCCAATGGGGCTGAGCCAGTACCGCTTGGCTCAAGATATTGGTGTTCCGGCCATGCGCATTAACCGCATTGTGCATGGGGAACGGGGAATCAGTGCAGATACCGCTTTGCGGCTGGCCCGTTACTTCGGCATGTCGGTTGAGTTTTGGACCGGTATTCAAATGCACTACGAGGTTGAAAAGGCGAAAATGGCGTTGGCTGACCGGCTGGAGAAAGAGGTCAAGATTTACCAGCCCGCATAGAAAGCTCTTTTATCATTAGGACGAGCCGTTTTTCCGCCCCAATGGGATCAACTTAAGGAAAGAATTTATCCTAGTAGCCCCAGGAATCATCATTTCCATAACATAAAACATATTGTAGGGGTGTCCCTTGTGGGCACCCAACTTGACTCCATGCTGTTCCTCGGGCACCCACAAGGGGTGCCCCTACATCACTTGATTAAATTTGGCGCAGATAATTTCACTCTGAATCTGCTTAAGTTGATACGTATGGGCGAGCCGTATTTACCGCCCCTCAATCGCTTGGCGCAAAACCTGCATCCCATCTTGGAAAACTTTGCCCCGGCCGAAGCCGATCCGAAAATGCTGAGCATCAAAGTGCATCAGCTCAGACTTGTACAGCGATGCCGGTAAAAACAACACCCCGTGATCCAACAGTAAGCTTTTGCAGAACGCTTCAACTCCCTCATCCCCCATGTAACGGACAAAGCCGATGCAGCTGCCTTTCGGCCGGACCCAGCTAAACAGCTCAGGAAAATCGGCCAAAAACGTGTCGAGTTGGGCCAAGTTGGCCCGGGTTAGCTCCCGGTTCCGGTGCAGAATCGGCTCGCGGTTTTGCAACGCCACTGTTGTGATAAACTCGCTCGGAGCCGAATTACACATCGACAAATAATGTTTGTAATCTTCGATAAGCTGGAGAGCCTCTGCATCTTGTGACGCGATCCAACCCACCCGCAGGCCGGGCAAGCCGTACGCCTTTGACATCACGTTGAGCGAGATTCCCTTTTCGTAAATGTCAGCGATTTGCGGCATCCGGTCCGCTTCGTCCAGCTCCATCAGCCTAAAGACTTCGTCGCTAAACAGATAAATGCCGTGTTCGCGCAAGATGCCGATGAGCGTGTCCAAATCATCTTTCGGCATCACCGCCCCGGTTGGATTATTCGGGAAGTTCATCACCATCAGCTTCGTATTCGGCCGGATAGCGGCCCGTACCTCATCCATGTTGATACGCCAATCGTTTTCCTCATGCAGGACTACCCCGGTCACTTGGCAAATCTCCAGCGGCACCGTTTCATGGCTCTGATAGTTTGGCACCACCACAATCGCGTGATCCCCTTTTTTGAGCAGGCCGCGCATCGTCGCATAAATCCCCTCATTGGCCCCGCAAAAGCACAAAATATCGTCGGCCGAAAGCGTATCA